>JBCDLR010000248.1:0-6018 GCA_038745205.1 Verrucomicrobiota bacterium
CGTTGAGCGCGTTGTCCTCGATGAACTGGCGGCGGGGTTCGACGATGTCGCCCATGAGGATGGTGAACATCTTGTCGGCCTCGACCTCGTTGTCGTCGGTGAGTTTGACGCGGAGGAGTTTGCGATTGGCGGGGTCCATCGTCGTGTTGAAGAGGTCCTTCGCGTTCATTTCCCCGAGGCCCTTGAATCGGGTGATATCGACGCCGCGGCTGCCGATGTCGAGGATCTGCTGGCGAATCTCGGGGACGCTGAAGATGGCGTGGGCCTTCGCCTTTTCGCCCTTGCCTTCGATGATTTCAAAGAGGGGTTCGTCCTGGGCGGCGAAGTGATCGATGTGGAGGCCGAGTTCGCCGAGACGATCGATGAGTTTGCGAATGCTGTTGGCCTCGTGGATGTCGTTGAGGATGGCGCGGCGTGTGACCTTGGGGGCGCCGTTTCCATTTTCCGCCCCCTCGGCGCCGGTCTGATCGGCGGCCTTGCTAAGGCCGAAGAGCTGGAGGTCCGGGTTGGCCTCAGAGAAGGTTTTCAAGGCGTCGTCGTCGATGAAGTACTCCACGTGTTCTTCGTTCCCTTCGCGGATCTTGATAATGTATTCGGGCAGTTTTCCGTCCTCCCCGCGGGAGCTGAGGTAGTCTTCAAAGTTGCCGCCCGTGCGGGTGACGACCATTTCATACTTCGAGAGGCGCGTGAGGAGTTCGAGGATGTCCTTGAGCGAGTCGGAATCGACGATGGTGTCGTCAGCGACATTCCGGAGCGAGCAGTCCTCGGTCGCGAGATCGATGAGCATGCGTTCAAGTTCGTTGTCGTCCTGGACGTAGACTTCCCGTTTGCGGCGGCGGACGCGGTAGAGGGGCGGCTGTGCGATATAAACGTAGCCCTCGCGGACGAGGTCGCGCATTTGCCGACAGAAGAAAGTGAGCAGAAGAGTGCGGATGTGGGATCCATCGACGTCCGCATCCGTCATGATGACGATCTTGTGGTAGCGGACCTTTTCGATATCGAAGGCGCCTTCACCATCGCCGTCGCCGATTCCCGCTCCGATCGCGGTGATCATCGTCTGGATTTCCTTGTTCGCGAGAACCTTGTCCAATCGCGCCTTCTCGACATTGATGAGCTTGCCGCGAATGGGAAGGATGGCCTGCGTACGGCGGTCGCGGCCTTGCTTGGCGGAACCGCCGGCGGAGTCACCCTCTACAATGAAGATTTCGCTGAGCTTGGGGTCGCGCTCCGAGCAGTCGGCGAGTTTGCCGGGTAAGCCGCCGCCGATCATGACGCCCTTGCGCACCGTTTCGCGAGCCTTGCGCGCGGCCTCGCGGGCGCGGGCGGCATAGAGTGATTTTTCGATAACCCGCTTGGTCACGCTGGGATTCTCTTCGAAGAACTGCATGAGGCCGTCGTAAACAACCGAGCTGACAACGCCTTCGACCTCGCTATTGACGAGTTTCACCTTCGTCTGCGCGTTGAAGCGCGGGAAGGGGTGCTTCACGCTGATGACGCAGATGAGGCCTTCGCGGCAGTCGTCCCCGGTGAGGGCGGGATCCTTGTCCTTGAGCATGTTGTTCGACTTCGCGAACTGGTTGATCGCTCGGGTGAGGGCGGTGCGGAAACCGGTGAGGTGCGTGCCCCCGTCCGGGTTCGGAATCATGTTCGTGTAGGGCAGGATCAACGCGTCGTAGCTGTCGTTGTACTGCATGACGATGTCGACGATGGCCTCGTCGGTCGTCTTCTTGCCCTCATACTCGTATTCGACCTCGCGTTTGCCGGAGACGATGATGGGATTCTCGTGGACGAGGTTCTTGTTCTCGCCGAGTTGGAGGACGAACTCCTTGATCCCGTCCCTGTAGAAAAACGTCTCGCTTTGCGCGGAATCGGAGCGCTCGTCGATCAGTTCGATGGTCAGGCCGGGGTTGAGGAAAGCGAGCTCCCGCAAGCGTTTGGCGAGGAGGTCGAACTTGAACTCCGTGGTATGGATGAAGATCGTCGCATCCGGGAAAAACGTGATTTTCGTGCCGGTGTGATCGGCATCCTTGAGGTCGCCCGCGACCTTCAATTCCTCGGTGGTCTTGCCGCGCTCGAAGCCGATGACGTGGCGCTTCCCGTGGCGGTAGACTTCGGCCTTGAACCAGTCGGAGAGCGCGTTGACGCACTTCGCGCCGACTCCGTGGAGCCCGCCGGAGTATTTGTAAGCGCCCTGGCCGAACTTACCGCCGGCGTGGAGGTCGGTGAGGACGAGTTCAACGGTGGGAATGCCGTGCTCCGGATGTTCCTCGACGGGGATACCCCGGCCATCGTCTTCGATCGAACACGATCCATCTTCGTGAATGCTGACCGTGACCTTGTCGCAGTAGCCGGCAAGATGCTCGTCGATGGAGTTGTCGAGGATCTCAAAAACGCAGTGGTGAAGGCCGCGCTCATCGGGGTCGCCGATATACATCCCCGGGCGTTTGCGGACGGCTTCAAGGCCCTCGAGTTTCTGAATCTGTTCGGCGCCATATTCCTGTTCTGCGGCAACGGCAGTGGAGGCGGTTTCTTCGGGCGTAGCGTCGTCTTCGGGCATGTTTTTGAGCGAAGGGCAACCTAGAGAGGAAGGGGTTGGATTCAAGGCGAGAACACGAGGAAATCGTGATAAAATCCCGGATTTGCCAGTTATTTTGAAAAGAATCGCCGTTGTTTCTCGCTGATGGGCATGCCGGTCTTTTCCATGACCATGAGCATGTCTTCCCAGACCTTCCGCTTTTCGGAAATCGCAGCATTCCGGAGCAAATAGGAAGGATGGTAGGTGACAGCGACGGGGGTGCCGCCGAGGTCGTGCCAGAAGCCGCGCTGGGAGCTGACACTGCCGGAAATTCCTAACAAACCCTCCATGGCGGTTCCGCCGAGGGCAATGATGGCCTTCGGTTGAATCACCTTGATTTCTTCGCGAACGAATTCCACGCACGCATCCATTTCCTGCGGTTCCGGCTTCCGGTTCTTCATTCCCTGGTGCTGGCCGTCGCCAATCTTGGGCCGGAACTTGCAGATGTTCGAGATGTAGATGTCTGATCGCTGCAGGCCCATGGCGAAAATAATTTTGTCGAGGAGCTGCCCGGCAGGCCCCACGAAAGGTTCGCGTTGCTTCTCCTCTTCAAAACCGGGAGCTTCACCGACGAAAACTAGGTCCGCGTCGGGGCTCCCCACGGCGAAAACCATCGTGTCGCGCAGGGTGCCAAGGGCGCGTGGCGCTTCGGCGGATTCGGCGCGTGCGCGGAGGGCGTCGAGTTCAGATTGCTTGTTGTTACCGGGTATCCGGGCTGGTGTCGTGGGATCGGAGGGGGCAGGCGTCGCCGCGGCTGTTGGTGGCTCGGCCGGGGAAGGAGTGGATTGGTTTCGCATCGGCGCAGCGTGGGCGGTAGGACGCGAATGGAGGGAGTGAAGGGCATTCACCGCATCCTGCGTCAGCCAGAGGCGTTCCCGGCCGCGGTCTTTTTGCTCCTGTAGATAGCGGAGGAGGATTTGAGCGGAGGAAAACGGCATGCGGCAGGATGGGAACCTTCGGGAGGATCATCAACTTCACAAGGAATGTAGTGGTGATGGAGCGAAAAAGCGAAGGGTGTGTTGTTGTCCCAGCATCCCGCCGCGCTGAGCAGGCGTGGCTGTCCGCCATGCAGCGAACGCATGGAAGTCTTGTCGCCGGTTGGTTGCTGTCCATGCGACTTCCGCTTGCGCCGTTCAGCGGATCCGCGAGCGTTGCCTCTCCATGCGCGGCCTCACCGATTACCATACGCACAATGCCCTCTGCCGCCATGCTGAGGGTCAACCTGTCGACTACGCGAAGGAGGCGGAGGCGCTCGGACTTGCGGAGTTCGGTTGTTCGGACCACTCTCCAATGAAGGAGAATGGCTTTGATGACTGGCGGATGAAATGGTCGGAGTTTCCGCGGTATGTTGCCGAGGTCGAAGAGGCGCGGTCGGCGGTTTCCATCCCGGTGCGCCTCGGATTGGAAGTGGACTATCTCGAAGGGGGAGAGGCTTGGATAGAAACGCTTTCGCAGGCGGCGGAGTTCGATTTCCTCATCGGCGCCGTGCACTACATCGCTCCGGGTTGGGCGGTGGACGATCCGCAGTGGATCGGGAAATTTCAGGACGCGTCTTCCGTCGATGAGATTTGGGAGACTTACTGGCGGGTCTACGTGAAGTGCGTTTCGAGCGGCTATTTCGACATTCTTGCACACCCGGACTTGCCAAAGAAGTTCGGGCATCGTCCCCGGGGCGATTTACGAAGGTTCTACGAGCCGGCGATCGAGGCGGCGGTGGCGGCTGACGTGGTTTTTGAGGTGAATACGGCCGGTTGGAGGAAGGATTGCGCGGAGCAATATCCTTCCCGCGAATTCCTTGAGTTGATGCAAGCCGCAGGCCTTCCCGTTTTGATCAACTCGGACGCGCACGATCCGGCAGAGGTCGGTGCGGGGTTTGAGGAGGCGCTGACGTTGGTCCGGGCAGTGGGGTTCACCGAGTTGGCGAGATTCGAGAAGCGCGAGCGGAAGCATGTTCCATTGCCGTAAGAAGAAGCGATGAAACTGCGCTGTCGAGACCGGCGAATCGGGTTTCCCCGCCGACCGTTGATCATGGGGATCGTCAATATCAATGACGATTCGTTCTCGGGGGACGGAACACTCGACACGGACATCGTGCTATCGCTGGCGAAGCAGATGATCGAGGAGGGTGCGGACATCATCGACGTCGGGGCCGAGAGTGCCCGAACGAACCGCGAGGCCATCGCCGATGCTGAAGAAGTTGAACGGTTGCGCCCTTTTCTCAATCGCTTTGAACAGATGGTGGCAAATGGCGTCCGTTGGGATGAAACGCAGCTCTGGCCGCCTTTGCTCTCCGTGAATACCTGGCGACCGCCAGTGGTGAAGGAGATTTTAAAGACCGGCCTCGTGGATATTCTGAATGACATTGGAGGATTGCCCGATGTGAGTAACGCCCGACTGTGTGCTGACGCGGGGTCGGCGCTCATTCTCATGCATACGGTGGGACCGCCCAAGGTGAGCCAGACCGACCGGGAATGGGAGGACGTGGTGGGAGAGTTGATTGGCTTCTTCTCGCTTAAAATGGAAGAGGCAGCGGATGCTGGATTGCCGCGAGAGCAGATCGTCCTCGACCCGGGTATCGATTTCGCAAAGCAACGCGACGACAACCTGACGGTTTACCGGGAACTGGAAGGACTGCAGCGGTTCGGACGGCCCGTCCTGCTGCCGGTCTCGCGGAAAACGGTGATTGGAGACGTCCTCCGGATTAAAGATCCGGCCGAGCGTGACGCAGGGACGATCGCCTGTGCCGTTTCCGGAGCGATGCGTGGGGCGCAGATTCTCCGTGTGCACAACGTGGAAGCCGTGGCCAAATCCCTGAAAGTCGTCGATTTGTTCAGGTCCGGTTCAAGCTCGACGGAATGAGATGGTCCCTGCTTTCGAGGAAGACTTCGAGACCTCGATTGGCGCGGAAATGGAGCTCCTGCGACTCAAGTTACCTTGTTTGTCATGACATTTCACCGGCGGCCGTGCGAACCCATCGTCGATGTTTCTCGCGTGCTTGCTTTTGGGAGGCAGCGCGGAGAGAATTACTGATCACCGTCCCCGATCCACGGTTGTCACATGGCTCCCTGAACAAATGAATCCAGAATTGCAGCAAAAACTTGAAGCTCTCCATGGTTACCTTTCGACGACCGAGGGCATTGATGACGAAGTCAGGGGTGAGTTGCTTGGCTCCCTGAAAGGCATCGAGTCGGCCGTGGTTGCCGAGGACGAAGCTGAAACCCATCACGGGGCGCTCGATAAATTGAAGGCCACCTTTGCCGATCTCGAAACGAGTCATCCGCATGCCGCAGAAATCGTGCGGGATCTCAGCTACATCCTCTCGCGGATGGGGATTTGAGGCGTGTGACCGTGTTTGCTGTTGGCGGGAACTCGAAGGTGGCCCTATTCTGCCGGATGAGAATCGCGACCACACTCTTTGCGCTGATGACTTTTGTTGGAGTGGC
>JBCDLR010000249.1:0-6016 GCA_038745205.1 Verrucomicrobiota bacterium
CAGGGCGCGCTCGCTCTTGTAAACTTCCGCAAGGCTATCTTCGAGGGCCGCATCCCGAAAGACGAAGCTCTCGACGGCGTCATGATTCTCATCGCCGGAGCCGTTCTCCTCACCCCGGGCTTTCTCACCGATATCTTCGGATTTCTCCTCCTCCTCCCATCGTTTCGGAGACCGGTCGGAAAGTGGATCAGCCGCTGGGTGCAAAAGAATGTGAAGATCGTTTCCCTTGATCCCCGAGGCCCGTCTGCCGGCTCTTCCGGAAAACCCGGTCCCGATGCCGATGACGGCGTCATTGAGGCGGAAGCGGAAATCGTCGATGAGAAATCACCGGGACCGCACGGTTAGCGGTTGTTATCCAAGACATGACCAGCCCTCGAATCCTCTCCCTCATTCTCGCCTTCTGCACCGCGTCGTCGCCCATCCTATCGGCGAAGACTCTTGTTCACGTCTCCTGTGGCAAAGACAACGAAGTCCGCACCTATACCATTGACGAGAGCAAGACCGAACTCACCCTCGTTGGCACCACCCCGGTCAAGAGCCCCCGCATGCAATGGCGTCATTCCGGACGCCCCTTTCTTTTCGTCGCTTCCGCGGATGACACGGTCACCACCCTATCCTTCGCAGGTGGGCAAGACGTGCCCGAGGTCAAGTCGACAGCGCCCACGGCCGGTTCTTCCTCCTACCTCTGCACGGACCCCGCCGGCGAATTCCTCTTTTCGGCCTCCTTTAGAACCGGTGAAGTCTCGGTCTATCCCTTGACCGAAGGAGGCACGGTCGGCGAAGTCATCCAGGTCCTGTCGCAGCCGGTCAAATCCCACTGCATTCTTCCTGATCCGTCGGGGAAATACTTTTTGGTCCCGCACACGATGCCCGTGAATCGCATCGACCAGTTCCGCTTCGACCGGGAGAAACAAGAACTCGTTCCCAACGATCCCCCCTACACGTCCCCCCCAATCGATACCGGTCCGCGTCACCTCGCCATTTCGCAGGATGGAAGGCACGTCTACTCCTCCAACGAACAGGGGATTAGCGCCACCTTTCACCGCCTCGATCCCGAAACCGGACTCCTCACGGAAGTGCAGACCGTCTCCACTTTTGAAGACGGAAAACCTGAAGAACTGATGTCCTGCTCCGACGTGGAATTGACCCCCGACGAGCGTTTCCTCTTCGTCGCCAGCCGGGAGAAGAAGGAGAACGGTCTCAGCAGCGTGAGTTGTTTTGCCGTGAACGCAGATGACGGAACCCTTTCCTTCACCTCGCGCACTCCCGTCGATGCCGTCCCCCGCTCATTCAACATCACCCCCGACGGCAAATACATGATTGTCGCTTCCCAAATGAAACACACACTCACACTTTTCACCATCGACCCGGACAACGGCCGTCTCACCCAGAAGCAACAACTAGGCACCGGCCAAGGCCCCGGGTGGGTCCTCACTCGCCATCAATCCGACTGATCAAAGTTCCATGAAAATCCTCCTTGCCTTCCTCTTCCTCTCCGCGCTCGCGAGTGCGGCCGAACCGTTCCGCGTCTTCGCCCCCAGCCGGAGTTCTAATTCCGTCCTCGTCGTCGATGCGAAACCCGACGGGGAAAAATTGACACTGGCGTTGGCCGCCCCCGTGGCCCTCGACTTCCCGGCCACAACCATCGTCTCCCATCCGACAGATCCCTTTCTCTACGTGGCCACCAACCGTGCGGAAGACGGCAAGGCTCCCGCCGCCGTCATTCAACTCGCGCCCGGACCTGCGCCTAAGGTGGTGAAGGTCCACTCGACGACTGTGAGCAACGGCTATGCCTACCTTTCTGTCGATCAAAGCGGAAAGTTCCTCCTTGGTGCGAACTACGGCGGCGGGCAGGTGGATGTTTATGCGCTCGAAGATCGCATGATCGGAGAACGGGTGACCGCCCTCGATGAGGGACGGAAAAATGCCCACTGCGTCCTTCCCTCCCCGGACAACCGCTTCGTCTACATCCCTTACGTCAAGGACACCAACGCACTCTATCAGTACCGGTTTGATGCTGACACCGGCGGACTCACCCCCCTCGAACCCAAGGATGCGCTTCCCCCAGACGGCACGGGCCCCCGGCACATGGCGTATCACGGCGAATTGCCCTTCACTTATTTCAGCAACGAACAGGGTCTCGGCGTCTCGACCTATCGAATGGACCCCGAAACCGGAGAACTCACGAACGTGCAGGTGGTCGAGTCCGTCCCCAGGGACAAACGTCCGGAAAGCGGCGTGTCTGCTTCCGACATTGCCATCACCCCGGACAACCGCTTTCTCTTCACTGGCCTTCGCGGCAATCCGGAACTTCCCGACGCTGTTTCACGTTACCAGATTCTTGATGACGGCACCGTCAAGCATCTTGGCCTGACGCCCGCCGACGAAACGCCTTGGGGACTCGCTCTTTCCCCGAACGGCCAATATCTCCTCGTCTCCGCTTTCAAAGGGAATACCCTCACGGCCTTCCGCATCACCGAAGATGGCGATCTCGACAAAATGGCATCCATCCCATGGGATGCCAGGATCTCAGACTTGGTCGCGAAATAGCCTGCGCAAGAAGGTCTACAAACTCTTTTCTTCTTCCTTCCGCCCACCCTCAATCACCCCGTGCTCCTTGAGGTGGCCTTCAAACCAGGCGTTGATGGGCTTTTTCGAAGTTGCCGGATGGTAAGGCGCGACAAATTCCGGTAATTCCCGCCGAAACTCCACCAACAAACGCTTCGATTCAGGCAATCCCGCCAAGTTGTTCCAGGCGTTCGGATCATTCTCCATGTCATACAACTCCTCCGTTCCATCCTCGTAGCGGATGTAGCGATGGGTCTCCGAACGAAGCGCATCATTGCCGTATCCATAGTTCGTCAGAACCGAGTGCCTCCATTCCCAACCCTGATCCTCCCAGGCTCCCCGCAACGTCCAACCTTCATTTGAGCCTTTCGGGGGAAGACCCGCGACTTCGAGGAGTGTCGGGTAAATATCAATCAGCCCCACGGGCTTGTTCGTCGACTCCCCCTCCGGAATTCCAGGTCCTGAAAAGATGAGCGGAACTCGCGTCGACTCCTCCCAAAGGCTGTGCTTGCTCACCCGGTCCTTCTCTCCGAGGTGGTAACCATGGTCGCTGAAGAGAACGACGACGGTATTGTCCGCGTAGTCGCTTCCATCCAACGCATCGAGCACGCGACCGACCTGGGCATCGACGAATGCGATGCAAGCCAGGTAGGCCTGCACGCACAATAGAAACTGCTGGTCATCCTCCTTCCGCAGGAATTCAAGATCGGGATATTTCGGTAATTCATGCACTCTCACCCCCGTTTCGGGCACGCCTTCCAAATCGTTGTCCCGGACCGCCGGCAACTCAATCTCGTCGAGGGGAAATCCCTCGAACCACTTCTCGGGTACATAAAAAGGTACATGGGGCCGGTAGAATCCCACACCCATGAAAAACGGTTCCTCCAGTTTCCCGCCCAACTTCTCTTCCGCCCACGTCGCCGCGACATGGTCGGGCATCTCTTCTTCCTTTTCCGGAAAGACACCCCAGTCGGTTTGGGTGCCCGAGTAAAGCCCGCCCGGCAAATGGTAGTGAAGTCGCTTGCCGTTCGGCGGCTTGGGACCAAACCCTCCCGTGTTCCTGTATTCCCCGAATGTCTTTTCATGCGGGTAACCGTGAAGGAGCTTGCCCGCCGCCAACGTCGAGTAGCCGTGCGCCGCAAAGTACTCGGGCATCATGCTCTTCCGGAAAAGACGCTTGTCGAGATACATGTCGTCTCCGGACGGTTGCTGATAGACGCCTGTCGTGTGGGGATAGCGCCCTGAAAAAAGGCTCGCGCGTGAGGGACCACAGATCGGCCCCTGGCAGTGCGCATTCGAGAAAAGCACTCCGCGTCGCGCCAGTCGGTCAATGTTCGGCGTTGCCGCCTGCGGATGCCCGCCGAGACAGCCCACCCAGTCATTGAGATCATCGATGGAGAGAATCAGAACATTCTTTCGAGCTTCTTCCTTCGCGGAAAGCGGCGAGATCACCAGGATCAAAACGAGAAATGGCGTGAAATACTTCGTCATAGTCACTGGCGTGATCATCCCGCCTAACCCGCCACATTCCAAGTCCAATTCTCCTTCCGTGATTCAAGCCTGCGGCGAGGAAGGCGAGGAGTCCTCCAACTCCTCTGCAGGCCGGAGGCGAACATCGATGGAAAGCAAACGCGTGAACACATACCCCATCCAGATGAGGATCGCCGGAAGCATGGGAATCCAGTATCGAGGGAGCGAAGGCAGGAGAAACGCGCCACCCGCGTAGATGGAAACGATGAACATGAGAAGCTTGATCTCCCGGGTGCAGGCTCTCCACCGAAAAAGGAAAATCAATCCCGCGACCAGGCCCGGGAAAAAGAAGCACGCACCGCTGACCGCCCAAATGAGCTTCGAAAACGACTGGTACATTTTCGTGCGCGGCATGTCGAAGAAAGAACGGCAAAAGTTGGCCACATAGTTCCGGACCAGGGCCTTCTCGACTCCTTCCGTCTCGAGATTCCGGCGTATCCCCTCCTCCCACGCTGCCGTCCGTTCCAAGACCGGGAGACTGTTCACGTGCTGGACGAACTCGAGATGATGCTTGGATAACTCCTCGTCCTCGCGAATCCACCGCTCCTGCTGCCAACTCCCGAACTCGTTGTCGTGCGGGCTTGTGATCCAATAGAGGAGCTCACCACCATTGGTCGCCCAGCAGAAAACCCGCCCCGTGTGCTTGTAAGTGTAAGCAAGGTAGGGAAGACAGAACCCCAGGGCCAAGATCATGGGCGTCACCGACCGCACCACCAACTCCCTCTTCCCGATGATCAACGCAAAGACGGGAATGAGGAATATTCCCGCCGTCGCCACATACCCAAAAATGGTACGCGTGAGCGCCAGGTAGCCAAATAGAGCACCAGCCAACAGGGCGTATTTCCACGAGAACCGATCTTCCCGCAGAAGCTTCACGTAAGCCCAGACAAAGCTCGCCGAGACCAGCGGTGTGAGACTCTCCGTCATCATGAAGGGCACCCACCTCAGTTGAAACGGGTTCAGTCCGATAACCAGAACAATGAGAATTGACGTTCTCGCCGTCAAAAAGAGCCGCGCTGCCTTGAAAGTCATGAAAAGACCGGCCACCAGATAGAGCGCATTGTGCAGCCGAAGCGGCAACAGCCTTACTTTCAGGTTTTCAATAGGTTTACCATCCGGCCCCGGCACATAATACATCAGGTCCTCCGGATCGAGATAGACCTCGTCAAACTCGAACCCAAGAAGGCTGATCATTGGAACGAGCAGGAGCGGATAACCCGGTCCATTCGTAAAATCGGGATTCTCCTCAGTGACGTAAAACCCCTGCGACAAATTGTGAGCACCCTGGAAATAGCGAAACTCGTCGTTCTTCAGTTGATCCGGACTGAAGATGAGAATCAACAGCCCGTAGAAGATTGCGAAAATCACGAGAACGGAGCGGAGCGGGACTTCATCACGCATCCACCGCTCACGGAAGGATTCGAGAGCGGCAACCATTAAGAAACCCGGAGAGCTGGATGGGGATAATTCATAGCGGGATTTCTGCGAGGACCTTTCTATAGTCGCTCATTCCCGCGGGCCTTCAACTTTGGGAGACAAACAACGCCCATGATATTCTCATGATTGAGAAAAAGGGCTTACCCGGCACGATTGCGGTCAATTCCTCCGAAAAACAGGAGCAGCGAAATCGCCAAATACGCAAACGAAGAAACTTCTGGAATCGGGGCGAAGGGCGCGAACCAAATATCAGTACGGCCCTCACCGCCAGAGCGGGTAGAGGAAAAATAGAGACCGTCAGGTGCCAGGTGTGGATCAAGTTCTCGATCCCCCGAGTTGATTCCGTCTCCCAGCAATACTGGATCTCCGAAATTCTCGGATACACTGCTACGCGAAGAAACAAATATTTCGGTTTCGCCAACGGATCTATTTTGCTGATTAGACCCGAAGAACAAACTCAACCCATCTTCAGATACAAAGG
>JBCDLR010000250.1:0-5999 GCA_038745205.1 Verrucomicrobiota bacterium
ATGCCAGAGCCTCGAGCACCCGGGATGATACCGCGACAAGTCCCGTTTGTTTCGGGAAACGGACTCGAAGAAAAAAAAGCGGATAGCAGTTCAGTTTGTTAGACTTGGATCGGGACGGACGCCGAGCGGAGGCAAATATTTCGTCGAAAAACCACTCACATCTCCATTTGGCTGCATCGATCCGGCAAAGGTTGAACTTCCAATCTGAAAACTTTCCTCCCGAGCCGGGGTTCATTCCCCGGACCCCATGAATTACGGCATCGCTCTCCCCGTTTTCTTCGCGATCTGCTGCCTGACCTCCGTGATGGCCCGCACCTGGACCTCCACCGACGGCAAAACCATCGAGGCGGAGTTCGTGGAATCCGACGGCGAGAGTGTCACCATCCGCCGGGATGATGGGAGGAATTTTACTTTGGTCCTCGAAAGGTTGTCGCCGACGGATCGGGAATACGTTCGCGAAAAAACGGCTTCCGCCGGAGAGAAAAAGAAAGAAGGGCCAAAACGGATCACCGGTGTGATCACCTCACCCAAGTCCGGCACTGAAGTAAGCCGGGACCTGAGGTTGACCGGCTCTACGGAAGGCGCGCCGAGGGGGTATGTGGTCATGCCTTTTCTTCAAAGCAAGCAAAGCCAATACCCGGTCCCCTACGGCGAATACACAAAGGCCAACCGAAAGTTCTCCATGACCGTCCAACACGGCGAGTATCTCCTCGGTGAGTGGCGCATCCATCTCCATGCTCTTCCTGAAAAAGACGCCAAAAAGCTCGTCGAATGGTATGAGGAGCTGATCAGGCTCTATCGAAAGGGAAAACCCGACGAGGTCTCCCCCTTTGACTTGAAACTACTGGAAAACGCGGTCGAAGTTGCCTCCGTGAGCTATTTCCTGAGAACAAAATAGGGGAATTCTCGAATAATTTCCCGAATTTCCTGGAAATCCGGGGAGATTGAATGAGGACGCGCTGAGTCCGCCCCCCATCATGGACCCCACCTCCGATTTCGTCCGGCTTTGGACCCGCCATCAGGCGGAGGTGGAACGGTATGTCTACATGATGATTCCACGTGCTGCCGACGCCGCGGATGTCTTGCAGGATGTTTCCGTGCTCCTCTGGGAAAAGTGGGACCATTACGACCAGTCGCGGCCGTTCGTCCCCTGGGCGATTCGCTTTGCCTGGCTTGAGGTTCTGAAATGGAGGCAGAGGCAGGCGCGCGAGAAGCTCGTTTTCTCCGACGGGTTGCTTGAGCAAATCAACGCCGCCCATGCCGATGAGGAACCGTTCATGGAGGCGAGGCGCAACGCGCTGACCAGTTGCCTCACCCGACTCACTGACCAGCAACGCAAGTGGGTTGATCTTCGCTACGGCCGCCACGGCGCCATCAAGGATGAGGCCAGGCGCTCGGGCATCAGCATGCACAAGCTCTACTACGCGCTGGAGAAAGTCCGCGGCCAGCTCCTCGATTGCGTGGGCCGTACAATGAGAAGGGAGGGTTGGAGTCATGCCTGATACGCAAGAGACGCTCGACGCCCTCCTCGCCAAACTGGTAGAGGAGACCATTGAGCCGGCGGAAGTCGAGCAATTGGAGTCGCTTCTCAACGGAGATCCCGATGCGCAACGGCGCTATCTTCACTATCTCTCCCTACACCGGGACCTGGAACAGAAGGGAGCAGAGATCCAGACTTCACCTTCTTCCACTCCGAGGCCTAGAATCTCCCCGGTCTTGCTCGGAATTGCCGCTGCCGTGGTCACTCTCCTCGTGAGCGCCGCCCTCCTTTACTTCGATGCGGAGCCGGAAATCGCGCAGATCACCGGTATCGACGGCGCGGTTCGCTGGATCGATCACCGGGGTCGGATCATTTCCGACCTCGAGCCATTGGACATGCTTACAGGCGGAACTCTCGAGGGCCTCAACGCGGACACCTGGGCGGAGATCAAGTTCCTCGACGGCACGCTGATCTCCGTGAGCGGTCATTCCGCCCTCACCATTTCCGAGTTGGAGGGCCAGAAGATCCTTCAGCTTCGCGAAGGCCAGTTTTCCATTGATGCCGCCAAGCAACCGCCCGGTCTTCCCATGAAATTGATCACTGCGTCAGCCGAAGCGGAAGTCCTCGGAACACAGTTCAATGTCACCGCGGATTCCATGTCCACGCGCGTCATTGTCAACGAGGGGCTCGTTCGCGTGAAGCGCCTCGCCGACGGAAAAGTGCAGGAAGTCGCAGCCGACCAGCACGTCATTGCCGCCCTCGAACTGGACACGGAATTCCGCGCCACTTCACGGAAAGACTATACTCACGCATGGAGGAGCAACCTGCCCCGCGACATGCGTCGAGGACTTTGGATCCCCGCTCCTCAAAACAAGGGAGGTGTCCTGCGGGCGCTTCCCCACCTCTGGAAAGGTCAGGAGAAAAGCGAGGAGACGTCTGCTCTCTTGTTCACCGCCGTAATTGACCCGTCACCGGGCGACCTCCCTCCGGTCCGCCTGACCGAAGGCGCCAGATTGCGACTTTCCGGTCGGTCTCAAGCCAACGACACGATCAACTTCGGCTTTGCCACCCACATCGAACGCGGCGGGTTCGCTGGAAAATACTCCGCCTGGCGCGACATCGAAATCGGTCCTTCCGGCGACCGCTCCTTCGAGATCGAACTCCCCTTGGAATCGTTCTCCCCGACGCAGGATCGATTCCCGGACACACCTGTGCACCACGAAATTGCCTATCTCTGGGTTCTCACCGCCAAGCAGGCGGCGAGCTTGGAAATTGTGAAAGTGGAATTGATTCCTGCGAAATAGGGGATTCCTTTCAAGATGCCCCCAACCGTTCAGCGCCAACAGCTCATGACGGCGGTGTGGATTGTCGGCCCGTTCCTCACATTCGCCCTTGGCTGGTGGATGAATCCCGGCCGTTCGGACCCCACGAAGGAACCAATGGCCAACGCGGGCGACGGTTCCGCATCCACCGTATCCGCGCTGTCATCGGATCGCTCACGCTCCGCCCCCGCTGACGAAGACGGGAAGAAGACCGGGCGCGGTTTCCTGGACGGTTTTCATTTCGAACTCACGGACGGGAAAATCAAAGAGCTTGGCGAAACCTTTCGAGAGAGTCTCGACCCCATCGAAAAGCGCCTTGCGTTCTCCGATCTCCTGAGAGGCCTTACTCCCGGGAATGCTGAAGCCGTTCGCCGCCAAATCGAGCACTTGCCGCAGAACAGTCCCGAGTTTCAAGAGTTTCACTACGCCTGGGGAAAAGTGGCGGGGAACGACGCCGTCATGTTCGGCGCCGAGACCGAAAAGGCGGACATGGCGCCCGCCCTCTCCGGCTGGGCGAGCGCCGATCCGGAAGCCGCCCTCGATTGGTTTCGCAGTCTCGACATGGAGAACGATTCCGCCTTCGACAATTTGCTGAAGGACCGGGGGCTCGATCCGAACGAACTTCGTCACCATTTCGCCGAAGGCATCGTCAAAGGTCTTTCCGCGGTGGATGCGGAGGCCGCGACTGAGTTCGTCTATTCTCTTCCGGATCCCGACATGCAGCGATCCCGTGGAATGCTCCGCACCGTCACCGAAAGCGTGATGCGTTCCCGGACATCCGCTGAAGCGGCCGCTTGGGCCGCCGCCTTGCCCGCGGACGCGGACGGAGACAACACACTGCGGCAGACCGCCCTCGCACGCGTCGCCGGGCAATTCGCCTGGAGCGAGCCCGAACTCGCCGTGGATTGGGTCGGCGAACTCCCCTTGGCCGACCAGACCGAAGGAGTCCTGCACACCCTGGGAGGAAAACTGGGAGCGCGCGAAGGCGAGAATGCCGCCGCGTGGTCCACTTCCCTCAATCCGGCAAGCCCCGGTCGCGAGGCTGCCATTCACGCTTCTTTCGAGGGTTGGACCCACACAAACCCAGGTGCCGTCACCGAGTACTTGTCCGGCATGACGTCTTCACCGGACCGCGACCTCGCAATTAGTGGATTTGTTAGCCGGTATCGCTGGGAGAACCCGGAAGCAACGATTGTCTGGGCTGATCAAATCACCAATGCGACAACCCGCGAACAGGCTCTCGTCCAGGCAGGGCGTGCCTACATGAAGCAAAACCCCGACGACGGAGCCGCATGGCTGGCCGCCAGCGAATTGTCCAACGAGGCCAAGTTGCGCGTCGTCTCTCCCGCCAAGCGCCGCGACCGCAGCTAGGCCATCCCCACCAAATCCATCGTGAAAAAGAAGCTCGCACTACCCATCACCAGCGTCGCCCTGATGACGGGAACCTTCCTTCTGGGATACCACGCCTCGATGCCTTCCAAGGACGGAAGCGAAGCGGCCTCCTCAGACGGAGAAATGTCTGGGGTGACGGGCAGACACGGAGAAAGCGGGCTGCCCCTCTCCCTCACGGGACCGGCTGGTTCCGGTAGCGCGGAGGAGGAAGCGGACAAGGGCTCGCACAGCGCTGCCGACAAACACGTCGCTGGCAAGGATCCTTCCGGCGCGTTCAAGGAGATGGCATTGAGCGACCGGTCCCCCGCGTCCCGCTTCCTTGAAAAGCTGGGCATGGACCCGGAGGAGATCGATCTTACCGACCCTGACGTCGTCAAAAGCATCGTCGAGATTGTGCTTCACGATCTCGATCCCCTCGTGCGTCGCGACGCCTTCGACTTTCTTCTCTCCTCCGCGAATGCAGAGAATCTTGAACTCATCCGCTCGGCCATGCACCACGGAGGCGCCGGAGCGGAGGAATGGAGGTTGTTCGACTACGCATCAGGAGCTGAGGACCACACCGCCGTGCTTGATGTCCTTGCGAAGATGCGGAATGAAAAACACCAGCGCGGATTTCTCGGCAACTCGATTCCAGGCTGGGCCAGCGCTGATCCCGGCAGCGCGATTGATTTTGTCGAGAGTCTTGAGAATGGTGCGCTGAAGAATCAGCTCACCGGTCGAATGCTTGAGGGACTCATGGCGAACGATCCCCGGCTTGCCACCGATTACCTCCTCGGGCTCGAGAACTCAGGTGCCCCCAACACCCGGGCTCACGCTGGACTCATGGCTGCCACCGTCGCCACAAGCACCGGAATTGATGCTGCATTCGATTGGATCGCAAGCCTCCCTCGCGGCGGCCTGCAGAGTTCCGCCGTGTCGAGAGTCTCCCTCGATTACGCCGTGCAGAGTCCGAGGCAGGCGCTCGACTTTGTCAACACGCTGGAAAGCGGCCCGGTGAAGAGCGTCGCTCTGTATTCCACGTTCGAGGGCTGGACCCGGGTCGATCCCCAAGGGGCCAGCAAGCACATCCTCACGATGGAATCCGGCTTTCAACGGGACCAAGCCATTCACGGCATGGTCCAGACACTAATCAATTCCGATCCCGATGCCGCCGCCGCCTGGGTGACCGAAATCTCCAATCCCAGCACCCAAGAAACAGCGCTGAACAAGGTCAACGCGGCGGCCAATCGCACTAAGGCGGGTTAAACGAAGAAGCCACCAGGGGGGAGCAACGCCGAAACGGCATACTTTGGGGGTGGGATTGGCTCGGCTGCGCCTTGCCCGTGCTGGTTTCGCGCTTCGCGCGTGGGGAATACGTCGGTAGGACGTCGGCTGCGCTCGAACTGCGTTCGAACCCCACCCCACAAATTTTAAAACCCGAAGCCGGGCAAGCCGGGCTGTGGTTTTTGAATGGCGGAGGGGGTGGGATTGGCTCGGCTGCGCCTTGCCCGTGCTGGTTTGGCGCTTCGCGCGTGGGGAATACGTCGGTAGGACGACGGCTGCGCTCGAACTGCGTTCGAACCCCACCCCACAAATTTTAAAACCCGAACCCGGGCAAGCTGGGCTGAGGTATTTGAATGGCGGAGGGGGTGGGATTCGAACCCACGGAACCTTGCGGTTCGCCGGTTTTCAAGACCGGTGCATTCGACCACTCTGCCACCCCTCCGGATGGTCGCGTCGCAGTAGTGTGCTCTCGAAAAGTCTTCGTTCAACCGGATTATCGCCGCAAGGGAATCACGTTTTGACAAAATTAATCCACAGGAGTC
>JBCDLR010000251.1:0-5982 GCA_038745205.1 Verrucomicrobiota bacterium
GATAGTGTGGCGTCTGCGCGAGGATCCCCGAAGCCGACAGCCGGCCCTCTATCTGCTCACCACCTGCTACGGAGTCATTTCCGCGGTTTTTTTATTGCCGTTGTTAGTGTCCGGACTCCCGCGCGTGAAGGCGTTCCTGCTTCCCTCCCTTGCAGGCGCCCTTTCCGTCCTGCAGGTCATCAACTGGAAACACGGCGAACAACTGATGCAATGGTGGCATACGGACAACTCCCAACTCATCGCCGCCACGCGGTTTATTGATGTCCTGGAACCCGGGCAGCTTCCGAACCTGAACCGCTTCGGTGATGTCACCGCCCTCTACCGTCGAATGCGGGACGACGGACAACTCGACTGGATCGATTTCGTGCCTGCCGACAATCCGAACCTTGAAAGTCTTCGCGTCCGTTCTCCGCTTTCAACCCAATGGGCGAAAGTCACCCGACACGACGAGGGGGCCTTTGTCGAAGGTTACGCCTACGTGAAGGGTGGCTCGCGACCCGCGGATGCGGTGGTGTTCACCTGGCGAGAAATGGAGGCTGACGAGAGTGGGAGAATGATTTTTGACGTGGTCTTTCCGGTCCCCCCCGCGGACTACTTTCGCCGCCGCTGGCAGAGAAAAGAAGAGCGGGCGCACTATGCGGGATTTTCCCATCAGCTGATGGTGAACGCTTTGCCGAAGAAAAAGTTGTTGATTGAAGCCCATGCAATGAACCTGGAAGCGAAGAACGTCCGGCCCATCGAGGGCAGAATCGTTCTCGATCTCAGCAATCTCTCCAAGACGGATGAGCCCGACGAAGGATAAGCCAGCCCCGCCCTCCGTGCGCTGGAGTTTGACGCGCTCCATCATTCTCGTGCTCTCGATTACGGCGATCGTCATCGTGCTTTTCCAATGGCGCCTGGGCGTCCCTTTCGTGAGGACGATTGATCTTTCAGAGTACGAGATCGAGCCGGTTGGCCCGAACCAGACCTGGACCGTGTTTCTGCCGCGTGACCTTCAAATCCCGAACGAGATGCGTGACCGGGTGATTGTTGAGGTGAACGGACGCCGCATGTTTTATTTTGAGAACAAGGCGGCTGACCTCGCGCGTGCACGTGACGGCAGTTTCTGGGTGCGCTACCGGCGAGTGAACTTCCGTCTCGTGGGTCTTGATCCCGAAAAGGTTTCCCGGGCCGTGCTCAAGGTTCCACAGCGGCTACCTGTTTGGGCGGTGCTCCTGCTCGTTCCGCTCTTCTCCCTCATTGCCTGGGCCGCGAGTCGCCGATCGTCCCCGCGCCTCGATCAATATCGCTAGACCTGCCAGCGGGCCCGGACGCGACGGGTGGCTAGGAAGAGGCGCCACGAATCCCGGAAAAGCCGGACTGTGCTGCCGGCGACGTCCTCCCAGTCCACGGGGTTTTCCACCACCCGCGCACCCGTGGCAACCAACCCCGCGAGCAAATCGACATCAAAGCCGAATTCCTTTTCCGCCAGTTTCGGACGAATGCGGTCGAGTGCTTCGCGGCGGACGAGTTTCAGTCCACACTGGCTGTCATAGACATCGGGATTGACCGTCATTCCCACGATCGTTGCAAAGACTCGGCCGACATAGTGGCGAAGGAGGGAACGTGCGACGGTTTTGCCCAACATCTTCACCCGGGATCCGAACCACGCGTCGACTTCGGTCCGCGTCCGGGCCAGTGCGATCGACTCCTTCAAGGTCTCCGCCGAGACGGCGCCATCGGCATCGACGAACCCGACCCAGGGCGACTCCGCCGCCGCGGCCCAGCCGGCGAGGATCGCGGCCCCCTTTCCCTCGTTCGCTTCGAGGCGAATGATGTCGCGAAAGAGGGGCCCCGCGTCATCGGCGGCCACCTTGCAGGCATCGAAGTCAGCATCCCGCGATCCATCGTCAACGATCTGGATCGCCACCGTGGGGTCATCGCCAAACGTCTCCGCAAGTTCGCGGACGAACTTCGGGAGCCGCGCCGCTTCGTTGAAGGCGGGGATGACGATGAAGAACTCGGGGGCTGCTGAAGGCATCGAAGCGGGTAAGTTAGTCATGAACGGGCTTCTTTGCCAAAGCTATCCCGACTTCATCCGCCGACTGCCTCCGGAGAAGTCGATGGGTCGACGCGCAATCCATTTGGCGAAGCGCGCGATATCTACGTGCTGCAGGAGCTTCTCGATCGAGTTGTAATCGCGGGCGAGTGCCTTCTCGCTGAGGACGCTGTGGATCTTGGAATGGCAAGGCTGGTGCAAGACTGCCACGGGCCCGAGCTTTCCGCCCCGAGATCGGGGCGTCAAATGGTGCCGGCTCTCAAGATGTGGAGGAATTTCGCGGCCGCAAAGGGGGCAGATTTTGAGATCGGAGGTCGTATCCTCAGACGAAGCCATTAGTTTGCTGGTGTGAGCGATGTTACCACAGCCGAAAAACGATACGAACTCGCGCAGCTCGACGAGATCGATCCCGTCCGCTGTCCTTGCGGCCATGCACGGCGCGCCTTCGGTGGGGTAGCCTCGATGCATCTCGTCGAGATCGAGGAAGACGCGAAGACGCATTACCACAAGAAAATGACGGAGATGTATCTCGTCCTCGAGGGCGAGGGTTTCATTGAACTCGATGGGGAGCAGATCCCGGTGCGACCCATGAGTGCGGTTTTCATCAAGCCTGGTTGTCGTCATCGCGCGATTGGCAGGCTCCGTATCGTCAACGTCCCTGTTCCCGCCTTTGACCCTGAAGACGAATGGTTCGACGATTGACTCCTGCTCTTGTTTTGGCCGTTTCCGCAACCTTGGCGGCTGCCGAGAAGTTGGCCGAGTCGGAGGACCCACCGGCGCGCACCGAATACATGGGTCGCACTATTGCGCGGACGATGGGGTGGCAGGGGGCGCCGTGGTTGATTCGCAAGGAGCGCGAAGAGCAGGAGCGGGCGTCGGAAATGCTCGCGCAGCTCGACGTGGAGCCGGGCATGGTCATCGCCGACATCGGGTGCGGAAACGGCTTTTACGCCCTGCCGCTCGCGGAAAAAGTGCTTCCTGACGGCAAAGTCTATGGCGTGGATATCCAGTCGGAAATGCTCGTGTTCATGAAGAAGCGGGCGGGATCGCGGGGCCTGAGAAACATTGTCGCCGTCGAGAACAAGCTCTGGGACGTCATGCTGCCTGCGGATTCCATCGACCTTTCATTGATGGTGGACGTCTACCACGAGTTTTCCCATCCGGAATTGATGCTCAGGAGCCTGCACAGGGCGATGAAGACCGATGGGGTCGTGGTGCTTCTTGAGTTCCGCAGCGAAGACCCGGAGGTCCCGATTAAGCCGCTGCACAAGATGACAAAGGCGCAGTGCCTGAAGGAATTTGAAGCCAATGGGTTTGCGCTCGTCAAGGAGTACGACAAACTCCCATGGCAGCACATGCTCTTCTTCAAAAAGAAACCCCTAACAACAAGCAAAAAATGAAACTTCCCGTTCTCTCTCTTCTCACCCTCCTCATTGCCGGTTCGGTGACCGCTGGTGAATGGAAATCACTCTTCGACGGCAAGACTTTCGCCGGCTGGGACAACGGCAAGGGTGGCGCGCCCGGCTCGGGCTGGGTTGTTGAGGACGGTGCCATTTATCGCAAGGACAAGGGCGGACAGATCTACACGACGGAGGAATTCGGCGACTTCGAATTTGAATTTGAGTGGAAGGTGGCGAAGGGCGCAAACAGCGGCGTGAAATACAAGATCACGAAGTTCGACAAGAGCCTCCTCGGCCCGGAATTCCAGGTCTTGGACGACAAGAACCACGGGAACGGGAAAAACCCCATGACCTCCGCGGGTTCGCTCTACGCGCTTTTTGCTCCTTCCAAAGACAAGGTCCTCAAGCCCGCCGGCCAGTGGAACACTGCGAAAATCGTTGTCGAGGGCTCCCGTTTCGAGCACTGGTTGAATGGGAAAAAAGTCCTCGAGGTGGACACGACCTCCGAGGCCTGGGCGAAGGCGGTCGGCGCGAGCAAATTCAAGAAGATCATCGACGGCTTCGGGAAGAACGAGAAGGGCAAGATCATGCTCCAGGACCACGGCGACAAGGTGTGGTTCCGGAATCTGCGGATCCTGGAATCGGAGTGACTTTCGACTTGGTGTGGTTCGCAGAGGCTCGAAGCAAGCTCCCGGCGGACCGTCGGGGTGCATCGCCCCCTGGGATAAGCGCCTGAGCAAAGACTCATGGGTCGGCTCAAGTTGAAGACGGGAGACTTCCGGGGGAGAATTCGAGCTGAGCCTTGGAGCTCCACGATGCTCGCATCGGGATGAAAGCCAAAGAGAAGGCGCCCGGCGAAAGGTGAGCTCCACCGTCGCTATCGAGGCTTGAGACGTTCTCAACGGAAGCAAAAGGATTCCGCTCCCGTCCTTCGTTTCTTGCCCTTTTCCATCTTTCGCGCAAAATGGATCCCAACAAGGCGTTCCAGCCAGCTCCATTGCCCCACCCCCATGAGCAACCGTTACGAAATTAAGGAAAAAATCGGCCAAGGCGGCGTCGGTGCCGTCTTCAAGGCGTTCGATACTCAGCTCAAGCGCGACGTCGCGCTGAAGCGGTTGACACCGGAAGTCGAGGACGGGGAAACGAAGGACGAGGACGTTTTGAAGGAAGCGACGACCCTTTCCGCGTTGCAGCATCCTAACATAGTGACCGTTTTTGACGTGGGCACGGACGGGGAGGGGCCCTTCGTCGTCATGGAATTGCTCGACGGCGAGACTTTCGATGACACGATCAAGCGCGGCGCGCTCACGGAGGCGGACTTCCGCGCCTTTGTCTCGCAAACCTTGGAAGGAGTCATTGCCGCCCACGATCGCGAGATGGTCCACCGCGACTTGAAGCCGAGCAATCTCATGGTCTCCTGGTTGCCCAGCGGGAAGTTCCAGATCAAGATCCTCGACTTCGGTCTTGCCAAGTTCGGAAAGCAGCCGTCAAAGCAGACTACCGACCACGAGGACGGCATTCTCGGGTCGATTTTTTTCATGGCTCCCGAGCAGTTCGAGCGCGTTGAACTCGACGTCCGCACGGATCTCTATGCCCTGGGGTGCATTTACTACTACGCGTTGACAACAAAGTATCCTTTTTACGGCGATACGCCGGCGCAAGTCATGGCCTCCCACTTGCGGCACCAGATTCGCGATATCCAGCCGATGCGCCCGGATCTTCCGGCGTGGATGTGCCGCTGGGTCATGTGGCTGGTTTCGCGCGAAATCACGGACCGGCCGGAATCGGCCGTGCAGGCCCTTGAGTATTTCAACCGCGAGGAAGTTTTCGAGAAAGTCCAGACTGTCGCTGCGGCCTCGGGTGTGAAAATGATCACGGGACCGGTGACGGCGAAAGCGGGAACCGGCCCCGTCGCGACAACGGCAGCCACCCCCGCAGGTGCGGCCCGCGCCGGGGTGAGCCAGGTAGCGGGTCAACCCGCTGGCACAACCGCTCCGACGGCTTTCGCCGGACCACCGAAGAAGAAGGGTATCGGAGGCCTGCCGAAGTGGGCGTGGTTCACGCTGCCGGTGTTGCTCGCCACATTGGGCATCGTTTTCTTCGTGAAGAAGAAGGGCCTTGAGGATCAGGTCGAATTGAACCAGCAGATTTTGGCGCTGACCGAAGATGAGGAACCGCAGGGGGATCCGGAAACGGTGGAAATGCTTCTGGATTTTGTGCGCGTCGGGATGAAGCCCGGGGCGGCGAAGCTTGACGAGAACAATGCGCGTGCGGTGCTCTCCACGCTGGGACGAATGCAGGGCGAGGGCGTTGACGATGCGTTGATCCGGGCTTTGAAGTCGACGACAGGCGCGGCGCGGGCCGGAGTCATCGGTGTCCTCAACGAGAGGGAACTCGAGCGGGCGATCAACCAGGTTGCTCCGTTCCTTGGCGACAATTACACGGAATCCGAACGCGCCGCCGCAGTTACTTTCATCGGCTGGCGCGGCGGGACGCAGGAGTTGACCGACCTCATCGGCGCCTTGCGGACGACCACGAGTGAGA
>JBCDLR010000252.1:0-5940 GCA_038745205.1 Verrucomicrobiota bacterium
CGTCACCTCGCGGTAGTCCGTCCCGAGCCGCACCTCGACGAGCGGATCGACGGACTCGAGCATTTTCCGGAAAAGGGCGGTGTATCCATCCCGGGGGAGGGCCTGGAAGCTCTCCGCGAGGTAACGGTCGTCGCGGTTCGTGCGCACAGGAATGCGCGCGCAGACGGAAGCGTCGAGTTCCTTCGGGTCACGCTGCCACTGTTTGAGCGTGTAGCCACGGTAGAATTTTTCGTAGAGCTCCCGGCCGACCATGGAGAGGACTTGCTCTTCGGAGTTGGCGGGGGCGTCAATGGGAACCCTTTGTTCAGAGAGCCAATGGACAAACTCTTCTTCGGTAGCTTCGCGCCCCATGAGTTGCTCAAAGGTGAGAAGATTGACCGGAAAGCTCCAGTAGCGGTCATCGGTGTAGCTGAGAACACGATATTTGACCTCGTGCCACCCGGTGAAGCGCGAGAGGTAAGCAACCACGTCGCGGGAATTGGAGCGGAAGTAGTGGGGTCCGTAGGGATGGATGAGAACGCCCGCCGCATCATGATGGTCGTAGGAATTCCCCCCGAGGTGGTCGCGCCGATCGACCACGAGGCAGCGGCTTCCTGTACGCTCCGCCAGCTGCTGGGCCACGGTGAGGCCGGAGAACCCGGCTCCCGCAATGAGGAAATCGAATCTCTCTTTCACGGAAAGGTTGGGGTCTCAAGGCCACTGGCGTGCTGTTTTCTCGCCGTCAGAATCCCTTCAGGCATTGGCCGTTTCTCCTTTTTCCCACGCCTTCGTCAACGGGCGCCGCGTGAGGATTTGCTTCGCGAGAAAGGCGAGGAAAAGCGTGTTGTATTTCAGGTAACGCCACCAGAGGCGCCCCGGCTCGGAGCAAAGGCGATAGAGCCAGGTCAGGGACATCTTCTGCATCCACGGCGGCGCGTCCTTTTTTGTTCCTGCATTCACATCAAAGGCGAAACCCACGGCGAGGATGTTCCCGCGTCGAATCTTGTCAGCATGGTCATGAATCCAGGCCTGCTGGCGAGGGGTTCCCATGCCCACCCAGACAAAGTCCGGTCCCAGTTCGTTGATCTCCTCCACAATTGCCTCGCTGTCTCCATCCTTCAGATACCCGTGATGGCTGCCGAGCAGGTTCAAGTCCGGAATCTCCTTGCGGAAACTGCCCTCCAACTTCTCGAGGCAATCCTCGTTTCCACCGAGGAAATAGTGGGAGAAATCGTCGCTGCATGCCTTTACGCACTGGTTCATGAAGCCCGGGCCATAGAGTCTTTCCTTCATCGAACCACCAACGAGGCGGATGGCATGGACGAGAATCGAACTGTCCGGCACAAAGTAATCGAAGACTCCTGTCGTTTCCCGAAAGCCGTTGTCGATGTGGCGCATGGTCACGATGTGCACATTCGTGAAGTCGATGGCCAGCTTGCTCCCCGTCCGCGCCGACTGCTGGAGGTGCGCGATAAACCCTTCCGCGGTCGCCTGCAGGCACTCGGTGGAGATGACCGTTTGCTTGGCGCCGGGTCCTGTCACTTCTGGGACTTCTGCAGGCATGGTCTAGGCCGTCAATGGCCTGAGGCTAAGCCACAAAGGAACGAATCGCCGCCACCACGGACTCGCGTTGGCCTTTGGTCAACTCGGGGAAAACGGGGATGCTGAGCACCTCTGCCCCGAGGGTCTCGGAACGGGGATTCCCCTCCAGGGCGAATGCGCCGAGCTCCGCGAAGCACTGCTGTCGGTGCAAGGGCAACGGGTAGTAGATTTCCGAGGAGATGCCCTCCTCGAAGAGATGCGCTTTCAGGGCGTCGCGACGGCCGTCCGGAATGCGAAGGGTAAATTGATTCCAAACATGCTTCCCCCGGCCGCAGTCCATCGGTGGAATGATCGAAGTCTCGTTCTCGTCCGCAAAATCACGCCGGTAGCTTTCAGCATTCTTCGCCCGCGCCTTCTCCCACGCTTCGATATGTCCCAACTTCACGCGGAGCATGGCGGCGTGCAATTCGTCCATGCGGAAGTTTCCTCCAATGCTCGGGTAGTAGTATTTGGGGTTCATCCCGTGATTGCGAAGAAGCCGCGCGGTCGCGGCCAGCTCCGGGTCGTTGGTCACTAACATTCCCCCGTCACCGAGACCACCAAGATTCTTGGTCGGGAAAAAACTGTAGGTTCCAAAGTCCCCCAGTGTCCCGCACTTGCGTCCCTCGTGTTCGGCACCAAAGGCCTGTGCGGCGTCTTCGATGACATGGAGCCCATGCGACTCCGACAGCTTCAAGACGGGATTCAAGTCCGCGGTCTGACCAAAGAGGTGCACCGGAATGACCGCCTTCGTCCGCTCGCTCAACTTCGCCTCCACCGCCGCCGGATCGAGATTGAAACTTTCCAACTCGACGTCGGCAAAGACGGGCGTGGCACCGAGGCGCGAGACGCAACTCGCGGTCGCGAAAAAGGTAAAGGACGGGCAGATGACTTCGTCTCCGGGGCCGATCCCAAGTGCCATGAGGGAAAGCAGGATCGCGTCTGTTCCTGAAGACACGGCGACGGCATGATCGACTCCGAGATGAGCCGAAACCTCCTCTTCGAGCGCGGCGTTCTCCCCGCCGAGAATGTAGCCACCGGACCGAATGACTCGCTGAGCGGCGGACTCCAATTCACTCAGGATCAGCTCGTTCTGGGCCCGCACGTCGATGAGCGGAACGTGGACGCGTTCTGGTGCCATGGTTGTCACAAAATGGATACGCTGCCGCCCCCGGTCCGTTGCCGGCCCGTTTCCGGGATCAGCAAAACCGATGGGACATGGTCAGGGCGCGCAGAGGCGCCAGGATTTTTGGAGGCAGTCAATGGCGAACCAATTGCTGCGATTTCGGGAGCGGTGGTCGGGCTTTAGGCAGCGATCCAACCGCGCTCATTCCGCGGGAGTTTGAGTTGTTGCCGTCCCACTTCGACCTCATGGAGTTCCCCGAGAATCTCCATCAAGATATGCACACGGTCCGATCCGTTCTTCACCCTCGTGATCATCCCCTCGATGCCGCGAAACGCGCCATCCGTGACCTCCACTTCGTCACCGGGCTCCATCACCGTCGTCACATCCCGCAGTTCGTCTCCCTGCATTTCTTCACGGACCGCCTCGATCACTTCTTCCGGAATCACCGCCGGGATCTCTCCGAATTGCAGGATCTTCGTCACGCCTTTCGCACTAACAACACCACGCATGATCTCCGTGGGAACAAATCGGGCAAAAACGTAGCAGGGAAACAGGGCCTCAAGGAACACCACTTCACCGCGCGCGGTCGCACGGGGAAAACGAATGCGTGGACAGTAGACCTCGACGTCCGGAAGTTGTCGCAAGGCCGCCGCGGCGAGGTGCTCGCATTTCGGTTTCGTCCGGAGGCAGAACCAGTTGGGCAGATCAAAGAAGTCGGGCGCGGAATCAGCAGACATTTTTTGTATTGTCAGGATCAGCCGAGGAACCGGTCGATCGTTTTGAGAAGTTTCGACGACCGCCCGTGCCACCTCCGCAAGCGCTCCACCCGCTCCTTCCGGAATTTCGCACCCTCGGATTCATCGGATTTACATTCCTCGAGCAAAACCGCGAGTCGGTCCTGGCCGCTTTCCAAATGCGGCATCAACTCCCCGCTGACAAAACCCGAAACAAGCACCTTCAATTCCGCCTGCGCGACATAGTGATCGCGGCGCTCCCCGGGAAGGTACTTCGTGGTAACTGCACCGAGTCCCTTCAAGATCTTCAGTCCCTGGCTCGCCGACCCCTTGCTGATTCCCAACCGGTCCACAATGTCGTCCAGGGAAAGCGGCTCCGGCGAGATGAACAGCAGGCCGTAAATCTGTCCCACCGATTTTTGAAGACCCAGGACCTGCACGCCCCGGACAAACAGATCGATGACTGAAATCTCGATATCATTCAGTGCCAATGAGTTCTCTTCGGCGGTCCCAGCAGGCATTACGGGATGAGAATAACGCCTCGTCCATTTTGTTCAAGAAAAAATGAACAAAATGACGTTTGATGACCGTGACAATTCCGACGCAGTCAGTAGCCGGTGCGGTTGTCAGGAACCGTCATAGAGTGGCAGAGGATCATTGAGGCCAGGAGAGCGGTCCATTGTAAACGCCTTAATAAGTCGTTTTAATTCAACGGATTGTGTTCCCGACAAGTCCTTCGACTCCTCACGATCCCGGCCCAGGTGATAGAGTTCCCACGGGCCTGGATCCTGGTTTCGGCGCTTCACCGATTGCCGGACGGCCTTCCAATCGCCGTCCATCACCGCGATTTGGCCGCCGTACCCGTGGAATTCCCAGATCATGGGTTTTCGGCGGGAGAAATCGCCCTCCTGACGCAGAACAGCCGTTAAATCCTCTCCATCAAGCTCTTCCGGCGAGGTCACCCCTGCGGCTTCGCAGAGCGTTGGGAACCAGTCCGGAAAGTAGGAGGGTACCTCGGTGGTGGAATTCGCCTCGATCCGTCCCGGCCAGCGCACGATGCAGGGCACACGGATGCCGCCCTCATAGACACTGCCCTTGAAGCCACGAAGTCCCGCCGTCGAGGCAAAGAATGCGGCGTCGACTCCACCGACACCAAACTGGGGATCTTTCCCGCCGTGCGTCGTTCCATTGTCGGAGGTGAAGATGACGATCGTACTGTCCACGAGTCCGTGTTCCTCGAGGCGGCGAAGAATGGTTCCCACGTGCTCATCCAGATCCGAGATCATCGCCGCGTATCCGGCGCGAGGTCGGGGATGTGGCAGGTAGCCATTCTGCCCGCGATACACCCCATTCTCGTCGTCCCACGCTTCAGGATATTCATCGACCCACTCCTGCGGCGGATGCATCGCGACGTGGGGTTCGACGAAGGGGCAATAGAGGAAGAAAGGCTCGTCCTTGTTTTCATCGAGGAACTTGACCGCCTCTTCCAGAATACGGTCAGGGGCGTATGTGTCCGCCCGGTAGTCCTCAGCGCGAACGTCGCCTTCCGGTTTCTTCAAATGACCGGGAATCGGGTTCTCATTGATGGCCTCCTCGCCCTCATCGTCGTCGAGAAAGGGTGGATAAAACGAATGGGCGTTGCGCTGACAATTGTAGCCGTAAAAACGATCGAAGCCCTGCCGGATCGGCGAACCGCTTGAGTCTGTCGGACCGAGCCCCCACTTGCCGAAGCCCCCGGTCGCGTAACCAGCGTCCTGAAGAACTTCCGCGATGGTCACGGCTTCCGCGGAAATCGGGCGCTGCCCTGGAAACTCCCGCCCGTTCCCGGACCGGCCATTGTCGCGGATTTCAGCGTGCCCGAGGTGTTTCCCGGTCATCAGCACGCACCGCGCGGGGGCACAAACCGGGGCACCGGTGTAGTGACGGGAGAACCGCATTCCCTGCGAGGCAAGCCGGTCGATGTTGGGCGTCTTGATCTTCTCCTGCCCGTAGCAACCGAGTTCTCCCCAGCCAAGATCATCCGCAAGGAAAAAGACAATGTTAGGGTTCGCGGGAGCAACAACGGGCCAAAAGTGGCAAAGAATGGAGAGGAGGAAAAGGGGGATTCTCATGAAAGGCTTCTCCCGCCATCCTCCTCCGGCGAGGCGCGAGGCGTCAAGAAAGTTTGCCATTCTGTGGAATGGACGGCGTGGGAACTTTTCGTCCTTGGGTCAATCACCGCGACCGCCCGCCTCTCACCGAAGCGACCGCAATCCCCATCCCCGCGACGACAAAGAGTCCCGGGAACCAGATCGTGTAGAGCACGGCGCGGGTATCGTGTTCGAGAACCACTTTGGTGGGATCGTTAGGATCAACAAATGCTTCGGTGGCCTTTCCCACCGGATAGCGTTCCACGTATTTCTCTATGCGATGCCGGTGCGCGCTCTTCTTGTTCACCCGCTTGACCTGATCGGACTGGAAGCCCTTGTCGCCAACGACGTAGGTGTATTCGATCTGATAGCTGAAAGTCTGCGGGCTGGA
>JBCDLR010000253.1:0-5909 GCA_038745205.1 Verrucomicrobiota bacterium
GTGCGGGCTCAAAACCGGCGGGCTACGTCCATCCGAAAGCGATCGAGGTGATGAAGGAAGAGGGGCACGATATTTCAAGCTTTGAGTCCGAGCACCTCGACAAGTATCTCGACGCCGGCATCGACACGGTCGTCACCGTCTGTGACAATGCACAGGAATCGTGTCCCGTCTTTCCCGGGGATGTAAAAACCTACCATTGGAGTTTCGAGGATCCTGCCCACGCGACCGGGACCGATGAGGAGATCCTTGCCGAGTTCCGCCGCATCCGTGACCAGATCAAAATGGTCTTCGGGGCCTTCGCTGCTGGATTTCAGCAGGGGAGTGGTCAATAAGAAAGGCCCCGCAGCACGAGACGCACTGCGGAGCCGGTTTCGACGAAGATACTTCGACAGTGGTGATTATTCTTCTTCCGGCAAGATGACCGCGTCGATGACGTGGATCACGCCGTTGGTGCCGACAAGGTCGGTTTTGACGACGTTGGCCTCATCCACAGTGACCTTTCCATCGGCGACTACGATGGTCATCATTTGTCCGTTGACGGTCTCGACTTCTCCAGCCTTCACGTCTGCGGCAAGAACCTTGGCGGCGACGACGTGATAGGTGAGGATGCCTGCGAGCTTTTTCTTGTTCTCAGGCTTGAGGAGCGTCTCGACGGTTCCCTCGGGCAGCTTGGCAAACGCGTCATTTGTAGGCGCAAAAACCGTGAAAGGCCCTTCGCCTTTGAGGGTTTCCACAAGGTCGGCAGCTTTCACCGCCGCAACGAGGGTCGAGAAGTTGTCATTACCAGCGGCAATGTCGACGATGTCTTCCTTCTTCGCGTGGTTGTCGGCAAACGCAGCGCCGGCGAGAAGTGCGAAGAGGGTAGTTAGAGAGATAGATGCAATTTTTTTCATGTTTTTTGGATTCTAGTTTCAAGCGCCTTTTGGCATCTCCTCCTTCGCAGGAATGGCGGGGGTGGATTCAAAAATGGAAAATTTCGTGCACTCGGTCAGAGGGACGCGTTGACCGGAGCGGCAATAAAAACTAGGCTCCCCAAGCGTGGACTGTCTTTTCCAGATCCTTCTTGCCCTGCATCTGATTGGCTTTGCGTGGCTGTCTGCGGCTGAGGAGGTGCCAAAGGAACAGTTCGTCGATCCTGAACCCGGTGCGCCCGATCCGGCGGCGGTGGTGAAGGAAATCAGGCAACTCAGCGAGGACGAATACGAGTTGGGCCAGATCCGCTTCAACAAGAAGACCGGAGAGATCCGCTTTCCGGCCAAGGTGAACCAGAACGAAGTCTTGTTGGAGTTCGCCATCGTCAACGACGTCACCGGCAAGACGCATGAGGCCCTGCTTTCGACGCCGATCAGTCCGCTTTACCTCGCGATCGTGTTCAAGCTGATGCGATTCGAGGAATCCGAGCGGGATATCTGGCCCGTGTGGGATGAAGATGGAAACATCGTGGAGCCGATGAAGGACGACGGAAAAGGTCGTCTCGAGATTTTCGTCGAACGGGAAGTAGACCGGAAAAAGGAGCGCTTTCCCATCGGCGACTGGATTTATCACCGGCGAAAGAACGAATCATTGAAGCCGGGACAGTGGGTCCTCACGGGTTCGGAAATGTACCGTGGCTACTACTTGGCTGAGACCGACGGCGCCATCGCCGCGATTTACCGCACGACCGCCGGGCTCATCAATTCCTTCGACGACAGCAGCGACAATGACGAAGTTTGGTTTCCGCACTTGGAAAAAGTGCCGGAATTGGGGACAGAAGTGGAGGTCGTCATCGCTAAAACCAAGAACACTCCATGAAAACCTCCGCCTTGCTCGCCGTCTTCAGCTTCTCGCTGGGGAATAGCCTTTTTGCCCAGGAAGGCGAACGCATTGATCCCGCCGCGCACATTTCGCTGAAGAACGAGATTGAGCGTGCCATTTCGCGTGGTCTCGATTTCCTCGAAACGAAACAGCGGGAGACAGGAGCCTTCGAGGATGAGGATTTTCCGGCACTAACGGCCTTGCCGGTCGCGGCGTTTCTTCTCGACCCGAGCCGTGATCCGTCCGCGCCGCCGCCGGAGCGTATCGAGAAGGCGTTCACTTTTCTTCTCTCGAAGCGGCAGCACGACGGAGGCATCTACGGTAAAGGCCTCGGGACTTACAACACGTCACTTTCGATGAATGCGCTGATGCTCGATGGACGCCCGGAATTCGACGAACCCATCGAACAGGCACGCCGCTTTCTCGTCGGGGTCCAAGCCGACTACGGCGTGAAGGGAGAAACGGACAATCCATTCGACGGCGGCATCGGTTATGGGGGAACATACTCGCATTCGGACATGTCGAACTCCCATTTTGCCTTGGAGGCCCTTTATTACCACAAGAGGCTCTACGCTGAGCGACCAGACGCACCCGATGATGGCGGGATCGACCTCGATTGGGACGCCGCCATTCGCTTCATCGAACGCTCGCAGAACCGGCCGGAGTCGAATGACCAGCCTTGGGCGACGGACGATGAAAAGCACAAGGGCGGCTTCGTGTATTTCCCCGGCAAGAGCCAGGCTGGGGAAGAGGAATTACCTGACGGTCGAGTGGCCCTTCGCTCCTACGGCAGCATGAGTTATTCAGGACTACTGAGTTACATCTACGCGGACATTCGCCCCGGCGATCCGCGAGTGGATGCGGTTCTCGATTGGTTGAGAAAGAACTACGTGATCGAAGAGAACCCGGGCATGGGAGCCGAAGGGTTGTATTACTACTACCACACGATGTCGAAGGCGTTGACGATCGCGGGCATCAACCAGTTGGAACTCGCCGACGGAACAAAAGTCGACTGGCGGGAGGATCTCTCGAAGCAACTCTTCAATGTCCAGCGGCCCGACGGGTCGTGGTTCAATGACAACGGTCGCTGGTGGGAAAAAGACCCGGTTCTCGTGACCAGCTACTGCATCCTCGCGCTGTCGAGGATCCACGAGTCGTTTTGAGGAAACCGCGAAAATCGCGAAAGAGCATAAAAGTTCTTTCATTTTTCGCGAGATTTTGAGTATTTCGTGGTTTCCCTGAAAGAACCATGAAATCCCTACTCGCTCTTTTCCTCTCTCTCGCCGCCTTCGCGGCATCCGCGGCGGACAAGCCGAACATCGTCATCGTCATCACCGACGACCAGGGTCACGGCGACCTTTCCTGCCACGGGAATCCTGTCCTCAAGACGCCCAATCTCGACAAACTCCACAGCGAGTCCGTGCGCCTCACCGACTACCATGTCGCGCCGACCTGCTCGCCGACCCGCTGCGCCTTGCTCACCGGGCACTGGACGAACCGCACGGGCGTTTGGCACACGATCATGGGCCGTTCCATGCTCCGCGAGAACGAAGTAACCATCGGGCAGATCTTCAAGGACGCCGGCTACGCGACCGGGATGTTCGGCAAATGGCACCTCGGGGACAACCACCCGTATCGCCCGGAGGATCGGGGCTTCACCGAAGTCCTGCGCCACGGCGGCGGCGGTGTCGGCCAAACCCCCGACTTCTGGGACAACGCCTACTTCGACGGCAGCTACTTCCACAACAGCAAGCCGGTCCCCGCGAAAGGCTTCTGCACGGACGTCTTCTTCGATTACGCGAAAGAGTTCATCAAATCGCAAAAGGAGGCGGGGAAACCGTTCCTTGCCTACATCTCGACCAATGCCCCGCACGGACCGATGCACGCGCCGGAGGAATTCGCGGAGCCTTATCTCAATGTTTCCCTCCCGGCACAACCGGTGAAAGGAAACCGGAAGGGAAAAGCTGACGCAAAGAAGCCGAACACCGGCCTGGCGCACTTCTACGGCATGATCGCGAACATCGATCACAACGTTGGCACGATGCGCGATTTCCTGGAGGCAGAAGGACTAGCGGAAAACACCATTTTCATCTTCACGACGGACAATGGAACTTCCTCTGGTGGTAAAGTCTTTAATTCCGGCATGCGTGGTCAGAAGGGGAGCGAATATGACGGCGGTCACCGCGTCCCGTTCTTTGCCTACTGGCCGAAAGGAAATCTCACTGGCGGTCGCGATGTGAACACGATCACCGCTCACGTTGATGTCGTTCCGACCTTGATCGATATCTGCGGCATTCCGGCTCCCTCACAGGTGAAGTTCGACGGCACGAGCATTCGGAAACTCCTCGACGGCGAGGAAGAAGGCTGGCCCGACCGCATTCTCGTCACCGATTCCCAGCGCGTGAAGGATCCGATCAAGTGGCGTAAGAGCTCGGTCATGACCAATCAATGGCGCTTGGTGAACGAAAAGGAACTTTATGACATCAAGGTCGACCCGGGTCAGGAGAACAACGTCTATGGCGATCACCCGAAGGTCGTCAAGAGGCTGACAAGGTTCTACAACGACTGGTGGGCGGAGTTGGAACCGACCTTCGCGCAAGCAACCGCCATTTCCCTTGGGCATCCCGCGGAGAATCCGGCCACGCTGACGTCCCACGATTGGATCACTACCGGCTCCACTCCTTGGAACCAGGGCCACGTCCGTCGCGCGGTGAACGGTGATGCCAACGTCGGATTCTGGAACGTGAATGTCGTCGAGTCCGGTGACTACGAAGTGCGGCTTCGCCGTTGGCCCATCGAATCCGGCGCGGCGATCAACGCCGAATTACCTCCCGGCGATCCAGTCCCCGGCGTCGCCGCCTTCCGCACCACCCCCGGTAAGAAAATCCTACCCGTAAAAGCGACTCTAACCATTGGTGCGGTGAGCGTGGAAAACGCCGTCGATGCCAATGCGGTGGAAGTTGTCTTCAACGTGAAACTTGAAGCCGGGAAAGCAAAGATGACCGCCTTGTTTGAAACGTCCGAGGAAGAGGTGTTCGGGGCCTACTATGCGTATGTGAAGAGGAAGTAGGTGGATCGCAGTCTAGCAACGGTAGGGACGCCTCGCCGAGGCGTCCGAAATAATCGCCGCGAAGCGGCGGTGTTCGCATTCGCGAATATAAAATGGGACGAATGCGGCGAGGCGTCCCTACCTCGCATGAATCGTCTCCGCATACTTGAACTCGCCCGTCCTCCCATCGTAATACCGGAAGATCACATGCGGCTTCGGGAACGCGACCCAGCGGTCGTCGCCGTCTAACTCGAGCGGATTGTTGAAGACGTTGTTGACCTGTACGACGCAGTAGTGTGGGAAGAGGCGATTCAGGCGCGGAATGTCCTCAAGGACGTAGGTGGACCACTTGATCTCGCATTCGCGCGGGCCGTATTTGAACTTGCCGTTGGCGGGGCGGCCGCCTTCGTCGGCTTCGGGGGCGTGGTTGACCGAGTTGTGGGGGCCGCTCGCGAATTCGTAGACGTTGTCGGTGATTTTGATCGCGAAGCTGTTGTGCAAATCGCCGGTGAGGACGAAGACGGGCTTGTCGAGCGCGTCCCAGAATTCGATGAGTCGCTCACGCTGGTCGAGGAAGACCGTCCACGCGTCGTCCTTGCCGTAATCGCCCGCGTTGTTATCGATCTCGCCGCCCGTGCCGACGTGCGGGACCATGAAATTCACCGACGAAACAACGAAAAAGAAGTCGGCATCACTCGATTTCATGGACTCGGTCAGCCATTCCTCCTGGTGCTCACCCAGCATCTGCAACCCGGGCTTGGCCGGTGTGTTCACGTTGTGCAGTTGGCGGTCGGTGCGGGTGTCGACGAGGAAGAAATCGCAGTTGGAAACGGAGAACTTTCCGTAACAGCGGCGACCGATGGAGTAGCTTGACCCGCGCGTGGCCACGGCCGGCGGGTTGATTCGGAGTTGCGTCGGGCTGATGACTTCGACGATCTCGTAGACGTTGTAATTCGGATCGGCTTCCGCGTCGTCCGGCTCAGGCTTCATGATCGCGCCGTTGGGACCGAACCAGTGGACGTGCAGGTTCGACATCTCATCCAGGGGCAGCTTGGTGAAGTCGGAA
>JBCDLR010000254.1:0-5882 GCA_038745205.1 Verrucomicrobiota bacterium
ACCGACACCACCAACGACTGCGGGCTGATCGTTTTCCCCAGCAGTGGATCGCCAGACCGCATCTACGACCAGCACGATCAACTCGATCTCGGCACGGCTCTCGATGATGCAACGATCTACTACAAGCACTTTGTCGACGGTCCACACCCGCACAATGATTGCCCGGTGAGTATCTTCCAATGGGAGGACGTCACGCACGACGGGTCCGCCGTTGCTTTCAGTTTTCAACTTCTCCTCTTCGCCAACGGCGATATCATCATGCAGTACGACAACCGGAATCCCGAAGACGGTTCCGGCTCCACGACGGGCATTCAGTATTTCAATGGCCTCGAATACAGCTGCGATACCGCCAACTCCATCCCATCCAACCACACCATCCTCTTCACTCCGCCCACCGTCACGGTCACTACCGCCGTCGATGAGAACGGCGTCGGGCCCAACACCGGAGTTTCTTTGCGTGAAGCCATCGCCACCGCCCCTGACGGCGCGAGGATCACGTTTTCAAGCGCGCTCAACGGCGCGACCATCCTGCTCGAAGAGCTTTCCGACGGCTCAGGCGGCTTCGATCCCCGCGAACTCCTCCTTGATGACCCTCTAACAATCGACGCCTCGAACCTCCCCGACGGCATCACGATTTCCAGTCAAAACCAGACAACCCCCTTTCTCGTCCGCGCCGCCTGCCACTTCGACAACCTCACCATCACGGACGGATTCAGTGACATCGGGGTCTTTACTCCAACTTACGGCGGCGGCATCGACGTCCTTTACGACCCCGACGAAGTCCCCGCCGCCTTGGGTTCCCTCAGCATCTGCAACTGCATCGTCTCAGGCAACCAGTCCGGTAAAGGAGGCATCTCCGCCGAAGCCAAAGCCCTCGATGGCAACGTCCCCCCAACCAACATCCTCTGGATGAACAATTGCACCGCCACCTTCAACGAGCGCCACGGCGTCGAAGTCATCGCTGCAGGAGCATTCATCTTCAACTCCCAACTCTCCTTTAACGAAAGTTCTGGCCTTGCCCTCTTCGCCGCCGTCACGTCTACCCGTAATCCTGGAAAATGCTTCCTTGTTCTTGAAGACTCCAACGTGACTGGAAACAACGACTTCGGCATCACCTGCCCCACCCCGGGCTCGGAGACAACAATCAGGAGATGCTCTATCAACGCAAATTTAGGCGGAGGACTTAACGCTGAATCGACCGATGGCCTCATCGTCGACACTTCCTTTTCGCTCAACACCGGCAGCGGAACCTTGCTCGTCGCTTGCGACTACGACATTCGTCGCTGCACCTTCAATGACAACTCTTCGTTTCAAGGGGCGGCGATCCGATCCACTTCAGACGTGAACATAAACGAAGGTTCCAATCTGGAGATAACGAACTGTACGTTCTCAGGGAACTCCACTGGCAGCGGCGAGGGCTCAGCCATCTACTATAATTCCACGTCCTCAGACCCGCAGCTTGTCATCGAATCATGCACCTTCGCCGACAACGAAGGACACGACACTCTGCTACTCGGCAGCCTGTTTCAGGACGCCGTCACGGCTTCATTGAAAAACTGCGTGTTCTCCAACAATCGCGATGAGGTCGGAAACCTGAACTTTATCTCTATCGAACCTGCCGCTTCCTTTACGTCGCTCGGCGGCAACATCATCGACGAGGCCACCACCGTCCTCAATCATCCCAGCGACCAAACCAGCGTCGACCCCCTCCTCGGCCCTCTCGGAACCAACGGTGGGCATACGAAAACCCATGCCCTCGACCCGGCGAGCCCGGCCATCGACGCGGGCTTCGCTAGCGGCGCCGTTCTTCCCAATACCGATCAACGCGGCTTCGACCGCGCCATCGATGGTGACAACGACGGTACGGCGACCATCGACAGCGGTGCCTACGAATTCGTTGGCAATCTAACCGTCACGACAGAAGTGGACGAGGTCCTCGATCCCGGCGTAGGCCTCTCCCTCCGTGAAGCCCTTACCCAAATCGGCGACGGCGGCATCATCACCATTTCCTTTGCCCTCAATGGCGAAACGATCAATCTCGTCGGCCCCAGCGCGCAGGGCACGCCACTCCTCATCGACAAAAACATCACCATTGATGCGAGCCGACTGGGCGACGGCTTCTCCATCTCCGGACTTAGTCAAATCAACGTCATCGAGATCGACAACGCCTCCGTGACGCTGCAGGGGATCACCCTGAAGCGCGGCAACCTCAGCGGCAACGGTGGAGCAGGCCTGCGCGTGACGAACGACGCGGATGTCACGATGATCGACTGCGGCGTTCAGGCTAGCGAGTCCGATGGCAATGGCGGAGGCATTCACATCGACGGCAGCAGCTCACTTGATCTTCTTCGCACGAACATCAACAACAACGCCACAACGCTTTCCACCGGCAGACCGGGGGGAGGAATTTTCGTCGGGCCCGGCGGCGATCTCTCCGTTCGCAATTCCACCGTCAGCAACAACTTCGCCACCAGCTCCGGCGGCGGCATCCACGCCTCGGCAAACTCACAGGTGACAATCACTCGCAGTTCCATCATCCAAAACGAATGTGACCTCGACCACGGCGGCGGCCTCTACCTGAGCCTCCAGTCCAACATCACCGCCGAAAACATGACCTTGTCCGGCAACGTCAGCAACAGCATCGGCGGCGGCATCTACGGCGCAAATATCAGCGGCTCCATCACCCACTCCACCATTGCCGACAACCGATCCATGACGAACGGCGGCGGCATTCACCTTCTCAACGGCAGCACTCTCGACATCGGCCATACCATCCTCGCCGCCAATACGAACAACTCCGGCCTGAGGAATGTTGATGTGCCTCTGGGAGCCATCACCTCGCTGGGCTTCAACCTCATCGATGGCAACCCCTCTTTCGCCGACCCATTGCACGACTATACAAAGCGGAAACCATTTCTCGCTCCACTTGCCCTTTATGGTGGCGAGAACCGCACACACGCCCTGCTTGCCATCAGTCCCGCCATCGACGCCGGGGATGCTGGAATCACCCAAGCGCCGTCCACGGATGCGCGCGGCTTCGACCGTATCGCCACCGGCAAGGGCAATCCTGCCGCCTTTCCGCGCATCGACATTGGCGCCGTCGAGGCCGGAAACTTCATCAGCGTAGCAACCGCCGTCGACGAATTCAACAACACCGGTCAAATCTCCCTTCGCGAAGCGCTTGCCCAGATCAACGACGGCGAACGCATCCTCTTCGGTCCCGCGCTCAACGGAGCCACGATCGACATTTCCTCCGCGGGCGGCGGTCAGAACAATCCCCTGACCATCGACAAAACCGTCCAGATCGATGCTACCACGCTCCCCGATGGGCTGGAGATCAGCGGCGGTAATTCCCGACGCGTCTTATCCATCCTCGCCGAAAACACTGTCGCCTTGCACGCCCTCACCATCAGGGACGGCAGCAGCGTGGGAGAAGGTGCCGGCATCCGAAGCCTCGCAGATCTGGTCATCACCCACAGCTGCATTCGCGATAACAGCTCCAACGGCGACGGTGGCGGCATCGCTGCCGAGGAAGGTTCGCTTCGACTCTTCAATTCCACCGTTTCCGGAAACTCCAGCGGTGCCAACGGAGGCGGCATCGCACTTACCGGTTCGGCCAGTGCCACGTTCGATGCCTGCACGATCGCCAGCAACTCCACCAGCAACGCCACCCTCACTGGAGGCCTCTCCCTCGGCACTGCTAGCGCCACGACCTATTCCTCGATTTTCGCCAACAACACTAACAGCGCCGGTAGTAACAACTTCGACTCCTCAACCACCTTGACGGACCACTTCACATCCAGAGGCTTCAATATCGCCGACGATGGCGGTGCGAGGGTCTTCATCGAAACCGGCGACCTCCAATCGACCAACCCTCTTCTCGGAGCCTTGAACAGCAACAACGGCTGGTCCGACGCGCACGCACCTGGAATCGCCAGTCCGGCCATCGATGCAGGAGATTCCTTCTTTTCCCTCGTGCATTGCTACGACCAACGCGGCTTCACCCGCGTGGCCGGCGCAGCACCGGACATCGGCGCTTTCGAAAGAGACGGACAAGTTGACTCCGACAGCGACGGCATGCCCGACTACTGGGAAGACCTCTACGGCTTCGATTCGTCCAACCCCGGCGATGCCGCTCTTGATGCCAACCAAAACGGCATCACCAACCTGGACGAGTTCCTCAACGGAGACGATCCCCTCCTGTTCCTGATCGTCGACCTTGCTCCAGTGGGAATCATCGCCTTTTCCCGGGACTCGGCCAACAACACCATGGATCTCACCTTGAGCACGGATCCCGGCCGCGCCTATAGCGTGCTCCACTCCACGGACCTCAGGCAGTGGTCCACGCTCTTCATCCAAACCGGTCACCTCGGCACCAATCAAACCGCCATCACCATCGACCTCGGCCTTTACGGTATCGAGGAGCCGAGAGGATACTTCCGAACTCAGCGATACTGATCGCCAGCGCCGAAATCGTGAGGCTTCGAGCCGCGCCCTTTGCTTTGCTTTCCCTCAACAATTCAGGCTAGTCGAGTCCATTACGCATCACTTCAAAAGCCCGTGGCCCTACTAACTTAGAATCTGGACCGAACCTCTTTGGATCTGCTACATCTTCTTCCGTCAGAATAAACTGGTCCGCCGTAAGGATTTCGATTTCCTCCGTCCCACGAATCAAGGTCTCACCCGAGAAACGAGCAAGATCCGCCGTCACCGAGTCCGTTTCCTCCCTCATCCAGTTAAATCTTTCCATGTCCTCGAGAGATAACCTCTGTCCACGGACGCCGAAGAACATGCGACGCACGCTGTATAAGTTCGACTGACCTTTCCAATCAAGGTCTCCCGCAAACTCAGCCGCGAGCACATTCGCCGTCGTCAGGAAAAAGCTCCGACCGTGGAAAACGGAATTCGAACCCCTTAGTTGATATCCACCCGACCCTTCAGGACTCGGATCAACCCAGATGAGATCACGACACAGCGAAAAAGTCCGATCAAAGGAAAGTTCCATGTCGTCCTTGTGATGATTCCTCACATAGCAAGCGCTTGTCCCGATAACGACCGAATTTCTGAAGCGAATCGATACAGCTTCACCAGGATTGGACTTCACGGCGATGCACACTGCCGACGGCGAATAAATCTCCGAATTCACAACGCTCACCTCCGAACAACCGGTCAAATCAATCATCGGGAAATAAGGACCCGTGAAAGTCGGCACGACGGTGCTGCCCGCCAACGGGCGCATCAGGCGACAATTGATCAAGTTGAAGGACCCATTCGACACCTGCAACGCCGCATCCTCCCAGGTGAAATCCGTACTCTCCGGCTGCATGAACTCCAGCCCTTCAAGATTCACTCCACCCGGCGCCCTGAGGATCGGCATCGGCGAACTCACTTCTAACCTTGGCAGGAAACCGCCCGCCGCACGAATCGTCAGAACGCGATCCGCCGGTAGCTCAATCGCTTCGTCCAATACGAGTGCCTCCGAGGTGGCGATTTCCACCACGCCATTCGCCCCAGCCGAATCGACCGCCTCCTGCAGGCTTTGAAACCTCTGACCATCCACACTGAAGACTTTTCCAGCAAAAGACCCGGGAGTTTGGGATACTTGATCGGGGCCGTCAGAATTGAGAACGACGGACACCAACCCGAAAATCAAAAGACCAGATACTCCGGCGGCCGCTGCCCACCACCATCGGAATGTCTTCGATGGATTGGTCTGGAGTTCCGCCGAACTTTCCTTCGCCAGCATTTCCAATACTGCCGTCGCCGACTCCGGTCGCCTTTTTGGGTCCTTGGAGTGGAGCTTATCGATCTAATCGTCCTTCCATTCCGGCTAATCTTTCCGTGCCTCTCGCACCGAGGGATGCGGCACATGCACGATTTTA
>JBCDLR010000255.1:0-5874 GCA_038745205.1 Verrucomicrobiota bacterium
CCAGAGCGGATCGACGAGGTCAAGCACCCCAATACCCGCCTCGCGAAGTTTGCGGTAAAACTCCTCCTGGTCGGGATGCCGCAAGGGCCCGTCTGCCAGCGCCTCCCCGGCGATCCTCTCGGGATAGATCATCGGCTTGACCGGAATCGGCACGAACAGCAATTCGACCCCGCGTTCCTTCAAGTCCGCGCCAAACTGGAGGATCGCGGGCATGGCGCGGCGCCAATTCTTCAGGTTAGGATCACTCGCGACACCCAGCGCGGGAGCGTCAAGGGGGCCCGTGCTCGTTAATGCCCTTACGGCGGGCCGCAGGAACAACCAGCCATCACGGCCAATGTGCGTCTTCACGTTTCCTTGCCCGACGGTCGATGTCATGGCCTCCTGCAACGTCTGCCGCGGAGGATCGGTGAAGGGCGCGTCCTCAATCTTGCCTTCCAGCTCACGAAGTCGGGCCGTGAGCGTCTCCTCCTGGAGATCCTTGCCCGTCACCGCCATCTCCACGGGAGCCACGGTCCCGTCATCACCGTCCACCAGCTGGGCGACGTTCCGCCAAACTGGCGGGACGGTGCAGACGAGCAGGAACACGACGAGAGCGATCCAAGCGAATCCACGGGGCACGTGAATCTCTTCCGGTTCAAAGATGTCTTCGTAGGGGTTCTTCATGACCTAGAACTGGAAGTAAAGGAACGGGTTAAAGCCCTGCCAGAACATGACGCAGAGACCGCCAACAAGAAGAAGAATTCCGGAAACAACCTTCAACGACGTCAACGACTCGAGAATCTTCACCGTGCGGGGCGTGAAGAATGCGGCAAATGTGCAGATTGCCAGCATGGTGAGGTTGAACACCGTGAAAACCTCGGCCTGCAGGAACCGCCCGGAATCGGACGCGGAAAAAGTGAACATCCCCGCGAGATAGCGCACAGCGACACCAAAGTTCTCCGCGCGGAAAAAGACCCAGGTAATCAGCACAATGACAAAGGTCACCGCTACCCGCACCGGCTCAGGCATTCTCGCGTAAAACGAGTCTTTTCCCAACAAACGCTCGAGCGCAAGCATCCCGCCGTGGATTGTTCCCCAGACAACAAACGTCCACTGCGCTCCGTGCCAGAGCCCACCGATGACCATGACCGTCATCAAGTTCACGTAGGTCCGGCTCGGACCCACGCGGTTCCCCCCGAGTGGAATATAGAGATAGTCACGGAGAAAACTCGAGAGCGAGATATGCCAGCGCCGCCAGAATTCGGTGATGCTCTTGCTCTTGTAAGGGGAGTCGAAGTTCTCCGGAAACTTGAACCCGAACATGCGCCCCAGCCCGATCGCCATGTCCGAGTAGGCCGAGAAATCAAAATAGATTTGGAACGCGTAGGCCATGACTCCCACCCACGCGACCGGCGCCCAGAGCACGCCGTCACCGGCATCGAAACACGCATCGGCTATCGTCCCCATCGGATTCGCGAGGAGAATCTTTTTCGCAAATCCGAAATTGAACCGCGTCATCCCCATGAGGAACCCTTCGAGGGTGTGCACGCGACTGCGCAACTGCTCGGCAACGCTTCCGTAGCGAACAATCGGTCCCGCCACGAGCTGCGGGAACATGCTCACGTAACACGCAAAACTCAGCAACGACTCCGCCGGGCGCGCGTGACCACGGTAGAGATCGATGCTGTAGCTCATCGACTGGAACGTGTAGAACGAAATCCCCACCGGCAGCACGATCTCGCCGAGAAACGCCGGCACCGTGACCGGACCGCCCCCAAACATCGAAACGAAACCACTCGTCGAGACCGCGGCAAAACCCGCATACTTGAAAAACCCGAGCACCCCGAGATTGACCAGGACCGAGATGAGGACTCCGGTCTTCCGTTGGCGCGCCGACGCGCCGTCTACCGTGATCATCTTCCCGCAGTAGTAATCGATGACCGTGGAAAACAGCATCAGGAGCGTGAACCACGGGTTCCACCACCCGTAAAAAACGTAGCTCAGCGCCGTCAGCACGAAGTGTTTCCCCGCCCGGGGAACCGCGTAATACAACAGCAACGCCAACGGCAAAAAGTAGAAAACAAAGATGTGCGAGCTAAATACCACGGACGGCTGGAACTGAAACGCTTACACGGGAGAGTCAAGCCGGAGCCCCCGGAAGCGTCTTCCCCATTTTCTTTGGCTCGGTAACGAACGGCGCTCGCAGATAAATGGGTTCGACCGGAGTGGAGGCGAGTTGTTCGAAGTCTGCCTCGCTCATTCCAGCCGCCATCTCCGCGAGAATTGCCGCCTCCGGCGTCGCTTGCCGAAGACCCTCGCAGATTGACGCTCCATCAAAGGTCACCACCAAGCCCGGCGGCTTCTCGAATTCTTCCGCTTCCACCATGCGGGGTGCACCAACCAGCACCCTCTCCTTGACCTCCGCAATATAGACCGCGCCCCGCCGCGCATCGCCGACCACCGAGTAGTTCACCGCCTCCGCGACCGCACAAACCGAGGGCAATCCCGCCAGCCGGGCATCCCTCGACACGGCCACCCCGATCGCGGCCGATATCCCAATGCGGATTCCGGTGTAGGATCCGGGGCCCGTCCCGACCACGATCCGGTCCAGTTTATGACCAACCAGCCCCGCAAGCGCTCGTCCCAGGGGATCCACAAACTCCGAATTATGCGAGCGATTCGCGATGAAACTCTCCTCAGCAATCAACTCGCCGCTTCGAGCGACGACCGCCAAGCCCCCACGCGAGGTCGACGTATCGATGGCGAGAACGTTGGCGGGCATGGCAGTCCACTATACACGGCCAGCCTTGGCCACACGATGTTCCGCTTCCTTTTCGATCGCCCACCAGACCGTCTCCTCACCAAACAACGCCGGGAACTTGTCGGCCCACTCCACGATGATGAGTCCTCCCTCGTCCAGGTAATCGTCCCAACCCACCGCAATCACTTCGTCGACACTCTCCATGCGATAAAAATCAAAATGAAAAACCGGCACCCTTCCCTCCCGGTATTCCTGCACGAGGGAGAAAGTCGGACTTGTCACGCCATTCCCGCCCCCCAGCGCCCGCACGATCGACTGCGTCAAACGCGTCTTCCCCGCGCCAAGCTCACCCACCAGGGCCAACACGCTTCCCGGACCCAGTTCCCGCGCCAGTTCAGTCCCGAATTCCTCGGTCGCCCCCTCGTCTTCCAGTGTGACTTTCCTGCTCATCCCGCAAAGTGATCCCATCCTTCCTCGGAGAAACTCCCCTCACCAAGCTCATCCGTGAGCACCCCGATCCGGGTCAATCCCAATCCGGGAAACTCCGTTTCGAAACCAGCACAAACTTCTTCAACTCCCTCCGGCGGCAACGCGACCAGCAGCTCGTAATCCTCCCCGTCCGCGAGGGCCGACTTCACGTCACAGCCTTCATTCAGCGGCAGCGCGCCTTCATCGACCCGGAAACCCAGGCCACTCGCCTTCGCCAGTCGCGGAAGGTCCGTGGCCAATCCGTCACTCAAATCCATCATCGCCGTCGGTTGCGCCAGGTGCGCAAGCCAGCAGCCTTCCCGAACCCTCGGTGTGAAGTCCAGGTGTTTCCCCGCGATCGAACCGCCCAACTTCCCGGTCACGCAGAGCACATCTCCCGCCTTGCCACCCGCCCGCGTCACAATCTGATCACGCAGGACCACCCCCGTCATGGCGACGGAAATCATGGCGACCATTCCCGAGGATGTCTCGCCCCCGACGATCTCGGCACCAAACTCCGCCGCACATCGGCGAAGCCCTGTGAAAACCTGGCTCGACCACTCCAGGGTGCGCGCCCCCGGCATAATCATTGTCACCAAGGCATATCGAGGCTTCCCCCCCATCGCCCCGAGGTCACTCAGGACGCGCGCCATGGCCTTCCACCCCACCCGCTCCGGTTCCGCTGATGCCTCGAAATGCCTCCCCTCCACGACGCAATCCGTCTTGAGAAGCATGACCTCCTCCCCACCGACGCCAGATTCCACCACGGCGCAATCGTCTCCCGGACCGACAATCACCTCGCTTGAGCTCTTTCCCAGCAGTTCCACGAAATGACCAACCAAGTCATTTTCCCCGACATCCTCGAGCCGGCGATCTGTCGAGTCGGCGCTCATTGGGATGCTGGAAGCCCGAAGACAAAAACCATTCCCGTCTGAAACAGGTTGAAAATCGCATGAATTCCAATCGGCACGAGCAGCGACCCGGACAGCTCGTAGGAAATGACCATGACCATGGCGAGAGCAAAGAGTGGAAGAACAGACGCCGTATTGAAATGAATCACCGCGAAAATCAGGGACGTCACCACGGCCGCAAAAAACCGATCGCTATACCTCTTCAGCGCCGGATAGAGAAAACCCCGGAAGATGATTTCCTCGGATATCGGCGCGGCAATGACCGCAGCAAAAACCACCGTCCCCTTCAGCAACCATGAATCGGATTCAGCCAGCATTCTCACGGATTCCTGCAACTCCGCCTTCTCGCTGAATCCATGCTTGAGAAGTTCGCCCCAAACGATGGCGGCCGCCCACGCGAAGAGAAGCCCGATGGCAAATCCAATCAGCGACCGCGCCAGCAGGTTCAACCCGAGCACGCGGCGCAACCCGAACATCTCGCCCAGGTTGAAACCACGAAGGGCGCCGAAATAGGCAAGCACGGCCCCCGCAAAAAACGCATGAAACACGACCCCGGAAAGGATAATCGCGACTTGCTCCCCAACGGACCCCTCCTGCGCCTCCTCGACAACCGGGACAGCTCCCGGGTCGACCACTGCGATGCGCTGCACGGTGACATAGAGAAGTCCGTAGAGCATGGCGATGAGCAAGAGGGCGATGCGGAGTTCATGAAATCCAAAGGGCGCCGTCCACACATTGCCATGCTCGTGCCAGCGAATCAGCGGATTTGAACTCCGGATGAAGTAGTAAGTGAGCAACCCCACGACCAACGCAAGAAGGCTGATGTGAAACACATCGAGCAATATCTGGCCGTCTGCCGCGCTAAGCATTGCCCCCTCCGATGATCAAGCCTTGAAAAACCCTGAAAGGTCCGCGAATTCCTCGTCCGCATCCGGGTTGTCTACCTGCTCAATCGCCGCCCTTTGCATCTCACCCAGCTCACGATTCCCCTTTTCCGCCAAAGCCATCATCGCTTCCATCTGCGCGCGGGTAAACGTCGCCTCCTCGCCCGTGCCCTGCACCTCGACGAACTCCCCTTCCGCACTCATGACGACGTTCATGTCGACCGACGCATCCCGATCCTCAATGTAATTCAAATCCAGGACTGCCTCACCCTCATAGATTCCCACGCTGATCGCGGAGACGAGGCGCTGCAGCGGCGACTTGGTAAGCCGACCCGCCTTGATCAGGTTTCGAAAGGCCATTTCACAGGCGACCGTCGCCCCGGTGATCGAGGCCGTCCGCGTGCCCCCATCGGCCTGCAGGACATCACAGTCAATCCACGCCGTTTGCCCTTCGAGCAGTTTCAAGTCCACCGCCGCTCGCAACGATCTCCCGATCAGGCGTTGGATCTCCGAACTGCGCCCGTCGATCTTTCCCCTCGCAATGTCGCGCGCCTTCCGGCTCGTTGTTGAATATGGCAGCATCGAGTACTCCGCAGTCATCCATCCTCCGGCCACTTTTTGCTCTTTCATCCAGCGCGGAACCCCTTCATCGACAAAACAACTGCAGCTCACACTGGTATTGCCAAACGAAACGAGAACGGAACCGGAAGCATGCGGGGCAATGCAGGGAACAAAACTCACAGGGCGCAATTCATCGGTCTGGCGGCCGTCGGGTCGAGTCATGCGGTTGCTTACGGGATGAAGCCCGCACACGCAAGACGTTGGGCCACCGCCGGGCCCAGCCACGTCGGGAATTGCGCCCAAATGACTC
>JBCDLR010000256.1:0-5864 GCA_038745205.1 Verrucomicrobiota bacterium
CTCCCGCGCCTCGCCAACAGCATCGCCGAAAAGGCTGCCCGGTCCGCTTTGCTGCCGCACGGAGGCGAAAAGGTCGAAGTTCGTGGGGGTGGCGGCGGCACAAACGGCTTGGACGGCGCTCGAGTGTTCCTGGTAGGGGCCGTCTCCTTCAAGTTTGTTGTCTTTGTCCGTAAGCGCGAGCATGCAAACGAGATGGGCCCCGGCGGAGTTGCCGAAGGCGCCGATCTTTTCGGGGTTGACCTTGTATTTCCCGGCGTGGGCGCGGAGCCACCGCACGGCGCATTTCACGTCTTCGATGCAGGCGGGCAAAGGGGCTTCGCCGACGAGGCGGTAGTTGACCGTGATGCAGACATATCCCTTTTGCGCATACTCGATGGCGCCGTTGAGGAAGGTCCCGGCTCGCTTGTCGCCGCCGCGCCATCCGCCGCCGTGAACGAAAATGATGCCGGGGCGGGGATCTTCGGATTCAGCGGCAGGCATGACGAGGTCGAGTCGCCATGCCTTGCTCTCACCTTCACGGTAGACGATGTCGGGGATGATCTTCACGTCGGCCGGGGCGCCGTTGAGAAGTTGCTGCGTGTTCATTCCCGGTCGTGACCGCTGGCGATCCCGTTGAGTTCGGTTGGACAGGGATCCGGCAAGGGTCTTGAGTTCAGTGACGTCAAGATAACCGTCCTTGTTCGTGTCGTTGCGGCCGAAGAAACGCTTCATCAGGCCGGACGTTTCCGCTTCAGCGAGTTTCCTGTCCGAGTTCTTGTCCATTTGCGCGAGCCATTTTCGGGTGATTTCGGGGGCTGGATCGGAGTCGGGGGTGATGTTTGCATCCTTTTCAGGGCTCTCCTCGGCTAGCAGGGTGCAGGCGGCAAGTGCCGCGATTGCGAAAAGAGGAACCGGCGAGAGCGGGGAGGGTGTCATGGCGTTGGCGAATTTTGAGTTATTACTGAAAGAATAGAACCGGGATTCTCGCCATTGGATTCGATTTCGCTTGTTGAAGCATGCAATTTGATACAATTATCTTCTTTCTTTCCCATGCCCCCCCATTTTCTCGCCCTTGTGCTGGCGCTCCTCGCTTCCTCAATCTCGGCTCAAGTGCACGTGATCGGTTGGCAGACCTTCGAAAACGCTGGCGCCAACAATAATTCCGGAATCTCCGATAATTCACCGGACAGCAATTCCACCTTCGACCTCACTCCCATCGGCTCCAACAGCAATGGATTGTACCTGACAGGGATCATCGGTCCTGGTGCCTCGGTTCAGGGAAGATTCGGCTTCGGTCAAAACGCGAACAATAGCTTTCTCAACGGACCTGATTTTGGAGGCGGTGGGAATGGGATAAACATTATTGATGTCTCGCTTGCCGATGGTTCCCCGGGAGTGCGAATCGGTCCCCAGGGCGGCAGTGGAACCAGTTCTTGGAAGTTTCGGACGAATGGGAGTCAGGAATTTGGCGACTTCTCGATCACGAATGAGAGCGATTTTGCCTTTCGACTCGAGCGAATTCACTATGATGCGAGGGCGGGAAATGCAAATTCGGCCCTCGATCTCGACCTGATTTATCTCGCGGGAGGCACGAGCAATCTTGTTCGCGCCGACAATGGCAACGAGGTTGCCGACTTGAGCGTGATTTCGGACATCAACTTTGCCTCGCAACCCAGCACCCAGAGCATTTCCGAGAGTCTTGCGGCCGCCTACGGGACAGCTGTGCGCCTGGAACCCGGTGAAACGGCCTCCTTTAGGTTTCGATGGACCAACTCGACCACGGACTTCGCGGAATCGCAGATCGATAACCTTGCGTTCTCCGGCACGTTCCAGGATCAGAATAATGGGTTCGTCACCATCGATCCGGTTTCTTTCATTCCAGAGCCGTCCGGAGCCCTCATGACCTTCCTCGGGCTTGGACTTTTGATCGGTCGTCGCATGCGGAAGTGAATCTTTCCCGACTCAGAGACTTCGTTCTATTTGCTCTCATGGCGGGCTTTTCCCAAGGAGCCTCCGCCCAGGTTCATGTCATTGGTTGGCAGACTTTCGATAATGCAGGGGCTAACAACAATTCTGGAATCTCAGACAGCACAGCGGACAGTAATTCAACCTTCGACTCCACGCCTGTCGGCTCCAACAACGGTGGCCTTTACCTCACGGGCATTATCGGACCGGGGGCTTCGATTCTTGGCCGGCAGGGGTATGGTCAGGCGACGAACAACTCTTTTCTCAACGGGCAATTCTTTGGGGAGAATTCGGTTCCTGACGGAATCGACATCCTCTCCGTCACCTTGGCGGACGGTTCCCCGGGTTCTCGCATCGGTCCGCAGGGAGGATCCGGCACGAGCGCCTGGAAATTCAGGGGAGATGGCAACCAGGAATTCGGGGATGTCTCGATCAAGAACGAAAGCGACTACGTCTTTCGGCTTGAGCGCATTCACTTTGATGCGCGTTCACTGAACTCCAATGCGAATGCCGCAAAGGCCCTCGACCTCGTTTACCTTTCCGGCGGCGACAGTAATCTGGTGCGGGGGGACAGCGGCGTCGAGGTGTCCGATCTCCGCGAACTTGCGGCGGTGACTTTTCCGTCGGGCGAATCCAACGTCAGCGTCCACAATGTCTCGGCCAGTGTGGCGGCAGCACTTTCGCCGGAGACTGCCGCGCGGTTGCTCCCCGGCGACGCCGCCTCTTTCCGGTTTCGCTGGTCGAGTTTCAACACAGATTTTGCCGAGGTCCAGATCGACAACGTGGCGTTTTCCGGGACTTTCCTTGACCAGAATAATGGGTTTGCCGAGATCGATCCGAGAGCCGTGGTTGACCCTACGATAAGGATCACGGACACCTCGCTTGTCGGAAACGTCTTTTCGATCAGTTTCACCTCGGGAGGAAATGTAGATGTCTACAGGTCGACGGATTTGCAAGACTACGGGGAGAGTCCGATTGCCGCTGGCGTGGCCCCCGGAACGAGTATCACGATCGACACGAATGCGACGGGGTCGAAAGCCTTCTATCTTCTGGTCCCCGAGGGATCGACAGCACCCGGCGGTCCTCCGAATCTATAGCGTCCGATTCTCGGAGAAGTTTCCGGTGGAGAAAGGCTGCACCGGCGGCAGTTGCACGCTAGGATTTTGACGATGCGTGTCGACGATCAGGCTTTCAGGACCGTGTGGGCGGACGAGGATGAGCCGGGTGTCGTGCGGATCATCGATCAGAATCAGCTTCCCTGGCGATTCGAGGTGGAGGCATTGAGGAGTCTTGATGCGGCTTGCGTGGCGATCCGCGACATGCATGTGCGGGGCGCCGGATGCATCGGGGCGACGGCAGGTTTCGGAATGTATCTCGCGGCTTGTGGCGGCCACGACCTGGAGGAAGCGGGTCGCCGATTGAAGGCGACGCGCCCGACGGCGGTCAATCTCGCCTGGGCGGTAGACCGACAGCTGGCAGCGTTGTCAGGGCAGGATGGGAGCAAGGTGAAGATCGCGCGCCGGGTTGCCGAGGACATCGCGAATGAAGACGCGTCGGCGTGCCGGTCCATTGGCGAGCACGGCCTCCCCCTGATTGAAAAGATCGCTTCCGCGAAGGCCGGCGCACCGGTGAATATCCTCACGCACTGCAATGCTGGCTGGCTCGCGTTTGTCGATTTCGGATCGGCGACAGCGCCCATTTACGCCGCGCATGATGCGGGCATTCCGGTTCACGTTTGGGTCGATGAAACCCGCCCGCGTAACCAGGGGGCGAGGCTGACTGCTTGGGAACTTGGCCAGCACGGCGTCCCGCACACGGTCATCGCGGACAACACGGGTGGACACCTGATGCAACGAGGAATGGTGGATCTCGTCATCACGGGAACCGATCGCACGACCTTTACCGGTGATGTGGCGAACAAGATCGGGACCTATCTGAAAGCGCTCGCGGCCAGGGACAACGGCGTGCCGTTCTACGTGGCCTTGCCTTCATCGACCTTCGATTGGGGAACCCGCGACGGTTCTGATATTCCGATCGAGGAAAGGGGGGGTGAAGAACTGCTGCAACTCGATGGCCCCGATGCCGATGGCGTGTTGCGCAAAGTGATGCTCGTGGCGGAAGGAAGCCCGGTGGCAAACCATGCCTTTGATGTGACGCCCTCGCGATTGGTCACGGGTCTTATCACCGAGCGCGGTGTTTGTCCGGCGAGCGAAGAGGGAATCTCGGCCCTGTTCCAGGAGCGTGCCGGACGTGAATGAACGGGCACAAGTTGCGGCGAAGAGATACCGCCGTTTCTTACCTGCCTGATCGGAGGCGACCGAATCCAATGGAGCTGGTCCGTGAACTTCGCCCCAGGTGGACGCGGAAACCTGTCATTCCTCGCTTCAGCCCGGGGGCCATCCGAGGGGACGGCCGGCGAGGAGGTGGACATGAAGGTGGGGGACAGACTCGCCGCCGTTCTTGCCGTGATTGACCACGAGGCGGAAACCTTCCGCGTCGGTGTCCGAGAGCCCCAGATCGCGGGCGACCTTTCCCGCGATGAGGAGAAGGTGGCCAAGGATTTCCTGATCCTCTGGGGACGCCTCGCCGATACGTGGAATCCGCTTTCTTGGCACGAACAGGATGTGTGTAGGAGCCTGAGGGTCAATGTCTCGGAAGGCGATGCAGGTTTCGTCTTCGTGGACAAGGTCTGCGGGGATCTCTCCGTCCGCGATCTTCTGAAATATCGTCTTCTCGGCCATCGGAACCCCCGATTGATAGAGGTATGCTAGTGAAGAACAAGGCCGAGTTGGCGGCGGCTCCTTCGCATGCTTTCACAGATCTCGCCGCGGACAAAAGCGACGATTTCGTGGCGAAGGTCATCGCACCGGTTGGACCAGCGCTGGGCGCCGCACAGCTGCTTTACCGCCTTCTTCATGTCGCAGACGACGATCTGGCGTGGGGACGCGCTGGCGGTATTGCGAAGACGATGTCTCAGGATTTCGAAGAACCGGAGTTCGTATCCGGTGCTTGCCGACCGAGCGACCTCCAGCAGGGATATGCGGAGGGGCGGCGGGGACGCCTCAAGTTCGCAAGCGATGTCCCGCCATCCGAGATGGCTGAGGACCCGCTCAATTTTTTCATAAAGGTCATCGATGGTGATAACGGTTCCGTGGAATCGTTCGCGAAGATATTCGATGACAGCTTGGGCGATTTCATTCGCAAAGCACCAGTCGTTGTGACCAGCCTTTTGCGCGGCTTCGGTGATGGAGTCTTTGAGCCACCGATGCTCATATTGCACGACTTCATGGTCGCCGAACTGCAGCAGTGGCAGTTGGTTTGGTAGCGCGATCATTGCTTGGGTTGGTTGGTGAAAAGATGCTTCACCAACCGCGTCCATTTGCAAAGCACTTAATCGAAAAATTCGCGCTGCCGCACATCGCCTGAAGGGCGTTTTTCTAACGATTCGATTTCTTCAATGAATTCGCCGACGTCCTCAAAGGCGCGATAGACTGACGCGTAGCGGACATAGGCCACGGGGTCGATCGACTGCAACTTGCTCATGACCAGCGGTCCGATTCGCGAGGCGGGAATCTCCCGCTGATTTTCCATTTGCAGGGTGTTGATAATGTCTTCGACGGCTTGCTCCAGTTCATCGAGGGCAACGGGGCGTTTTTCACAGGCCTTCTCCAGCCCCCGGAGCAACTTGTCCCGGTCAAAGGCCTCCCGCGACCCGTTCCGCTTGATCACGCGGAGGTCGTTGCGTTCGATTTGCTCGTAGGTGGTGAAGCGGTGCCCGCAATCCAGGCACTCCCGGCGACGTCGTATGCTGGCGCCGTCCTTGCTGGTACGGGAATCGATCACCTTGTCCTCGAGGCTGCCGCACTTGGTGCACCTCATCGGATCCTGGTTTTTAAAATTTCGATACGAAATACTAGGCC
>JBCDLR010000257.1:0-5845 GCA_038745205.1 Verrucomicrobiota bacterium
CCGAGAGGGTAGCGGCTCCTGGAGCTTCCCGGCGCTCGTACCAGGAGAAGCGAATGGGGTAGTCATGCCCCATCAACTTCCCGCGATTCACTTCGTGGATCCTCCTCCATTCCTTCGCATTCACCTCAGGGAAAACGGCCTTCCCGTCGACTTCCGCGCCCAGATGCGTCAGAATCAACCGGGTGGCCACAGGCAAGGCCGCGGCATAAATGGAAGCACCTCCACAGACCATGAGGTTCGCTTCACCCGCATCTGCGGACACGCGGCACGCCTCCTCGACGGAAGAAACGACCGCAAAGGCCTCTTCGTGCTCCCATGCCGCATCCCGGGTCATGACCACGGGGCGCTCCGTCCGGTACCAACCGATCATTTCCTCAAATGTCCGGCGACCCAGCAGGATCACGTGATTCGAAACCGTTTTCCGGAAGTGCTGGGAATCCCGCGGCAACTCCCAGGGAATACCGTTCCCCGTCCCGATCGTCCCGTTTGCCGCGACGGCGGAGACGAGCGTTACCTCCATTCCGTTCAGTGAATTCGCCACCTCCCAAGCGGGGACGACGCTTTACGGTGCCTTGCCTGGAGCCGGCGGCGTCAGGAAGTCCTGATATTCCGAGGGAAGCGGGGTCCCCGGGTAGAGTTTCGTATAGAGGACCGCCAGCGAATAGGCTTCCCGCTTCTTCATGTCGATCTCAGGCAATTCCGGATCCTTCGCAATGATCGAGAGGGAGTTGAGCAGGGAGTCCTTCACAACATCCGGCTCGTTTCCAAAGGTAAGCGTCATCCCACGCGCAAAGTCGTTCAGCGCCACGGTTCTTGCCCGCTTCAATTCCGCGCTCCGCTCGGCGATCTCCGGTGCGTCTCGCTCATCCTCCTCGGCAATCAGAGCCTGGATTTCCTTATCTTCCTTTTCTCCAAGCTCCTTCGCCGCAATTCCGCGCAAAAAGGAAACCTGCATAAGACTGGGCGGATCCAGCTCCTTCAGCGGCAGTCCCGACGGCCGGACGATCCCGGCAGGAATGTCCGATGCTTCAATCTCGTAGCTCTCCGCGATGAGTTGAAGTGGCGTGTAGAGCCCGTTACCGAGGTGCCCCCACGCATTGAAGAGCTTGGATTGAATTTCATACCGTTCACTCAGATTGGCGCGCTGGAGGTTCTCGAACTCCTTGGCCAATTCCTCGAACTTTCCCAAACGGCGCAGGCATTCACACTCCCGGAACTTGCCAATTCCCGGAAAGCTGTCCTCGATATCGCGAAGCTCGTAGTATTTCTTGAAGAACTCATTGTAGGCGGCGGCCGCTTCTTCCCACTTCCTGCGAGTGAAAAGGTCGTTTGCCTGACGCCATTCATCGGGTTCACGCCAATCGATGCTCGCGATGTCCGAATATGGAAACTGCTGAGCCTGCACGCCGGAAGCGTAGCGGCTCTCCATGATTCCATCCTCATAGCTCCCAACCACGTAAACCGCCACGTTTGTACCATCGGGCTTCGTGATATTCGCCGCGATGGAAGGAACGTTCTGTGCGCTTGCGCCGGAAGCAATCGCGAAAAACGAAACGAGGAAAAGTGTTGGTGTTGCCTTTGTCTTCATGGTGCAAAAAGTCGTTCGAAATTCTCCAGAACTACGCTTCCTCCCCTTCCCCACGGACATCCGCCTCATCCATTCCGAGTTCGGCCTTCCATTGCTCGTAGAGTTTGATGGCAGTTCCGATATTGTCATCCGGATCTTCCTCGTGCCCCTGAAACTTCCACATGCGCTTCACCATGAGCTTGATGATCGTGTAGGCGTTTTCGCGTTCGTTCCGGCTCCATTGGATCTCAGCAGTCCGGCGCCATGCGGGTGCGGAGAAACGAATGTACTGCATGTACTTGGTGTAGCACCGGGAGTAAGCCACGGAAGCTTCGGCTAGCTTCTCCAAGTCCCGCTTCGCCCCCATTTCGCGGGCATATCCCAAGGCATACCACGCTTCCGCATTGAAGCGATTGAAGGACTTGTTCTGCGTATATTCCTCCCAGTATTTTTCAGCATCTCCCCAAAGTTCAAGCCCTCCATAACTCCGGGCGATATCCGCGAGAATTTCCTCCTGCTGATTCCGGTCTCCCACATTCTTCAACTTCTCGAAATACGACACGGCCTCCTTCATGCCTCCCTCGTTCCCCTGCTCGACCGCCTTGGCCATGCCGATCTTTGCCAATCCCCAGTAGGCGTATCCTTTCGTCGCTTCGCCCGCCGCTTCGCCGCGATTGACGATCTCCGCGAACCACGGCTCTGCCGCCGGCAGTTCCCCACCTTCGATCATGAAACGACCAATGCTGTAAAGGAGATAGGGAGCGAGGTCGGATTTATCGAAATCCTGAAGGGCATTCATTGTCACCTTGATCTCTGCATTCTTCTTCGGCCCCTCTTCAAACTCCTCCTGAATCGTACTCACGCGCAGGGCGAGGAACCAGGCGCGAACACGATCCGGGTACTGATCCTGGGTGTGATGCCACTTGAGTCGCTCGATGAGCTTGTCCGCCCCCTGAAAATCGCTGTAAAAGGACCCATAGGTATTCACCGCCTTTTCGAGGTCCGCAGACTGGGCGTTTCCGAGACGGATGATCATGTCCTCCATGCGCGAAACCCCTTCATCGGCACGCCCCACTTTCCCGAGGGTCTCGAGGGAGGAAGCGACGACGTTGGGCTCGCGGGGGTTCCCCTCGTAGTTGGTGATGTACTCGTTGAAGTAAGCTTCGGCATCCTGCCACGGACGTTCCTCTTTCGCGGCGGCGGCCGCGGTGAGATTGATCAACTGAAGGATGGCATCGACGGCGACTCCGTCGTTGCCCTTTTGCTTCGACAGCGCGAGCGCCTCCTTGTAGGACGCCTCCGCCTCCGGATACTGCTCCAGCGCGGACTGGATGTCCCCTTTCAGTTTCACGGCGGAATCCAGGATGACGCTCTCCGCATGCTTCGACTCGATTTCCGCGACTTGCGCAAGGGCCTTTTCGTTCTGGGCCTCCTCACGGAAGAAATACACCGTCGCCCGGTCGAGAAGCGCAAAGGGTCGAAGCGCACTTTCCCCGAATTCCTTGAGCCAGCCGTCGAGGCTGATTCCAACCGCGGCATACTGGGCATCCGTCTCGGCCAACTTCATGCCGGTGGAGGCGTGATAGTAGGTGACCTGCTCCTTGTAGGTGCTTTTCGGATAAGTTTCGATGTGCTTGTCCAATTCCTTTCTAGCCTCGGGGAACTGCGCGTCATAGAAAAGGGACCCCCCGCGGATGTAGAGCGCCATGTCGTGCTCAGGGGATCCTTCGGTCAGGTTCGGCAAGAGGCTCTCCGTGATCTCCAGGCAACGCTCGTATTCCCCGAGTGCGAAAAGGTGCTCAAGGAGCAGGCCCTGGACCTTTTCCTTCAACTCGTGCTCCGGATAGTCCCGCAGGAAAAGAAGCGCGTGGTATTGGGCCGACTGCAGGTCGCCAATGACAAACGCGGAGTGCGCAGCCGCATAAAGAATCCTTGGATGAAGCGGTTTCCCTTCGCCGTCGACCGCCGTGGGGTAATGCCGCGACATGTAGTCGTAGATTGCATAGGAACCCCGGAAATTTCCGAGCTTCTGGAAGACGTTCGCAAGGATTTGGAAGACGGAGAGGTCAATGACCTTGCCCGCCGCCACATCGGCCTCGATTTGCTCAATCTGCTTTCTCAATTCCGCCTCGCGACGGTCGGATTGCTTGACGAGAAGCATCTCGTCCAACTCATGGAGGATGTCCTCGGTCCGCGGGATGAACGATGTGAGTTTCAGCGTGAGCGCCTGCAGGTTGTCCTGTTCCGCGGCGACTTTCGCCAGGCGGAGGAGCTGTTGGTCAAACCCATTTCTGCGCGTATCGATCGCCGAGTAGCGAAGTGCATACTCGTTCACATTCATGAACTTGATCGCCTCGGCCGGCTGGTTCAATTCGATCCACTTTTCGGTAAGAATGATGAAGGCCTTGAAGATGTCCCGTTTTTCGGAGGGATTCAGGCGGTCGAAACGTTCGAAAACCTGGCTGATGAGCTTCACCCCCTCGTCCATCTTGCCGACCTTCGCCTTGCAGATGCCCATGTTCGTGTAGAGGCTGAAGACGCTGTACTCGGCTTGGTCAGGTTTTTCGCTAATGAACTTCTCGTAGATCTTGATCGCTCCCTCATACTGTTCCTGGGCTTGCTCGGCCAACCCCCAGAGGTAGAGCGACTGGATACGGTAACGATTCACCTTTTCCGTTTCACCCTCGATGTTCGGATACTCCTTGTAGCAGATCTCAAAATTCTTGGCCGCATCTCCAAACTTCTGCAGCTGGATCTGGCAGTAACCCAGGTTGTAAAAAACGACGCCGAAGGCGGGCCCGTAAGTGGCGAAAGCCTGGTCCTTGAAGTCGACAATCAACTTCTTGAGCAACCGTTCGGCCTCTTCCCAATTTCCATTCTCCATCGTTTGGACGGCCTTGTTGAGATCCTCCGCAATACCGGCGGGGGCTTGATTGGTGAAGCAAAAAACGAGGGCCAGCGTCGCGGCGAGGAATTTGGTTCCAAAATTGGGGTTCATGACAAATGTGGTTTAATAAGGATTACACCTCCAGCCCCGGTTTCTTTGACAACCGGGGGCGGAATTTGATGAATTTTTTCGCCGGAACTTTCGCGCCTTTGCCTAGCTCCCGTCGTTGAAACCCGTCATCGTGATCGTGGAGATTTTGACGTTCGGGTCGGAAAGGACATTGATCACATCGACGAGCCGCTGTGTCTTTCCAGCATCATTCGCATCGACAATGACAATGGGCGTATCCCCGGCCGCCGTGGCAAGCTCCCGGTATTCCGTGAGGCGCGAGAGCAGCTCCGGCAAATTATTCGGCTTCGCAGGGTCCGAAGCCTCTTCCACGACCGGGTCGTCGTAGTAGACGGCTCCATCGGGATCGATCCGAATACTCACCGGGTCGATCGGATCCGACTGCGCTGACGGCACGGACGAGGGAAGCATGAGAGTCAGGTCCGTCTCCTTCTTCTGCAGGCTGGAAGTGATGAGGAAGTAGATGAGGAGAAGGAAACTGACGTCAATCAACGACGAAATGTCGAGACCCGGTTCATCCTGGTTTTCCAAATTGTATTTCCTTCTTCGGGCCATGGTTCGATCGCTATTCGCCGATAAAGGGGGTTTGATAGGAACTGAAAATCACGTCGATCACGCCGCCGTCCGCGGCAGCCTTGGTCGCCTTCTTCACGGCGATGACCGGGGCTCCCTGGTCGGCTCGCAGATGGAGCCGGGTCTTCACTCCGCGTGCCTGATTTTCGCGGACCATGTCCGCGCAGAGCTGGGTGATGTCGGCTTCGCGCAGTTCCTTTCCGCCGTCCGCACGCCCGGTCATGTCAAAAAAGGTCCCGTCCTGATAGACGTTGACCACGACCCGTCCCTTGAAAACCTTGCCCACTTGCGCATTCGGTGCGATCGGCGGATCGACATCCTTCGCCTGCTTGATCTCCAGAATCACGGAAGCAATCATGAAGAAAATAAGCAGGAGGAAAACCATGTCGATCATGGGAGACATGTCCATCTTCGCGTCGTCTCCATCGGTGGAGGCGGCGGCGGATGCGAGTTTCAGGCTGGCCGGCATTGGGGGTGGTCTTTCGAGAACTACGACGCAAGGCCCGCTTTCTTAGCCCTCGGCGAGACCTTCCGGAACTTTCGCCATCATGTTCTCCGCGTTCACCGCAGCGATGCTGGCGTCCATCATTTGTGCCCCGGACTCGTGGCAGTCGGCAACTAGCTTGTTGAGATGGTTACGGAAGAAAAAGAATCCGAAAATCGAAGGAATGGCGACGATAAGACCGCCA
>JBCDLR010000258.1:0-5842 GCA_038745205.1 Verrucomicrobiota bacterium
GCCGCCGTGCTGAGCATGTGGACCTCGTCGATGTAGTAGATCTTGAAGGAGCTGCTCATGGGCGCGTAGCTCACGGTTTCACGGAGGTCACGCACCTGGTCGACACCGTTGTTGCTCGCTCCGTCAATTTCGAGGACATCGACGTGGCGTCCTTCGGCGATCTCGATGCAGGCGGGATCGTCGGGATCGAAGTCCATTTTCGGCCCGCCTGGACCGTTGAGCGCTTTGGCGAATACTCGGGCCGTCGATGTCTTGCCCGTGCCGCGTGGGCCGACAAAAAGGTAGGCATGGGCGAGCCGGTTTTGCTCGATGGCGTTGCGCAGGGTTTGCACGACGTGGTCCTGCCCGAGGACGTCATCGAACGTCTTCGGCCGGTATTTCCGGGCAAAAACCTCGTAGCTCTTTCCGGTCGGGGAACTCACGGCGGGCAGTGTAGAGAGCGCCGGGCGGGGGTCAAAAAAGATGACGACTACTCTTTGTCATGAGCGGAGACGTATTCCAGCGCGGCTTGCGCCAAAAGCCCGGACCGGGATTCTCCGGTGCGGGAGGCGAAAGAATCGATTTGGCCGAGAATTCGCTTCGGGAGCGTGATATTCACTCGTTTTGCTTTTCCGCAAAGTCTCGAAATATCCACATCGACAAGTGCCCGGATCCCGCCAGAATAATCCCGTTTTCTCTTGTATTCTTCAATGGATTTGGGCACCGGCAACGGTCCCTCGTCCATCAACATCCCCTCAATGTGGCCTCGATGGCTTCAATTCTGCTCTCCATGGCCTCGTCCACTGTCGCCCGCCGGGCAACGGCCGGGCAAGTCGGGAACGCTGACCCCGTAATCGGAATCCATGCCCTTGTGAATAACAATGGTGAATCTCATGGTTCGTTTATTTTGGCGGTCGCTCCCAGTTCGCCTGCCGGAAGATGCTGCGGAGCGTGCCTTTGGGCATGTCTTTCTCGGGGTGAGAGACGGTGGCTCTCGCGCCTTGTGCCGGATGTTTGTCCTGGTGATGGGAGCCGCGAATATTCACGAGTTGCCACCCTCCGGACTTGAGTCGTGAAGTTGCTTCGCGGCTTGTCAATTGCTCATCATACACACGGTGTTTGTAATTATAAATCCCTCTACAATTCGTCGATCATGTCCTGGAGCCCATTGAGGTAGCCCGTGTAGAAGGAGACGATTTTATAGGCGACGAAGCCGAGAACAGCGAAGTAGAGGATTTTCGGCACCCATTGGCCGAACCGCTGGAAGGCATCGGAGGATTCCTGGCGAAAAACGGCGGCCCAGGTGCCGAGATCGACATCGATGGATCCCGCTTCCTCCGCGGTCTTGTAGGCGCGCACGAAGGCGGGGGTGAAGATGCGCGAGGAGAGGATGGGGCCCGCCCGTCCGCCTTCTTCGATGGCGGGAACAACTTTTCGATGGACGTGATGGGCGAGTTCGCCGCTTTGCGAGGTTTCCGCGGCGACGGCAAAGGCATCGGAGTGGCGTTTACCCGCGAGAATGAAGGCGCGGAGGACAAAGCAGAAACGCGAGAGCGAAAGCTTCCGCCGCAGATTGCCGATGAGGGGAATGCGGTTGAGGGAGGCGTCGGCGGAAGCAGACGTCTCGGCGCGCTTCGACCAGTTGCGGAAGAAAAAGAAGATGCCGCCAAGGATGGCGTAGATGACCAGCAGCGTGATGACGGCTTCCATGATCGCCGTGTCGAATCCGCGCTGCATGCCGGCGGGAATAATGAGAATCGCGATGGCGAGGTGGAGGAGGATGGCCGGGTAGATGAGCTGGCCTCTCACTTCGCGCGCCGTGTTGCGCCGCATCTCGAAGTATTCCGCGAGTTGGTCGAAGCCGTCGCCGAGTTGACCGGTCTCTTCGGTGGCTTCGATGATCGATGTTTCGAGCTTGGAGATATCGAGGCTGCGAATATCGGCAATGGCCTCACTGATCGACATCTTGTTGTCGAGGCCGCGCTTGAGTTGGAGAAGGAAGCTCTTTTGACCGGCGGGGAGGTGATTGTCGAGGACGGTTTCCGCCGCTTCCGGGAGAGAGATACCGGCGCGGACGAGTTTTCCCAACTCGTAGTAGAGTTGCGCACGGTCATTGACGGAAAATCGGGGCATTTCTATCCAACCTTCGCGTGGAACCACGAAATTCGCGAAAAATCACGAAAGTTTTTTATGCCACTTGAAACTGCGGGGGATCGGCGAGGATCTCTTCTGCCCGCTCGATGATCCCCTCGACCGGCCAGAGGCGACCGACACCCTCGTAGCCGCATGCAAGCATGCCTTCCTCGGGTCCGATGAATTGGACGCCCCGCGACTTGAGTGTTTCGACGTTTTGCTGAGTCGCCGTGTGCTTCCACATTTTGCCGTTCATGGCGGGCGCCATGAGAATCGGGGCCAGGGTCGCGAGATGAATGGCCGTGAGCGCATCGCCGCCGAGACCGTTGGCAAATTGGGCGACCGCATGGGCGGTGGCGGGGGCGACGAGGATAAGATCGCTTTCGTCGGCGAGCTGGATGTGCCCTGGACGCCAGCTCTCCTTCTCGTCGTAAAGTCCGGTCACCACCGGGTTTTTCGAAAGGACCTGAAGGGTGAGCGGTGTGATGAACTCCTGCGCATCGGCGGTCATGACGCAGGTCACGTTGTGCCCCTTCTTCACCAGTTGGCTCGTCAGGTCTGCCGCCTTGTAGGCCGCAATCGAGCCGGTCACGCCGAGGAGAATGTTCTTCATTTCTTAATTCAAGGTCCGTTGGGAAGAAGGTGGTGTCAATTTCCTGAATAAAATTCGAGGTGCCTCCGCAGCATAGACACTCTTGTCTGTGCGGGGCCGCTGGCGTGCCTCACGCGATCATTGGGGGAGGTCGGTGTATGTGGCTGACGTTTTGCACAGACACTCTTGTCTGTGCTACTGGCGTCCCTACCCTTCGGTGGCAAACAATCGCGTGAACAACATCGTGTTGCCGGAAACCGGCATGGAGAAGGTGTAGGTGCCGTCGTTGTTGTTCATGACGTTCGAGGGATCGGCGAAATGCCAGGCCTTGCCGTCGGTCGAGTACTGGGGCCACAAGATGACGTATGCACAGTCCTGGTCGCGGACAGGATAGGTGAGGGTGAAGTCGTCGCCGACGATTTCGGGCGAAGGCAGTTGGTCGAAGGCGGTGGGATCGTAGTCCATTGCCATTTCGAGGATGGCCTTGATGCCGTCGGGTTCGGTGTCGTCGCCTTGTGAGAGGCTGGTCAGGCCGAATCCCGCGGCCCAATCCTGGAAGGCCATGTCGAATTCGAGCTCGACGACGTCTTCGACGATCTCACGGTTGCTCAAGAGGGGAATGTCGTATTCGGGAAAGGTGTTGATGGCCGTGAGGATGGCGTTGGCCACGACGGCTTGTCCCTGCGTGTTCGGGTGAAAGTTCTGCGACAGCGAGCCGCCGAGCCAGAGGTATTCGGGGTGCTGCGCAGAGGGAACGCCGTCAGTGCTGGCGTTCTCGAAGCGGAAGCCACCGATGCAATAAAAGTCGGGAACCAGCGTGTCGAGAGTGAGCGTGTAGACATCGGCGAGGGCGTAGTTGGGGTTTCCGTTGGCCGTGGCGAGGAGGCGTCCGTTGAGGTCACCGAGGGCGGCGGTGATCCGGTCGGTGTTGGTTTGCGTCGTGTTCGAATCCATCTTCAACTGCGGTGTGGCGCCGACGTGCGGGACATTGGCAATGACGATGCGGGCGTTGGAGTTGTAGCCTTCAACGCGGTCGATGAGCCAGCTGATGTTGCTCTCAATATCGTCGACCTGGTCATCGACCGAACTCTGGCTGGCGTGGTAGACGCGGTCGATGTCGTTGCCTCCGAGGAAGATGACAATGATGTCGGCGTCATCGACGTCGCTTTCCACCCAGGGTTCGAAGAGCAGGCTGATGAATCCGGTTGAAAGGTTGTCGCGGTAGTCCTGGGACTCGAAGCCGGGGATGGCCTTGTTGCACTCATAGTACATGAGGCCTTCGGAGTCCTTGAGGGCATCCGCGATGTTGTCATCGATTCCCGGCAGGAGCCCGATCAAATCGAGGAACGTACCGCCGAGTTCGGAAAGCGTTCCGAACTCGACATCGCCGGACCGGCGGGCAGCGAGGATCTCGACCCAGTTCCGGGCTTCCGGGAACTCGGGAAACTCGAATTGATACTCCCGGGACAGACTGTCCCCGAGAATGGCGATCTTCGCCGGAACCTGGGCTCCGGAAAAGGTGACCACACTGAACAGGAAGGCGACTGCGAGACGAATGGGCATCGACGCGGTGAGGGGACGTCGATTTGGACAACCTTAGGGAGGGTAATATTCGCCGATTTTTCCGGAAAAGAAAATGCCGGCTTGAAATGGGGGTTCCTATTCGTCTTCGATCACGTCGAGTGAGACAAGATAGGCCATCAAATCCCGGAGGTCCTGCTTGGGGAGGGTGAGTCCCATCGGCGGCATGGGCGAGATCGTCGGCGTGCGGATGGCAATGTCTTTCTTGGCGATGACCTGCGGTTCCGCCTCTGCCGTCTTGATGGTCAAAGTCTCCTCATCCTCGAGGAGCGGTGTCCCGGCGAGGGTCGATTCATCCTTCAAGGTGATCGAGCAGATGCCGTAACCTTCCGTGATCTCGGCATTGGGGTGGATGAGGGACTCGAGCATGTGTGTGCGGGCGCGCTCGGTAGCGATATGGGTGAGTTCCGGACCCGTTTCCCCCCCCATGCGGCCGACGATGTGACACTTGAGACAGGTTCCCTGGTTATTGAAAACGTTCTCACCCTGCAGCGCGTTTCCGCCAAAAAGCGTGAACTCAGCGTCGGTTTTTTCCTCGGCGGAAAGCTTGGCGAGCAGGGTATCCACCTTGGACTTCACGACGGGTTCGGAGTGTGCGAGCGCCGCTTCATAGAGATCGAGTTCCAACTCCCGGCGGAGTTTGCCCGCGATCATCTTGTCGAGTTCCTCCGCCAGCAACTTGGCTGCTCCGGGAGAGGAATCGGCGGTCATAACCTCATAAACCGCCCGACGATCAGAAACCGAGTTCCGTGCGATGATGCCGGTGGCTCCCTCGATGATGGCTTCCGGCGCCACCTTCGCCAGAGACCGAATGGCTGCCGCGCGCAATCCCGGTTCCTTCGCTTCTGTCATTTCCAACAATGCCTCCTTCGCGATCTCGGAGCCTTCGTGCGCTCCCAGGAGTTCCGTGGAAGTCCTCCTGATCGCCACAGGTTTTTCCTCGTTTCGGACCCAGGCGACAAGGAGATCCGCGTCCGGCGCCATGTCGAAGTGTTCTGCCGCCTTCATCGCGGATGAAGCGAGCCGCGGATTGCTGCCGTCGATGAGCGCGAAGAGCCGTGGCAGAAAGGTCGACGGGAGATCAAGGTTTTCTCGTGCGGGGAGCGGTCGATAGATTCCGAGGGTGGGATCAACGGGTGGTGGTGTCAGGAAACTCCCGAGATATGCCAGTGCCTTGAGTCGATGACGGAGCGACAGATCCTCTTTTTCGGCGATGACGAGCAGCGTGTCCGCATCGATGCCGCGACCGGAGCGGAGGCAGCCATTGAGAAGGCGAAGGTAGACGGGGTAGGAATACCTTGAGAGGCGGGTATCGACAATCCTGCGGGTGAAGCCGGACAGTTCGTTCAACACCTGTTGTTGAGAGTCTTCATGGAAATCCAGATCGTTGATGCCGCGAATGGCTTCCTCGGAAATCCCCGTGTCGGAATCGCTCAAGAACGCCGTGAGGTAGGGGGAGCGTTCCTGCCTCGCGGCTAGGGCGTAGGCCAGTCGAATCCGCGGAGATACTTCAAAGGCCTTGCCCTGCGTGGATCGGCGCTCTTTGAAGTGGGGGCC
>JBCDLR010000259.1:0-5840 GCA_038745205.1 Verrucomicrobiota bacterium
ACACCATTTTCCGGATTGGACGCCTCGCGGAACGGTGGAGGCGACAGGGGTCGGAACTGACCGAGGAGGCGATCCAGGGCATCCATAGCCTGACCGCCCAGGTCCGGTCCTTCATCGACTTCTACACCGAATTCCTCTTTGAGGAACTCTCGCTTGCCGACCTGCAAACCGCAAAAGAACTGGAGGACAGCATCGACATCCTGCGCAGTGACCTGAACAAATCAGCGGTTTTTCGCATGGAACGTGGAGGGAATATCAAGGCTGAAGTCCTGACCATGGAAATCCAGAACCAGTTGGAAAAGATCGGCAACCACGCCCTCAACGTCTCCGAGGCCTCGCGAACCATGGCCCAGCACGGGTAAATTTTTTTAAATGTGACGAATTCGTAGCAATGATCTTTTTCCTACGATTCGCGCTTCCACTATCCTTGGGGGCCTGCCTCGGACCCAACCACCACACCAACCATGCACAAGATCCTCGTCGTCGATGACGAAAAAGACGTCAGCGATTTGATCACCTTCAATTTGAATCGCGAGGGCATCGAATGTGTCGTTGCCGCAACCGGCACGGATGCCGTTCACCTCGCGAAGCGTGAGACTCCTGATATCATTGTCCTTGATATCATGCTTCCCGGCCTCGACGGCTTCGAGGTCTTCAAGGAGCTTCGCCTCGATTCCCGCACGAAAGACATTCCCGTCCTCATGCTTTCCGCCAAAGGGCAACTTGATGACATCATCAACGGCCTCGAACTCGGCGCCGATGATTACCTGACGAAGCCATTCAGTCCGAAGGAACTCGTTCTTCGCATTCAAAACCTCCTGCGGCGGATCAACACGTCCATCGGATCCACGGAGGTGCGAGTGGGCAAGTTCCACCTCGACAAGAACTCCCTGCATTTCTTCCTCGACGGGGACCAGGTTGAACTCACACCCACCGAGTTCAAACTCCTTCTCCTCCTCGTTGAACGCTCCGGCCAGCCGCAGAAGCGCGAAGACCTCTTGCGCGAAGTCTGGGGTTATCGAGACGCCGCGCAGACCCGGACGCTCGATACTCACGTCAAACGCCTCCGCGAGAAAATGGGGAACTTTGCCAACTGGATCGAGACCGTTCGCGGCATCGGATACCGCTTCGAGGATCGCGAGCCCAGCCTCGTCGAGGCCTAGGGGGTCGCGGCACGAGAAACCAATTTCTTTTTCCCCTTTTCGAATCCCGGCCCCTGAAGGATGATGGGGTCGGATTGGATGGAATCGTCTATGGGCTGACAACGTGAAGTACCTGATTATCATCACCGTTATTTCGGTCATCATCGCCATTGCGGCCTTCACGAGCCTCGTGCGAGTGCGGGATGCTGCGCGAAGACTCACCGCCGCCATCCGGCGTCGCGATATCAGCCGGCTCGGAGCCAAGGAATACCGGAAAGCCCCTTTCTACTTCCGGGAACTGGAAGAGGAGGTTTTTGAGCAGCTTTTCCGTGCGAAGAAGCTCATGGCTCGCATCGATCGCCGGGACAAACTCCTCGCCTCGGTCGTCGAGGGTCTCGGAGACGCTGTCCTCGTCGTCGACCGCCACAGCCGCATCCGCTTCGCCAATCAAACGGCCCTCGACCTCTTTGGATGGGAAGCAGACCCAATTCATAAGAAGTCCAAGGAACTCATTCGAAATGAAGATCTCACCACCATGCTCGGCGAGTGCTTCATGACGCGTAGTGCCGTGAACGGGACCATTCGCGTCCATTCGGCCTCCTACAAGGACTCCCCGGAGCGCATCCTCGACGTCGACATCGCGCCGCTGGAACGATCCGACACCAACACGCTGACCCGGATCCGGATCGTCCTGCGCGATGTGACGGATGTGCGCCAGCTTGAGCAGGTCCGGCAGGACTTCGTCGCCAACGCCTCCCATGAACTCCGCACCCCGCTGACAATCATCAACGGATACCTTGAGACCTTTGCCGATGGCGGACTTGATGACAGGGAGTCCGCTTTGCGCTTCGTCGCCGTCATGCAGAAGCATGGAGATCGCCTCGCCCGGCTCGTGGAAGACATGCTTGCCATCTCCAAGCTGGAATCCACCGAGGAGGAATCCCTGCAGTTCGCCCCCTTCGAGTTCAAGGACTGCGTCGAGGACGTCATCGAACGACTTTCTCCACTCATCGAGGAAAAGCGCGCGAAAGTGAAGGTGTCGCTCGGCAAGGAAGAGAACCCCGTCCTCATCGGCGACCGCTTTTACTGGGACCAGATCCTTTTCAATCTCATCGAGAACGCCTTGAAGGAAAATGACGAGGATGGGCTGCGCATTGCGGTCCGCATTCGGCGGGTCACCGACACCTGGGAGGTCCGGGTCACTGACAATGGCCGGGGCATTCCGCAGCAAGACCTGCCGTTCATCTTCAAGCGCTTCTTCCGCGTCGAGAAACACCATCCATCCGAAAAGAAAGGAACCGGACTCGGGCTCTCCATCGTCCGCCGAGCCGTCGAAGCCCATCGCGGCGCGATCGAGGCGCACAGCGTTCCCGGGGTCGAGACCGCCTTCATCATTCGTGTCCCCATGGAGCTCGAAAATGCCCCCAAGCAACTCGCCGACTCCGACCACTCAACCGAACCGGCTCTCGTGCGCTAGTTGATCCCGGCCCGGATCAACCGCAGGTCATTCGATCCGAATACATCCGCACAACTCGGACCAAACCTCGATCGTGTCCTTCAGGCTCGAGCTGTGTATCTCCATGAGATACCAGCCATAGTCCCGGTCGTGGTGAAAGACGATTTCACTCGCACGGCGACGGTACCGCCCCCCGTCCTCCAATCGTCGAGCGATGTAGACCACTTTGGTCGCATGCTTCGCGGTGAAGCCCTTCGACGGGGATTCCCCGGCCAGGAGAAGGCCCACATTCACGTCCGTCAGTCTCAGCCCCTCATATTCCGCGACAATTCGGCGAGCGACGTCTTTTTCGAGCGGAGGCACCGGACTTGCAGTGACGGCCGAGGCAAGCGTGCACAGATACAGGGTGAAAACGACAGGGCGGAAGCGACAGGAAATCATAAGCCAGACATGATTTTTCCGTTCGACGGGACCCGTTCGATCCTATTCGAAAAATCTTCGAAATTTCTCCTCAGACACCATGGAGCATGGCGCGACTGGGAATCTCGGTCGAGGGAGCAGCTCGCGCCTCGCCGCCAAAACGGGAAATGCTGATGAGAATTCCGACCGCCGAAAGGCACATGACGAGGTTGGACCCCCCGTAACTCACGAACGGAAGAGGCAATCCCTTGTTCGGTAATACCGCGGTCGTGACACCCACATTCAGGAGAGCCTGGACAAGAATCATCATCAGGAGTCCGAAGCCCAGGAGCTTTCCAAATCGATCCGGAGCCTTCTGCACGATGAGTATGCCGCCGAGAAGCAAAGCCCCAAAGGCACAGAGAACGAGGACGGTGGCAATGAATCCCAGTTCCTCGCCGACGATTGGGAAGATGAAATCCGTGTGCGCATACGGCATGTGCATGAGCTTCTCCCTCCCGTTGCCCAGCCCCAGGCCGGAGACACCGCCGGAGCCCAGCGCAATCAGGGCCCGCCATTGCTGCAGTCCCAGGTCAGAGGCATGACTCTCGAGATCCATGTAGGCGAAGATGCGCTCCATGCGGTTTGCATTGCTCCTGACCGCCAGCGCAAGGGCGCCGAGCCCGAGAACGACCGACCCGAGCATGTAGGGTATGCGGGCACCGGCGACGAACACCATCAGGATGGAAACGAGCCCAATGAGCGCCGCGGAACCGAGGTCCATTTCGAGGGCGATGAGGACGATCGGGAGCCCGGCAATGGCAAGCGGATAGACGAAACCGTGCAGGAAATTCTTCTGTTGATCTGCACGACGCGCGCACCAGGCGGCAATGACGACGGCGACGACAAGCTTCGCAAGTTCGCTCGGCTGGAAGCTCACGGAGGAAAGCCCGATGGCCTCCAGCCCGATCCAACGGGAGGCGCCGTTCTTTTCCTGCCCGATGATGGGGACAAAGCAAAGCACCAGGAGAACACACACGAAAACGTAGGCAGGCCATGAAAACTGCCCCCACTTCCGGTAGTCCACCGATGCAAAAAAGACGCACGCGGCAATGCCAACCCCCACCCAGAGGAAGTGCTTCCTCCAGTCGAAATACATGTCGATGCGGTCTTCAATGAAGACACTCGTGCTCATCAAGACCACGACCCCGAGCGCAAGAAGCGCGACGACCGGGGCAACGAGCAAATGCGTGCGTTTGTCTTCCACAGGCTGGGATTTTCTCTGGGAGTTAGCTTCTGGGAATCCGGAGAACCTGTCCGACGCTGAGCTTGTTCGGGTCGAGCAGTTTGTTCTCGGCTAGAATCTGCTTGTAGCTCACGCCAAACTTGCGGCCGATACCATACAAGGTGTCCTTTGGTTGAACCGTGTAGGTCTTGGAGGCGACTTCCGGGGAGGGTTTCACGGTCTTGGTGACTTTCGGGGCAGTCTTCCCGCCATCAGATCCCGGACGGACGATGGATTCCTTCGCGGCCACCTCCTTGCCGGAAGCTTTGGGCACACTCGACCCCTTCCCCTCCACTGAGGAAGTTGATACGAAGTCTTCACTCTTCGTCTTCTTCGCCGGCGGCGCGTTCTCGACCAGTTCCGGCGTCGTCGCCCCGGACTTGGACGCATTCACCAACCCCGGACCGGAAGCCCCGGAGAGGATGGCCTTTTCCGCACGAACTCTTTCTTCCCGATCGCGACGTGCCTGCTCTTCCATTTTGGCGAGACGTGCCATTTCCTTCTCGCGCGCCTTGGCGATGTCTTCCGAAATCGGCAGACGCAGAATGGCTCCGAGCGAGATCCCAGATCCATCCGGCAGGACGTTCAGACGGGAGATCTCCGAAACTCCAACACCGTAACGACTGGCGATCTTTTCCAGGCTATCCCCGGATTTCACGGTGTAGCGGTAATATCCATCGGAGGTGTCGCGGAGGCGACGAGCCTGCTCGCTCTTTTCCTTCCGTTCGATCTCCGCGAGCTTTTCTTCCGCGGCCGTTGTTCCGGCGAGGGGCTCACCGGCGAGATCCGGCTTGAAGAATTCGAAGGCGAGGATACCCACCACCGCGATGACGTGGAGAAGGAGGACAAAGACGAAGGCCCGCGAGAGCTTGATGTCCGGGACGTCCGTTTGCCAATCCCTCTCGTGATCGAGATGCGCCGACACGCTGTGCGTCCGCGCGAAGAGTTTGAAACCCTTCTTCTTTCTGTTTTTTGCTGGTTTGTTACTGCTTTCTTTTTTCATGGCTAGATTCTTTTTTTCAATTCTTCCACAGCTTCACGGAACGCATCACCGCGCTCCTCATAGCCGCTGAACATGTCGAAGGAGGAAGTGCCAGGGGAGAAGAGGATGGACTGCCCTTTTCCGGAAACGGCATAGGCTCCCGCCACTGCCGACCCGAGGTCGGACGCAACCGTGCAAGGAACTGAGTCACCCCAGATTCCGGCGACCGTTGATCCGATCTCACCGATGAGGAAGGCATGGGAGACCTTGGACGCGACGGCTTCTCTCAAATTCACAAATGGCAGTCCCTTCTCCTTGCCACCGGCAATGAGCACCACTTTCTCCGGGCAGCCCCTCAGGGAAGATTCCAGTGCGTGCAGGTTCGTCGCTTTTGAATCGTTGAAGAATTCGCGGCTCTCGACCTCGGCGATGAACTCATTCCGGTGGCGGGGCGGCTCATAGGCAGCGGCCGCGGACTGCACCGCTTCGTGCGAAACACCCCGGCTCTGCGCAACCGCCCAGGCCGCCATCAGGTTTTCCGCGTTGTGCCGTCCACGAAGGCGGGTCGCGGCCAGT
>JBCDLR010000260.1:0-5833 GCA_038745205.1 Verrucomicrobiota bacterium
ATTTTCCCTACGGGGACCGTGGAATCCGGCGTCGGGCAGCCCCCGTCGCCGGATTCTTTTATTGACAGCGGGCCACTTTCCCTCGGGTTATCCGAGGAAAAAATCAGACCGTCAACAAAAAATCGAAAGATTTTTTAGATATTTTCAGTTTTTGGTTTACAATCCGCACTCTTCGCCCCGAATCACGCCACACCGAGGAAGATTTACCGCTCTGATTGACTCCGTTTCCAGATCGCATTTTTTTGTGCGTTTCTCTGCGCCAGCTGTCGCCGCCTCCCGACGTGATCTTTCGTCGTGCGCCGCTGTATTCCGTTTTCCGGTTCGCCATCCGAACCACCCGCCCGTCACCGAAATCTCCGCCCATCCGGCCCCTTCCATGGTCGGCGTGACGCGGTAAACAAATTTTTTCCCGCGTGGCGTTGGTGTCTTTGACACCGGTCCGCGCGGCTCCGCTGCAAACCGCCTTCGCTATCGCCATTCGTTTCCCGTTTGTTCTGTCCCTAACCGCTTGAACCAAGAAATCCAATCCCATGTCTGAACGTCTCTATTTCGGAAAAATTGATGAGGTCATCGAAACGCCCAACCTCATCGAAGTTCAAATCGATTCCTACAAGGATTTCCTCCAGCTCGACTCCGCACCGTCGAAGCGCAAAATGACCGGTCTGCAGGCCGTGTTCAAGGAGATCTTCCCCATCGACAGCTACGATGAAAAAGTCACCCTTGATTACGTCAGCTACGAGTGCGGCAAGCCGAAGATCACGGCCCTCGAATCCATTCGCGACGGCGAAACGTTCAGCGCGCCCCTCTACGTCACTTTCCGCCTCAAGGACGAGGCCGGAACGAAGGAAGAGCGAGTCTACATGGGCGAGCTACCGCTCATGACGCAACGCGGGACCTTTGTCATCAACGGCGCCGAGCGCGTCGTCGTCAGCCAGCTCCACCGTTCCCCGGGGATCTGCTTTGAAACCAACGTTCACTTGAACGGCAAGCTGCTCCACGGCTTCCGCATCATTCCCGACCGCGGTTCCTGGCTCGAAGTCCAGTTCGACAACAACGACCTCCTCTACGTCTACCTCGACCGCCGCCGCCGGAGAAGAAAGTTCCTCGCAACCACGCTTCTTCGCGCCATCGGCTTCGAGTCTGACGAGGACATCGTGAAGCAGTTCTACAAGATCGAAAAACTCAAGCTCTCCTCGCGCATGAACGAGGAAGCCCTCGCGACGAAGGTCCCCTTCAAGGACATCCTCGACGGCGAGATCATCGTCTCGAAAGCCTACGAGCCCCTCTCCATCGGGATCGTCCGCCAGCTGATCGAACTCGGCCACAAGACCGTCGAGGTCATCGACACGCGCGACAATGACCTCATCGTCAAGTCGCTCAAGAAGGACCCGGCGACCAACGAGGAGGAGGCCCTCAAGGACATCTACCGCCGGCTTCGCCCCGGTGATCCGCCAACCACGGCGAACGCCCGCGCCCTGCTCAAGCGCCTCTTCTTCGACCCGAAGCGCTACGATCTCACCCGCGTCGGCCGTTACAAGATCAATCAAAAGCTCGAACTCGACGGCGTCGTCTCGCAGGACGAAACCGTCCTTGTCGCCGATGATTTCCTCGCCGCCATCAAGTATCTCCTCGAACTCAAGCAGGGCAACGGTATCCTTGATGACATCGATCACCTCAGCAGCCGACGCGTCCGCGCCGTCGGCGAACTCCTCGCCAACCAGTGCCGCGTTGGCCTCGCCCGCACCGAGCGACTGGTGAAGGAGCGCATGACTCTCTTCGACGTGAACGTCGAGGGCATGACGCCGCAGAAGCTCATCAATCCAAAGGCGCTCAGCGCGGTCGTCCGCGATTTCTTCGGGCGTTCGCAGCTTTCGCAGTTCATGGACCAGACGAACCCATTGTCCGAACTGACGCACAAGCGCCGCCTTTCCGCCCTTGGACCCGGTGGCCTTAATCGCGACCGCGCCGGCTTCGAGGTTCGCGACGTCCACCCGTCGCACTACGGCCGCATTTGTCCGATCGAGACGCCGGAAGGACCGAACATCGGCCTCATCAACTCGATGAGCTGCTATGCGCGCATCAATGATTTCGGCTTCATTGAAAGCCCCTACCGCGTGATCAAGAACGGCAAGGTTACGAACGAGATCCACTACCTGACCGCCGACCAGGAAGAGAAGCACCTCATTGCGCAGGCGAACAACCCCATCGAAAAGGGCGGCAAGTTCGTCAACGAGCGCATCACCGCCCGTTCCCGCGGCGACTTCCTCGAGGTCGAACCGAAGGACTGCGGCTACATGGACGTCTCGCCGAAACAGCTCGTTTCCGTCGCGGCCTCGCTGATTCCGTTCCTTGAGCACGACGATGCGAACCGCGCCCTCATGGGCTCGAACATGCAGCGCCAGGGCGTTCCGCTTCTTTGCGCGGAAGCCCCGTTCGTCGGCACCGGCATGGAGGCGAAAGCCGCCCGTGACTCCCGCTCGGTCGTCGTCGCCGAAGGCGCCGGCAAAGTCGCCGCCGCAACCGCCGAGTACATCGTTGTGACCAAGGATGGGAAGCTCCCGATTTCAGATAACCGCTTCCTCTCCGAGCCGGAGAAGATGAAGAGCGCCCCGGACAAGGGCACCTACGTCTATCCGTTGCGCAAGTTCATGCGCTCCAATGCCGCGACCTGCATCAACCAGCGCCCGCTCGTCCGTGCCGGCGACCGGATCAAGGAAGGTCAGGTCATCGCCGACGGACCGAGCACCGACAACGGCGAACTCGCCATCGGCCGCAATGTCCTCGTCGCGTTCATGCCGTGGAACGGTTATAATTTCGAGGACGCCATCACCATTTCGCAGCGCGTGGTGAAGGAGGACATCTACACCTCCATCCACATCGAGGACTTCGAAGTGCAGGCCCGCGACACGAAGCTCGGTCCCGAGGAAATCACGCGGGACATCCCGAACGTCGGCGAAGAAGCCCTCAAGAACCTCGGACCCGATGGCGTCATCCGCGTCGGCGCCGAAGTGAAGCCCGGTGATATCCTTGTTGGCAAAATCACGCCGAAGAGCGAGACCGAACTCGCTCCGGAAGAGCGTCTTCTCCGAGCCATCTTCGGGGAAAAGGCCGCCGACGTGAAGGACACCTCCTTGCGTGTTCCCTCCGGTTGCACCGGCATCGTCATGGACGTCCGCGTTTCTTCCCGCAATGATGCCGACAAGGAAAAGCTGACCGACGCCGAAAAGGCGAAGCAGCTCAAGGCCATCGACAACGAATACAAGAAAAAGCGCGACGGCCTGACCGACCAACTCACGGAAAAACTCTCCGACATCCTGCTCGGCGAGAAGATCCCGCTCGACGTCGTCAACGGCCAGTCCGGCGAACTCATCGTTCCGGCCAACAAGAAGATCACGAAGACGCTGCTCAAGAAGCTCGCCGACAACCACGATCACATCGAGATCGATCCCAGCCCGATCCGCAACAAGATCATGGACATCATCGGAAGCTTCGAACAAAAGTTCTCCGACATCGATATGGACCGGGAACGTTCCTACGACCGCCTTGAGCAAGGCGATGAGGTCGAGCCCGGCGTCGTCAAGAGCGTGAAGGTCTACGTCGCGGCGAAGCGCAAGCTTTCCGTGGGGGACAAAATGGCGGGCCGCCACGGAAACAAGGGCGTTGTCGCCACCATCGTTCCCGAAGAAGACATGCCTTTCCTCGAGAACGGCCAACCCGTCGACATCTGCCTGAATCCGCTTGGGGTTCCTTCACGGATGAACGTCGGCCAGGTCCTGGAAACCCACCTCGGCGTCGCCGCCAAGGCCCTCGGCTTCACCTTCGCCACGCCGGTTTTCGACGGGATCCCCGAGAACAAGGTCATGGACTACCTCGCGGAAGCGAAGGCAAAGGAAGACTACGAGTGGATCGGCCTCAACGGCAAGTCCCAGCTCTTCGACGGCCGCACCGGCGAGGCCTTCCACCAGGAAGTCGTGGTCGGTTACATTTACATGCTGAAGCTCGGCCACCTCGTCGCGGACAAGATCCACGCCCGCGCCGTCGGCCCCTACTCGCTCGTCACCCAGCAGCCGCTCGGGGGCAAGGCGCAATACGGCGGCCAACGTTTCGGGGAGATGGAGGTCTGGGCCCTCGAGGCCTATGGCGCCGCCTACACCCTGCAGGAGCTTCTCACCGTCAAATCCGACGACGTCCAGGGACGCACGCGGATTTACGAATCCATCGTCAAGGGCGACAACAACCTCGAGGCCGGAACGCCCGAGTCGTTCAACGTCCTTATAAAGGAAATGCAATCGCTCGGACTCGACGTCACCGTCGGATCGCAGCGGAAGGAAGAACTTACGACTGAAAGCGAAAGCGCCGCCTGATTGAAGCCGGCATCAACTAACATTTACCCAATTTTCGCATGAGCATCGAAACGATCAACGAATTGAGCAACACAGCTGTCCGCGCCACCGGGTTTGACCAGGTGGGAATCACGGTGGCTGCGCCGGAAACGATCCGTTCCTGGAGCCGCGGTGAGGTGAAGAATCCGGAAACCATCAACTACCGGACCTTCAAGCCCGAGAAGGGCGGTCTCTTCTGCGAGCGCATCTTCGGACCGACCAAGGACTGGGAGTGCGCCTGCGGCAAGTATAAGCGCATCAAGCACAAGGGCGTCATCTGCGACCGCTGCGGCGTCGAGGTCACCCTCAGTCGCGTGCGTCGCGAGCGCATGGGCCACATCGAACTGGCCGTGCCCGTCAGCCACATCTGGTTCTACAAGTGCATGCCCTCGCGCATCGTCCTTGTCCTCGACCTCACCGCCCGCCAGCTCGAGCGCGTGATTTACTACGAGGATTTCATCGTCATCGATCCCGGCAACACCCCGCTTGAGAAGTGCCAGCTCCTCACCGAGGCGGAAATGATGGAAGCCGAGGACGAATACGGCGAGGAAGCCTTCCGCGCCGGCATGGGCGCCGAGGCCCTGAAGGAACTCCTCTCCATGGTCGACCTCGCCGAGCTCGCCACGGAACTGGAAGAGGCGATGACGAAGACGCGCTCGAAGCAGATCCGCAAGAAGCTCACGAAGCGCCTCAAGCTCGCCCAGGGATTCGCCGGCTCGCACAGCCGTCCCGAGTGGATGGTCCTCGACGTCCTTCCCGTCATCCCCCCGGACCTTCGTCCACTCGTTCCGCTCGAGGGTGGCCGCTTTGCCACCTCCGACCTGAATGACCTCTACCGACGTGTCATCAACCGGAACAACCGCCTCCGCAATCTCCTCCAGTTGAAGACGCCGGACGTGATTATCCGGAACGAGAAGCGCATGCTCCAGGAAGCCGTGGACGCCCTCTTCGACAACGGCCGCCATGGTCGTGCCGTCACCGGCGCCGGAAACCGAGCACTGAAGTCGCTCTCCGACATGCTCAAGGGCAAGGGAGGACGCTTCCGCCAAAACCTTCTCGGCAAGCGCGTCGACTACTCCGGCCGCTCCGTCATCGTCATCGGTCCCGACCTCAAACTCCACCAGTGCGGGATTCCGAAGAAGATGGCCCTCGTCCTTTTCGAGCCGTTCATCATCCGCCGTCTCAAGGAACTTGGCTACGTCCACACCGTCCGTTCCGCGAAGAAGATGATCGAACGCAAGACGCCGGAAGTTTGGGACATCCTCGAAGAAGTCACGAAAGGGCACCCGGTCATGCTGAACCGCGCCCCGACGCTTCACCGCCTTTCCATTCAGGCCTTCGAGCCGGTCCTCATCGAGGGCTCGGCCATCCGCTTGCACCCGCTGACATGTTCGGCCTACAACGCCGACTTTGATGGCGACCAAATGGCAGTCCATGTTCCGCTTTCGGTC
>JBCDLR010000261.1:0-5826 GCA_038745205.1 Verrucomicrobiota bacterium
CCCGAAGCCCACACCGGACACAGCCTCGCTCCGTTGCTCCGTGGCGACCCGATCTCTGATTGGCGCAGTGACTTCCTCTGCGAGTTCCTTGCCGTGCCCGGCTCCATTCCCCGCTGGGAAGGCGTCCGCGGCAACCACATGACCTACGCCCGCTACTTTGTCGACGGCCCGGATAACCCGCCCTATGAGTTTCTCTTCGATCTAAAGGAAGATCCTGACCAACTTACCAATCTTGCCTCGAACGACGAACCCCATCCGTTACTTCAGGCAATGCGAGACCGTTGCGAACAGCTGGTCGCCAGCGTCGGCCCTCCAATGAAGGACATCGGCGAAGTGCAACGAAGATCGAAGAAGAAGAATCCCGCCTGAAAATTCGTCGGTGCTCTTTCATTTGCCTGGCTCCCAGGCCTAGGATCGAAAACGCATGCGGTAGGCGCGAGGAGTCATTCCCATCTGTTGCCGAAAGTTTTTCGTGAACTGACTTTGATCATAGAACCCGGTTTCCAGGGCAATCTCTCCAATGTTCCGATCCGTGCTCGCCAAGAGTTGTCGTGCTCGTTCCAGCCTCATGGAGTGCAGGAATCGAGTCGGCGTCATCCCGAGCAATTCCTGGAATGAGCGGTTGAAGTGGGTCGAAGACAAACCGGCCAACTCTGCCATCTCTCGCATTGGAATCCGCTCGGTGTAATGGATCTCCATGTGACGGATCACCGGAGCCAATGCCTTGAACTGCCATTCCAGCTCCTGAGGAGTCTCAATCGAATAGCGAGCTCCGGCAACTCCGACGACGGATTCATCACCATCTTGCAGGGGAACTTTGCTTGAATTGAACCAGCCCGGCCTTCCGCGGTGATCGAGGACGAACCACATCTGATTGGGTAATGCATTTCCGCTTTCCATGACCCGTCGATCCTCGGCCACATAGGCATCGGCGAGAACCGGGGGATGAAAGTCGTGGTCATTTCGACCCAGGATCGCCTGAGGCTCAATCACCATTTTCGCTTCGGCCATTGCGGCGTTGGCAGCCACGAACCGACCCTCCCGATCCTTGGCGTAAAAAATCACATTGGGAAGAAAGTTGAACAGGGAAGCGACGTTCCGGGCAAGGGGATAGCGCCGGAAAAACCCTTCGTCGAAGAAATAACCTTCCGTAACAGGCATGGTCAAAACATACCAAAAATGACGATTGGAGCAACAAGACAGCTTGCTCCGGTTCGATCATCCTGAGAATATGCCGAACCCCCTCCTCCAGCGGCCAGACTTTGTCTTCCTCTCCGCCATCTACGCGGCCATCGTTCTTGCACCTTTGGGTAGCTCGGCCGAATCGGTGAGCTTTGGACGCGACGTGCTGCCGATTCTTTCGGATCGTTGTTTTCATTGCCATGGACCGGACGAAAGCCATCGCAAGGCAAAGCTGCGCCTCGACATTGAAGAAGAGGCGAAGAAAGACCAAAACGGCTATCGGGTAATCGCTCCGGGTGATTTGGCGGAAAGCGATCTTTGGTATCGCATTATTACGGACGACGAATTCGATCTCATGCCCCCGCCCGATTCACATCGGAAACCGCTCACTGACGCCGAGAAGGCCACCATCCGGACTTGGATCGAGCAGGGCGCAGCGTGGGGAAAACACTGGTCGTTCGAAAAGCCGAGACGTCCGAACCTCCCGGGAGACACCTCTCACCCGATCGACGCCTTCGTTCAGCAACGACTCGAACAGTCTCCCCTCTCCCCTTCCGGCAAAGCTGAGACTCACGTCCAGGCCCGGCGTCTTTCTTTTGACCTCACCGGTCTTCCTCCTGAACTCAAAGACGTTGAAGCCTTGGAGCGCGATCCTTCCAATCAGGCCTGGTCAGGCTACGTCGATAAGCTGCTCGCTTCGCCGCACCATGGCGAACGACTCGCCATGTGGTGGCTCGACGCCGCCCGCTACTCCGACTCCGACGGCTATCAACAGGATGCCGAGCGAACCAACTGGCCCTGGCGTGACTGGGTCGTCAATGCCTTCAACCGCAACCTCCCTTTCGACCAGTTTACGATCGAGCAGTTCGCCGGCGACCTTCTGCCCGAAGCCACTCCCGAGCAGATTCTCGCCACCTGCTTCCACCGCAACCACATGACCAATGGCGAAGGCGGACGCCACCCGGAGGAGTCCCGCATCGATTACGTCATTGACCGGGTCAATACCACGGGCACCGTCTGGATGGGGCTCACCCTCGGCTGTGTGCAGTGCCACACCCACAAGTTCGATCCCATCTCCCACGAGGACTACTATCAGCTCTTCTCCTTCTTCAACAGTATCGAGGAAGACGGTAAGGCCGGTCGCGGGGCAAAACCCTATCTGAACTACCAATCAAGCCTCGCCGAACGTGCCGTAACCGAGGCAGAGAAGTGGTATAACGAATGCCGCCCCCGGGAGGCTGAAGCCAAGGTGGCGGCAACCAAACGGTTCGAGGCCTGGTTGCAGAACATCCAAAAATCCCTCCCGCAAAATTACCGCGCCTGGGTCGAAACGGCCCCTACCGGAATTCACTCACTGGAGGGCACGGAATTCACTATCGAAGACGACGCCACCATCCAGACCATGGGGCCGACACCGCGGCAGGACGACTATCACGTTACCGTGAAAAAGCCGAACCAACTCACTCGCCTGACCGGCTGGAAGCTTGAAGTTTTTCCGCATGAGAGTCACACCGGAGGCCAGCTTTCCCGAGGAAAAACCGGGGAATTCATCCTCACCAATGTGAAGGCCTCCATTCGGCGGGAGGGAGAGTCCCAGGTGCGGGAAATCGAAATGCGAGGCGCGATCGCCGACGTCGAACAGCAAGTGAAAGGTCGCGCCTACGGCAAAGTGAGCGACAGCCTGAACGACGATCCGCGCAATGGGTGGACCACCAAAGCCACCGACGAACCGCAATCCCGCACTGCCATTTTCTCCTTTGCGAATCCTCTTGAACTGGGGCCGGACGAATCCCTGACTCTGGTCCTGCTGCATCGCTCAACCGGCGGCAACGCAAACATCGGACGCTTTCGTATTTCACTCACGGATCAGGCTGGCGAAACCGTTCAAAAGATCAAGGAAGCCCCGCTCGAGACTCTGGCTCGCACGCAGGAACTCACTTCCCATCTCCGCAACCGTCTCCTCACTCAGTTCCTCCTCGACGACGCCCCTTATCAGGCCGCGCGGGCCCGATCGCTCGAAGCTCAACGCCAGTTGAACGAGGTCAGGAAAGCGGGCGGCAAGCTCGGTGTCATGGTCATGGCCGAGCGCAAGGAGAAACGCGTCACTCATATCCTCGAACGCGGGGTTTGGGATGCCAAAGGCGCTGAGGTGCAACCCGGCTTCCTCTCGCAAATTTACACGACGCCGGTTGGGAATGACGCCAATCGACTCGACCTGGCCCGGTGGCTCGTCTCGCCTGACCATCCTCTGACCGCCCGGGTCACGGTGAATCACCTCTGGCAAATCATGTTTGGTGCCGGACTGGTGCGAACGCCGGCTGACTTCGGTTTGCAAGGTGAAGCCCCCACTCACCCCGATCTACTTGACTGGCTCGCCGTCGAACTCGTCGAACACGATTGGAACATTCGCCACATCCTTCGGCTCATCGCCACCAGCGACACCTATCGTCAACGCAGCCACACAACGGCCGAGCAACGTGAGCTCGATCCGGAAAACCGCCTCCTCTCCCATGCTCCCCGATTCCGACTGCCCGCCTGGATGCTGCGCGACCAAGCCCTTGCCGCAGCGGGCCTCCTGAATCCCGCGCTTGGCGGTCCGCCCGTGAAGCCCTGGCAGCCGGAGGGAGTTTGGAACGAAATGTTCATGGGACGCTTCACCTACCGACCCAGCGTCGGCCCCGCCCAGTATCGACGAACCCTCTACGCCTAGTGGCGCCGCTCCATCGCTCCGACCTTCCTCTTCGACAGTGCCCAGCGACGCGTCTGCGAAGTCGGGACCCGAAGGACCAACACTCCCTTGCACGCCCTCACACTTCTCAACGACACGACCATGCTGGAGGCGTCCCGGGTGCTGGCTGATCAAGCCCTTGAGGATGATGACCCGATCGATCATCTGGCCCGCCGTCTTCTCTTTCGGTCCCTTGACGAGAGCGAGCGGGATGCGGTTGAGACCGCCTGGAACATCAATCTCCAGCAATTCCGCGAAGCCCCGGATGACGCAACAACCTTTGCCACGGTCGGACAACAGTTTCCCCCGAAGGAAAAAGACGCCGCGGAAACGGCCGCTCTCATGACCATTGCCAGCCTTCTTCTCAACCTCGACGAAACCCTCACCCATGAATGATCTCCACACCCAGATCGGTCGCCGCGCCTTCCTCCAACAAGGCAGCCTGAACCTTGGCGCCCTCGCTCTCGGCGGCCTGCTCGGCAGAGAAAGTGCCTCCGCCGCGCTTTCCACCGATGCCGTCCGAGCCTTCGCTCCCAAGGCAAAGCGCGTCATCTTTCTCACCCAGTCCGGGGGACCGTCACAGCTCGAACTCTATGACCACAAACCCGGTTTGATAAAGTGGGCGGGGAAGGAACTACCCAAGAGCGTCAGCCAGGGTCAGCGCCTAACGACCATGACCGCCGGCAAGAAGCAACTCATTCTGCCGGGCGTCACGCAGTTCCAACAGCACGGAAAAAGCGGCGCCACGGTCAGCGAGTGGCTCCCCCACACGGCCTCCATCGCCGACGAACTCTGTTTTGTGAAGTCGATGACGACCGACCAGATCAATCATGCACCGGCGACGACGAAATTCCTCACCGGCCACCAGCTCCCCGGCCGTCCCAGCATCGGCGCCTGGACCAGTTACGGCCTGGGAAGCAGCAACAAGAACCTTCCCGACTACCTGGTTCTCATCTCCAGGATGAAGCGCGCCAGTAGCCAACCGCTCTACAATCACTACTGGGGAAGCGGCTTCCTCCCCTCCCGCTATCAAGGCGTGAAACTGCGCAATGCCAAGGATCCCGTCCTCTATCTTCGCGACCCCGAGGGCCTTTCCCGCGAAGGACGACGAGCGATGCTTGATGGCATCGGGGCCCTCAATCGCAACCGCTTCGAACTGACGGGAGACCCGGAAATTGCCACCCGTCTCCAGCAATACGAAATGGCGTTCCGTATGCAGACCAGCATTCCGGAACTGGCCGACATGAGCGACGAACCCGAGTCCACCTTCCAACTCTACGGCGAAGACTCACGCCGGCCCGGCAGCTATGCCGCGAACTGCATCATGGCCCGCCGCCTTGCCGAACGCGGCGTCCGGTTCGTCCAACTCTTCCACCCCGACTGGGACCACCACAGCCGACTCCCCAGCTGGTGCACGGCGCGTTGCCGCGACACGGATCAAGCCAGCGCCGCCCTCGTCAAGGACCTCAAACAGCGTGGGCTGCTCAAGGACACACTTGTCATTTGGGGAGGCGAATTCGGCCGGGGAGTTGCCGGACAGGGAAAATGGGATAGTCCTGAAGCTGGCCGGGATCATCACCCTCGCTGCTTCACCATCTGGATGGCCGGCGGTGGGGTCAAGCCGGGCATGACCTACGGGGAGACCGACGAATTCAGCTACAACGTTGCCGAGAATCCGGTCCACGTCCGCGATCTTCACGCCACTGCGCTACGCCTGCTCGGCATTGATCACGAACGCTTCACCTATCGATTTCAAGGTCTCGACTTCAAGCTGACCGGAGTCGATACCGCAAAGGTGGTCGATGATATCATCACCTGAGGATGCCTTCTTTTTCTAACTTCAATCCTGTTTCTCTCTCAGCTGGGGAAACAGCTTGATCATGTCCTTCTGCTGAAAGGGCCAGCCTTCGTTTTCC
>JBCDLR010000262.1:0-5800 GCA_038745205.1 Verrucomicrobiota bacterium
ATTACGGAATCGGACAGCTTGCTTGTCCCTGTGGTCCTGAAGCTCAAGAGGTGCGCGGGTGGCGTGGGGAGTGTCGTAGTTGGCAACGCGTTTGTGCAAGGTGGGGCCGAGGAGTTCGGTGTGGTTTTGCACGAGGACACCGTTGTGTAGGATGGTGATGTAGGCGGGACTACCAAGTTTGCCTGCCTTGTTGAATTCCGGCGCGGTGAAGATGATGTCGTAGCTTTGCCATTCACCAGGCTTGCGGCTGACGTTCACAGCGGGTGGGTACTGACCATAGATCGCGCCGGGCATGCCGTCGGCGTAGGTGAGGTTGTCGTAGCCATCAAGGACCTGCACTTCATAGAGGCCCATGAGGAAAATACCGCTGTTGCCTTGCTTTTGGCTATTCATCTGCGGCGGGTCGGGGGACATCCATTCGATGTGGAGCTGGCAGCTTCCAAAGGATTCCTTCGTGCGGATGTCGCCGGTGTTAGTCACTTCGACGTAGCCATTTTCGACCTTCCATTGGGCTTCGGTCGGTTCCGGCTCCGGCTCACCTTTTTTGCGATGGGGAATGGTCAGCCATGCGTCCAGGTTGGTCCCGTCGAAGAGAACCGTGGCGTCGGCGGGAGGGGCGTTGTCGGTTTTGCCAGGGGTAACGACCGTTGGGCGGGGCCGCTCGTCATCGTGGACTTTCCACTGACTGTTGGGGAGGACGGGAGTGTCCGTATAGCCAGTGGGGACGGGTTTCGGCGCGTCTTGGGCGATCGCCGGGATGGCGGCGGCGAGGAAAATGGCAACAGGGAGGTTTTTCATGGTGTCGATGGTTCTGGTTGATGGAAAGTGGAGAAGGTCACGGTCCTGGCGTGAAATTCTGCCTCGTGACGTAATTTCCAATACCATGAGATCGCCATTTCTTTCGCTGATTTTTTTCCTCTCCGCTTTTCCTGCTCTCGCTGAGAGCGAGGCGGGCGAGGGCAATGAGGCTCGATTGATCAAGGATCCGCGGCAATTGACGTTCGCCGGCACGCGCGCCGGAGAGGGGTATTTCAACGCCGACGGCTCGAAGATGATTTTCCAGAGCGAGCGGGAGACGGACAATCCGTTCTATCAGATCTACCTCCTCGATCTTGAGACCGGCGACATGAACCGCATTTCGCCCGGGCACGGCAAGACGACCTGCGCGTGGATTCACCCTGACGGCACGAAGGTCATGTTCGCGTCGACCCACGAGGATCCCGAGGCGAAGTCAGACCAGGCGAATGAGTTTCGGGAACGGCTGAGCGGCAAGGCGCGGAAGTATTCATGGGACTACGACAAGGACTTTGAGATCTATGAGTCGGGCAAGGATGGATCGAGCATCGTGAACCTCACCAACGCGCCTGGCTACGACGCGGAAGGTTGTTATTCGCCCGACGGCACAAAGATCGTCTTCGCTTCCAACCGGGCGGGCTTTGACGAGGATCTCGATGCGGAGCTCAAAGCGGAGTTCGAGCGCAATCCTGCCGTCATGAATGATATCTACATCATGGACGCGGACGGCTCGAACGTGAAGCGACTGACCACGAGCATCGGCTATGACGGCGGTCCATTCTTCAGTGCCGATGGCGGGAAGATCTGCTGGCGTCGCTTTGATCGAAAGGGTGCAACCGCGGAGATCTTCACGATGAACATCGACGGCACTGATCAGCGTCAGCTGACCGGGCTCGGTGCAATGTCCTGGGCGCCCTACTTTCATCCGAGCGGTGACTACCTGGTCTTCGCAACCAACCTCCAGGGTTTCGCGAATTTCGAGCTCTACCTTGTCGATGCTGAAGGAAAAAAGGAGCCGGTGCGCGTCTCGGAAACGGAGGGGTTTGATGGCCTTCCGGTTTTCTCCCCGGACGGGAAGACCATCTCCTGGACGAGCAACCGGACACCGAAGAAGCAGTCGCAGATTTTCATTGGCCGGTGGAATCATGACCTCGCCCTGGAGCTGCTGGCGAGCGCGCCGAATCGGGGCGGAGAGGACAAGATCGGAATCGCCGCGAATGGCGCCGTGGACAAGGCGTCGTTGAAAGGATTCGTCGAGTTCCTCGCCTCCGAGGAGTTGCAGGGGCGCCTGACGGGAACCGAGGGCGAGGTGGCGGCCACGGAATCCGCCGCGGCGGTTTTCCAACGAATGGGTCTCGAGCCGGCAGGTGACGACGACACCTACTTTGACACGTTCGAGTTCACTGCCGGGGTCGATCTCGGTGAAGACAACGCGCTTCGGCTCGCGGGGGAGAGTGCGGGCTGGAAATTGAATGAAGACTGGCGACCGCTTTCGTTTTCGGAGCTCGGGCCCATAGCTCCGAGTGAGGTGGTCTTTGCCGGATACGGGATCGAAGTGCCGGAGTCGACGGGTGAGGATGGGAAGAAGCTGGGGATGTACAGCAGCTATTTCCATCTCGGCGTGAAGGATAAATGGGTGATGGTTTTCCGCTTCATGCCGGAGGACGCCTCGCCGGAGCAGCGTCGGCGCTTTTCCCGCCATTCCAGTCTTCGCTACAAGGCGATGACCGCGCGGGAGAAGGGGGCGAGGGGATTAATTGTGGTCACGGGGCCGCGGGCGAAGGCGCGGAGCCGCCTGGTTCCGTTGGGGTATGACGCGTCGATGTCGGGGTCAGGCCTGGCTGCGATTTCCATTTCCGATGAAGTGGCAACGCGGATGCTGGAGGCGGCAGGCGTGGAAGGTTCCCTTGAGGACCTGCAGAAACAACTCGACGCCGGGGAGATGGCGCAGGGGTTCCCGCTGGAGGGTGTGCAACTCGCCGCGAACATCGACATCCTGCAGGAAAAGGCGAAGGGACGCAATGTGCTCGCCCGCCTGAAAGCGGACGGAAGCGCCGAACCACCGTTGATCATCGGGGCGCACATTGACCACCTCGGTGTGGGTTACGGACGGGGATCGAGAGCGAACGAGGACGAGGAGGGGATTCACTATGGTGCCGACGACAATGCCTCGGGCGTGGCGGGCGTTTTTGAGATTGCAGATTACCTGAGCGGTCAGGTCGAGGCCGGGAAACTGGAACTGAAGCGCGATGTGATTTTTGCCTGCTGGTCGGGGGAGGAACTTGGATTGCTCGGATCGAGTCACTGGGTGCGCGAGTTTGCAAAGCAGCACGGGAGCGAGGACGGGAAATTGACCGGCAAGCTGAGCGCCTGCCTGAACATGGACATGATAGGTCGACTGGAGAAGTCCCTGGTTCTTCAAGGCGTCGGGTCGAGCGATTACTGGGCGCCCGAAATCGAGAAGCGAAACGTCGTGGCCGGCCTGCCGCTCGTGCTTAGCGAGGACACGTTTATATCGACCGATGCGACCGCCTTCTACGTGCGGGGGGTGCCGATCCTGAACGCCTTTACCGGCGCGCACGACGACTATCACACGCCACGCGACACGCCGGACAAACTGGACTACGACGACATGGAAAAGGTGGTGAAGCTCATGGCCCTCGTGGCCCGTGGACTGGCCTCGACGGAGGAAGAGCCTGCCCTGAAGGAGCAGGAAAACCCGAATGACCGCCCGCGTGCCGGGCTGCGGGCCTACCTCGGAACTGTTCCTGATTACGCGCAGTCGGACGTTGAGGGCGTGAAGCTCAGTGGCGTTGGCAAAGGAGGTCCCGCGGAAAAGGCGGGCGTCCAGGGCGGTGATATCATCAAGACACTCGCCGGTAAGGACGTGAAGAACATCTACGATTACACTTATGTCATCGAAGCGCTGAAAATCGGCGATGAGATCGATATCGAGGTCGAGCGCGCTGGAGAGCTTCTCCAGATGAAGATCACGCCGGAGTCGCGGCAGTAATGACCGACGCCCACCTGCATCTCCAGTTCGAAGAAGTCGTCCCGTTTCACGACGAAATTTTTCGCCTCTACTCCAAACTGGGGATCAAGCGGGTGGTCACGAATGGCACGGAGCCCGCGGACTGGCCGGCGGTGGAAATGCTGGCCAGAGAGCGTGCCTGCGTCATTCCTTCTTTCGGGCTTCATCCCTGGGACGTGAACGAAGCGCCAGAGGAATGGGAGAAAATGTTAGGAGAGTTTCTCGATCGGCATCCCTTGGCGGGAGTGGGGGAATGCGGCATGGACAGTTGGGTGCGGGATCATGATCTCGACCGGCAGGAAGCCGCTTTTCGCGTGCAAATTCGATTGGCGACCGAGGGGAATCGGGCCCTTTCCGTGCACGGATTGAAATGCTGGGGCCGCATGCTGGAGGTGCTGAAGTCCGAGCGCCTGCCGGAGCGGGGATTCCTGCTCCACGCCTACGGAGGGCCCGTCGAGATGGTCGGGCCATTCGCGGCGCTGGGTGCCTTCTTTTCCTTCAATGGTTCTTTTCTCGCGGAGAAGAAGGCATCGAAACGGGACGCTTTCGCGTCTGTTCCACCAGACAGGTTCCTGATCGAAACCGACGCCCCTGCAATGCCCTTGCCCGCCGCGCTCTCCGAATACGCCTTGGCGACAACCGTCGAGGACAGTGACAACCACCCCGCAAACCTGGTCGTGACCTATCGCGAGGCGGAGAGAGTTTTCGGGATCACGCCGGAAACCGCGAACGAGAACTTCGAGCGGTTCTTCGGCGTCAGGACTTGATCGGCCCGATCCCGTTTTGTGAGAGCCAGGATTCGGCGGCCTGCCGGTCTTGCTTCCGCCACATCGACAGAACCCTTTCCACGGTCTTTGCCTGGCGATTCTCGTCACGGATGGCGAGGGCCCAGTTGATCGCGCTGATGGGGTCATCGTCAACGATGCGCGTGGCGAACGTGGAGAACGTCGAGTCGTAGGCAGGATCGTCGCCCACTTGATTGAGCCATTCGGCGACGCCGTTGGGGTCGCGGTCGGCGAGGTTCTCCACGGCTTCGTGGATGGCGCGGCCCTTGTGCTTGCTCTCAGGCAGTTCCGAGAGCCAGGTCATCGTTTCCTGGGCGTTGCCGTCCCCGATCGTGTAGGCGGCCTTGCGCAGGATGTCGTCATCCATGTAGGGTTGCTCGAGGTTTTCCAGGATCCAATCCGTGGCCCGGCTTGGGTCTTCTTTTCCGACATAGCCGATCGCTTCCCGCATCGCATATTCCTTGTAGGACTCCATGTCGTTATCGCCTTCGTGGTCGATGTTGTTGACCCAGCGCATGAGTCCGTCGGGGCCGTAAGACTCGTTGAGTTTTCGCGCGAGGCGGTCCATCTGGTATCCACGGGCACGGCTCTTTTCGTTCTGCTCGGAAAACGCCAATGCATCGGTGAGGTTCGAGTCGAGAAGGGTCTTGAAGACACCGTAGTGCATCCAGTGCTTCCGGTCGCCGCTCTCCATTTCGGCAACAAAAGCCTTGGCGGCGGCGGGATCATCGGTGGCCCAGCCGGAGGCGACGTTGACGATGCCGTAGCGGGACTTGAACTCGGATTCAGGATCCAGTGAGTAAGCGGCGGCAGCCGCACCGTCGAGTTTGGCCCATGCGAAGAGGAAGTCGCGAAACTCGTCGTCAATCTCGCGACGATTCTCCGCCTGCTCAAAAGCGCCTAAGGCGGCATCGACATTTTCCGGGCTCAGGTTGGCGATCAGATTGAGAATGGCCTGCTTGCGTGCAACGGGATCAGAAAGGTTGAAGGCGTCCGACAGTCGCGCCGACATGGACTCCGCATCGAGGGCAAGAATCGGGGAGAGCGATTCCAGGGTCATTTCGTCTCCGTTCGCAATGTCAGTCTTGGCGAGTGTGACGGAATCGACATGATTAGGATTGGCCCGAAGGACCACCGGGTCCGAACCGGCACCGGTTGCGGATGGTCGTTGTGACTCTGTCAGGACATG
>JBCDLR010000263.1:0-5778 GCA_038745205.1 Verrucomicrobiota bacterium
ATTGAAGCCGGACTGGCAGGGCGAACCGGTCGAAGAAGGGGCAGCGGACGCGGAGCGGACGGAAGTGCGCGTCGATTATTTTGCGGAAATCGTGATGACCCGCGTGCTGACCGATTGGGAAGAGGTGAAAATGTTAGATCAGCATCACGGTTGGACCGAGGAAACGATTCGTGCGCGTTTTGACTTTGACGAAGCGCCCGGGGTCAGTCTCGCGGTGGTGCGAGTTTACCGATTGCCGGATACGTGGGTTTTCCCCTTCGAGAAAAAGTACGGTGGTTGCCGCTCGTGGGTGACGGTGCCGGAGTGCCCGGTGGAATTGCTCGCCGGGAAAGTGCCGGTTCTGGGAGATGAAGAGTTCGCGAAGCGAGCGGGGAAGGTTTGAAGTAGTATCACGCTGTCTGGAACAGGTGAAGCGCGCTCTACCCGTTTCCTTACGCGTGACGCTTTCGCGAGATGATCAATCCCAGGGACCCGATAAGTAAAAGAGCAGGAAGGTCAGGTTCGGGAATAGCCCCGACCTGAAAAGTGTAGGCATCGCTTGATCCAAACAAGTATGGTGCGGTGCGAGTGATCGTTAACGAGGACACGGCTCCGGTGAAACCGATGGTTCCGTCTGCCGCCGTAAAAAGATCTCCAGACAAGATGCGCAGAGAGTTTCCATCGACGGCCCAATCCGCAGTGCCGGAGAGTTTGGTGGGCGTCAGATCGAACGAATAGATATTTTGAGGAATCCCATTGTTATTAAGTGTCTGGGCATTGCTGCTGTGCATGAACAAACCCGAAACCGGACTGGAAAACTGAATGGTTACCGTGTCGCCGGGACTGGAAAATCGAGCCCTCAAGGCGTCACCGTTGATTTGGGGTGGCGAATAGGTCGAACCAGCAAACGAGACGGTGCCACCGGTGAAAGCAGCTTCAATAACGGCGGAGCCTCCGGTAACGATGCTGACGGTAACTCCGCCCGGAAGCGTTCCTTCGGTAGTGCTGGTCCAGTCGACGAACGAAACCGTCGCCATGCTGGATGACGTGAAAAAGCCAAAGAAAATGGCAGCGAGTGCTTTTGGGAACATCGGGCTGGTGTCTGCCGCCATCTTAAAAGGTGTTTCCCGAAGCGAGGAACTCGTCTAACGACTTAACCGATCTTCTCAAAGCGTGCCGCGAGGTCGGCTTTCGAGGAGAGGCCGGTGACCTGGTCGACCACTTCACCGCCCTTGAAGAAGACAAGGTGGGGAATGGAGCGAACGTTGTATTCGGCGGCGAGTTGCTGCTGGGACTCGACGTCGACCTTGCCGATCTTCACGGTGTTTCCTTTTTCTTCGGCGAGTTCGTCGAGAACGGGACCGAGCATTTTGCAGGGACCGCACCATTCCGCCCAGAAGTCGACGAGGACGGGGACGTCAGAGGATTTCACTTCGGATTCGAAGTTGTCGCTGGTAAGTTCGAGAATGGATTCGTGAGCCATGGCTGGTTGGTAAAAAGAAACTGGCCGCGAACGGAAGTGCAGGCGGCCAGCGGGTGATTGGTGGAAGTGTTGTGTTGCCGACCTCGTGGATTCCCCCGCACGGGTGAAATCAGCCGCCGAGAAGTTTCCAGACTTCGATGGCGAGGAGGGCGAGTGAAGCGGCGAAGAGGATGATGACGAAAGGCATGGAATCTGAGTCGGAAGTCGTTCGAGGCATGGGTGGGTGAGGTCTACTCGCCGATCTTGTCGTATTTCGGCAGGGTGAAGGATTTGATCCATTCGCCGTCGATCTGGCGGTGATACGGGTTGTTTTCTTCCGGAAGCGCGCCGGCCATGTATTTCTGGGAACTGATCAACTGCACGCCCAGGACGGCGAGGCCAAGGACGAGTGCGGCGATGGCGAAAGGCATGAGACCGGCGCCATCTTCTTCATCATCGTCATCGATGAGTTGGGAAACGGCGGGTGCGCCTGCGCTGGCGGCACCGACAGATGCGGTGGGACGGGTCGCCATGGGCTGCGTCGGTTGCAGCTGCATGGTCGCCTTCGGAAGGGGCCTGGTGCCAGCTCCACCGGCGGCTGGTGGGGTGGCGAGTTTGGCAGTCGGCTGCGCTTTGGGTGCCCCACCGGGAGCGGTCGGCTGGGTGGCCGGGCGAAGAGGAACGGTCTTGCTTCCGGGAGCAACCGGTGCAGAGGGGGGACCACCCGGGGCTTTCGGGGCCGCAGGAGCAGGCGGTGCCGCGCCAGGAGGTTTGGGGGCGGCAGGAGCCGGAGGAGGCGCGCCTCCGCCGGACGGAGCGGGAGGAGCGGCGGGCGGAGGCGGAGTGGCCGCGCCGGGAGCGGTTGGCTGCGCGCCAGTCCCCGTGCCTGGTTTGGCTCGAAGCGTGATGCGGACGGTTTCCTTCTTGAGAGGAACCGTGGAGGTCTTGGCGGTGGGTTTCGGCGGAGTTGGTTTTTCTTCGTCGCTCATTGGGTCGAGGCGCAATTTTACAAAAATCGGGGTAGCTTGTCATTAAACCTTTCTCGGGGGGCGGATGTCAACCGCTTTTGTCGGGGATTTGGGGCACCGGTTAGGACTGGTAAAGAGGGTCAGAGTTTTATAAAATCCGCCCGGATAGACTCTGGAAATGCTGATTTTTCTTGCTGGAAGGACCCAAAGGTCGGATACTTGACGGCTCCATGCGAAACGTTCTCGTCACCGGCGGTGCCGGTTTTATTGGATCTCACACGGTCGAACGGCTTCTCGATGAAGGCGCCGATTCGGTCGTGATCCTCGACGATTTCAACGATTTTTACGACGTCCGCATCAAGGAAGGAAATCTGCCCACGGACGACTCCCGCGTGAAGGTGGTGCGTGGTGACATGCGACAGCAGGCAGATGTGGAGCGGGCATTCGCCGCGGCCAAGATCGACACCGTCATCCACCTGGGTGCCCGCGCCGGTGTCCGTCCGTCCCGACTCGATCCCGAGCTTTACATCGATACGAACATCAAGGGCACCTTTTACCTGCTTGAAGCCGCGCGGAAGGCGGAGGTTGACCGCTTCGTCTTCGCCTCGAGTTCCTCGGTCTACGGATTGAACAAGAAGCTGCCGTTTTCGGAAGAAGACCGCATCGAGCAGACGATCAGTCCCTACGCGGCAACAAAGCTCGCGGGTGAGCAGCTCTGTTCGAACTACGCGAACCTCTACGGCATGCGCATCGTCTGCCTGCGTTTCTTCACCGTTTACGGACCGCGGCAGCGTCCCGACCTCGCGATCTCCAAGTTCACGCGGCTCATCCTCAACGACGAGCCCATCGAGCGCTATGGTGACGGCTCGACCTCGCGCGACTACACCTACGTCGAGGATATTGTCGACGGCATCTTCGGGTCGCTTCGCTACGACGGTCCGCTCTTTGACATCTTCAATCTCGGTGGATCACAGACGGTGACGTTGAGTGAACTCATCGAACTCGTGGAAAAGGCCGTGGGGAAAAAGGCGCAGATCATCGACAAGGGCGAACAGCCTGGTGATCTCCCGCGAACTTACGCGGATATCTCCAAAGCGAACCGGCTACTCGGCTTCGATCCCCGGACGCCGATCTTCGAGGGCGTGCCGAAGTATGTCGCATGGTACCGTGAACATGTCCTCGGCGAAAAACCCGCCTTAACGTAACCACCGCGAATTACGATGAGTCAGACTGGCGTGGTCGAATTGCTCAAGGAGCTGGTCGCCATTCCGTCGGTCAACCCCGAGTGTGATCCCGAGGAACCGGACGCCGGGGAACAGGCGATGGCGGAACGTGTGGGCACCTATCTCCGCGACCTCGGAGCCGAGGTGACCCTTGAGGAAGTGCAGCCGGGTCGACCGAACGTCGTGGCGAAGTTTCCCTCGACGGAGAGCACGAACACCCGAAGCACGAAGCCGCGTCTTCTTTTCGGGCCGCACCTCGATACGGTGGGCGTGCGGGGTATGACGGTCGATCCGTTCGAGGCTGAAGAGCGTGACGGCAGGATTTACGGACGGGGCGCCTGCGACACGAAGGGCACGATGGCCGCCATGCTCGCCGCCTTCACCGAGCTCGGCGCCGAGGCCATCGCCAAGGCGGACGTAGAAGTCTCCTTCGCAGGATTCTGCGGGGAGGAATTCGCGCAGCCGGGGTCGCGTGATTTCGTCAAGAAGCACAAGGGCGAGTTTGACTTCGCCATCGTCGGCGAACCGACGGGCAACGACCTTGTCTTCCGCCACAAGGGGTGTCTCTGGGCGCGCGTCGTTGCGGAAGGGCTTTCCGCGCATGGGTCGACCCCCGAGCTCGGCGCGAATGCCATCCACAAGATGGGACGCCTCGTCGAGCAGCTGAACGGGAGTTTCCGCAAGCTCCTCGCCGATGCTGCGCCCGGCGACAAATACCTCACGCCGTCCACGATCAATATCGGAAAGATCCAGGGCGGTGCTCAGCCTAACATTGTTCCCAACCATTGCGAGCTGGAGATCGACATCCGATTCCTCCCCATCCTTTCCGAGGAAATCGAGAGCATCCTCACCGAATTCGTCGAGGCGCAGGAGCCCGGCGTGAAAGTCGAGCGCATGTTCTTCAGCCACGCCCTCGACAACAACACCGCCGATCCCATGATCGTGCGATTGCTGACCTTGCCCCAAGAGCCGGAACTCGTTGGTGCTTCGTGGTTTTGCGACGGGGCCGTCCTCGCCGCGGCGGGTCTTCCGGCCGTAGCGGCCGGACCCGGGGACATCGCGCAGGCGCACACGGCCGATGAGTGGATCAGCGTTGAGGAACTCGAGAGAGGCGTCGCATTTTACAAATCGGTGATCACGGGCGAATAGGTCTTCATTCGCCCGGGAGAGTGAAGTTTGGAAACCAAGTCCGGCCGTTCCTTCAAGGCCTCTTTGTCCTCGCCGTTGTCTTCGGCCTTTACCGCGTTCTGCGGATCGGGGTCGACGGCATCGAGAAGGCGAACTTCGATGGTGTTGTCTTCACCGGTTCGGCGTTTTGGGAGAGCGCCACCGCGGGATGGAAATTTTATGTTTTGTTAGTGATTACCGGGCTTGTGGCGTGGCGCTGGTGGGGAAGCCGGACATGGAAGGATCTTACGGGCGAGACGGGGATGCACATTGTCATTTGGGCGGTTGTCGGGATCCTCGTATGGTCCTCCGCGCTCTACCCCTACAACTATTACCACGGCCAGGCGCATCTCTTCGACCGCGTGCTGATCATTGCGGCGGGTGTCCTCGCCTGCCGGTTTCCGGCGCTCCTTCCGGTATTTACCTTTCTCGTTTACGCGTCGTTTTCACAGTGGCAGATCGCGCTTGGCGACCCCGAGATTACGAACCGGAAACCCTTCCTCGATCTTCTCCTGGTCACGACCGCGCTCCTCCTTCTGCGCGGATGGAAATGGGCGACGCCCTCCCTGGCCGCCATCGCGCTCCTTTCGGTGAACCTCATTCATTACTGGATTCCCGGCCTCGCGAAGTTCCGCGCCGGGAACACGTCCTGGGAATGGATGATTGAGGATCACCCTTCGAACATGATGATCGCCAGCTATTTCATCGGCTGGAACCGGCTCTGGGACGAGGAGCAGATGACGGCGCTCTACCAGTTCCTCCTCCCGTTGGAATGGCCCCTCAAAGTCTTCGTGCTCATCGTCGAATTGGTCCTCATCGTGAGCCTGGCCCATCGGCGCCTGTTCTTCTGGCTTACCGCGGGGAGGCTCCTCATGCATGTGGGGATCTGGATATTGAGCGGTGATACCTTCTGGAACTGGATCGCCCTGCAAGCGGCCATTCTCATCGCCTTCTGGAGGCCGGCTGAGGGTCAGAAGCA
>JBCDLR010000264.1:0-5763 GCA_038745205.1 Verrucomicrobiota bacterium
GTCGGGAAGCGAGGAATCGACTTCACGGGGGGCAACCTCGTCACACTGCAGGTTCCCGCCGACAAGGAGGTCCAGCCTGACAGAATTGAGGAAATCCTCACCGGTTTGCCTTTCACCGTCAGCGGCGAGAACGGGGTCGTCGAGGAAAAGACGATCCAGGAAGTCTTCGCCCAATCGCAGGATTCCGTCACCAACGCCGGGGAAAGCTATGTCTCCATCCGCACGGATTTCGGCAGTGGTGATGCCGTGGAAGCGAAACTGAAGGAGGAATTCGGCGCCGATGCGTTCAAGATCTCCGTCGACAAGGTCGGCCCCGTCATTGGCGACCAACTCATGAAGAGTTCGATGTGGGCGCTCGGGCTCGGCCTTCTGGGCATTCTTGCCTATGTTACTTTCCGGTTCGAGTTCTCGTTCGCCCTCGGGGCGGTCGTCGCACTTTTCCACGATCTCATCATCACGGCAGGAATGGTGGCCATTACCGGGACGGAATTCTCGCTCGTTCTTGTCGGTGCCTTCCTCACGATTGCCGGTTACTCGATCAACGACACCATCGTCGTCTTCGACCGCATCCGCGAGACACTGCGTCTCAAGAAGGGCAACATCCGGGACGTCATGAACCAGGCGATCAGCGCGACCTTGAGCCGGACAATCCTGACCAGCTTGACGACGCTCATCACGATCGGCACCCTATTCTACTTTGGCGGCCCTGACCTCCGCGACTTCTCCTTTACCATCATCATCGGCGTCCTCATCGGGACTTACTCGTCGATTTTCGTGGCCTCACCGATTGTCTATGCCTGGGCCAAGGCGACGAAGAAGAGCCTTCGCCGCGAGATTCTCGATGCAGACCAGGAGCGTCAAAGCCGCGAGCAATCCGCGGCCCCGGCGTAGCCTTTTCGCTGCCTATCACTCTGGAACCGCGAAAGCATGGGAAAATTCGCGAAACGGTTTTGGAATGGGTTTTCCCGTTCCGCCTCCTCCCCGATCGAACCTTCTGTGGACGCAGGATTTGTTCATGGTGCTCCAACTCGGCAGTGGGAGAAGTAGTCGTGCCCTTTCGCGTATTTTCGTGGTTCCCGATTTCCCCATTGATCAAACTTTCGAATCGACTATATTTGCCGCCCTTCCGGGCGATCTGGTCGTTCATTTCTCCCAGAGCATTCTTTTTCAATCAGTTACAATCCATCCGCATGCCGCAAGTTGAAGTCAAAAAAGGTGAGTCCGTCGATCGCGCTCTGAAGCGTTTGAAGTCGAAGCTGGAATCCGAGGGGGTTTTGGAAGAAGTCCGTCGCTTGCGCGCGTTTGAGACGCCCATTCAGCGCTATCGCCGGAAGCAGCGCACGGCCGCGAAGAAGACGCGCCTGAAATTCCGTGCGAATCTCAACGTTTTCCGTCGCGAAAACACCCGCAAGGCCCTCGCTGAAGCGGAAGCAGCTAATGCGGAAGCAAGCGCCCCGGGCACTGCGGATGCGGCGGGGGAGTAAGAACCTCTCGCTGGAAGACTCTTTCTTGAAACCGTCACGGGAAACCCTGGCGGTTTTTTTTGTCTTCAGCCGGCCGAGCCGAAGAGCATGGGCAGGATGACAGTGACCGTGGCCCACACGCCAAGGAAGGTGGAGCCAATCACGGCCACGAGCCCGATGAACATGACGAGACCGTCTCGCGTGGTCAATCCGATTCCGAATGCGACCAGTCCCAGTGAGGGAATTGAGGCCATCCCGGGAATGGGAATCCAACCCACGAGGTAGACAAGGAATCCCAGCAAGAGGGACAACAATCCGGCTATCCAACGTGCCGGGGGCGTGACGAAGAACGAGCATCGCTTGCGGAATATTTTGTCACCGCGCTCAACCCAGGGTCTCATCCTGTGGACGATCTTGTGAAGTCTGTCCTTGGTGAGCCGCAGGTTGAGGACGGACTTCGGAAACCAAGGGTGCTGGAGATTGAGCACCATCTGCACCGCGATGAACATCGAGATGACGGCCACGGAATCGCTCACAAAAGGGATGATCCCGGCCACGACCTGCGCGAGTCCGAGCAGGAACAGAAGCGGCCCGAACGAGCGGTCCTCGAAGACGGAAAGGATTTCGCCAACGGTGACATGCATGTTCTCCTCGTGCAGGTGTTCGGCGTTCTCGAGCCTGTTGAGAACATCCGTCAATCTGATGCTGTCCGGCATGGGAAGGGAAAACTCCCTTTCCGTGGAGGAAAAGCAAACCGGGTTGTTGCTCGTCCGCTTGTTTTGCGGGTTGGGAAACGCTCCGCGTGGCTACATTTCCCCGCGCTTGGCCATGCGCTTGCGTTCGTGCGGATCGAGGACGCGCTTCCGCATGCGGAGGAAATTCGGTGTCGCTTCGACCAACTCGTCCGGGGCGATGTACTCGATGGCGCGTTCGAGGCTGAAATCGCGGGGTGGAGCAAGTTTCGTGGTCTGGTCTTTCGTCGCCGAGCGGATGTTGTCGAGTTTCTTCGCCTTTACGGGGTTGACCGGGAGGTCCTCCTTGCGCGGATTTTCACCGACGATCATTCCGGTGTAAACGTCTTCACCGGGGCCGACGAAGAGGGGGCCTCGTTCCTCGAGAGCGAGAAGCGAATAGGACGTGGCGGGACCGGTTTCCATCGAGACGAGCGTTCCCGTCGAGCGCATCGTGATCGCACCCGCCCAGGGTGCATACTCCTTGAAAAGGTGCGACATGATCCCGTGGCCGGAAGTCAGGTTCACCAGTTCGAACTCAAAGCCGATCAACCCCCGCGTGGGAATAGTCGCCGTGATCAAGGTGCGACCGCTGGCCTCGTTCGCCTGCATGTCCTCGAGCATGCCGCGCCGGTCACTCAACGATTTCATGATTGGATTCGCGAATTCGCTGGGAACCTCCACGTAGAGCGTTTCCCAGGGCTCGAGCTTCTGATCGTTCTCGTCCCGGCGCACGATGACCGTCGGTCTTGAGACGCACAGCTCGTATTTCTCCCGGCGCATGGTCTCGACGAGCACGGCAATTTGCATGGCGCCACGCGCCGAGACGTTGAAGACCCCCGCCTCGTCCGTTTCTTCGACATGGATGGAGACGTTCGTCTTCATTTCGCGGAAGAGGCGATCACGAATGACGCGCGAAGTGACATGCTTTCCGTCCCGCCCGGAGAACGGACCATTATTGATGGAAAACTGCATCTGCACCGACGGCGGATCGATGTTCACCGGCGGGAGGGGTTCCGCGTTCTCCGCGGCCGCAAGGGTCTCGCCGATGTCGGCGTCCTCGAAGCCGGCGATGCCCACAATATTGCCCGCAACCCCGTCGGCGGTGTCCTGGGTGCCGAGATTCGAGTATTCGAAGACCTTCGCGATCTTTGCCGACTGCTTCGTGCCGTCCTTGAGGAAGCGCCAGACTTTTGCGCCCTTGCTCACCGAGCCGGAAACGATTCTTCCGATGGCGATCCGGCCCACGTAGTCGTCCCAGTCGATGTTCGAAATGAGCATGCGGAAAGGCGCCTCGCGGTCCGCTTCGGGTGGCGGGATTTTCTCCACGATCGTCTCAAGCAGGGGGATGCAGTCCTCCTGCGCGCCGTCGACGGTCTTGGCGAAGAATCCCTCCTTGGCCGACCCGTAAACGGTCGGGGAGTTGAACTGTTCATCGGTGGCTTCGAGTTCGAGAAACAACTCGAGGACCTTGTCATGGACGCCCTCGGGATCGGCATGGGGGCGGTCGATCTTGTTGATGACGATGATGGGCTGAAGGCCCTCCTCGAGGGCCTTGCGGAGGACAAAGCGTGTTTGGGCCTGTGGTCCCTCAAAAGCGTCTACGACAAGGAGGACACCATCGACCATCTTCATAACGCGCTCGACCTCGCCGCCGAAATCGGCGTGCCCGGGGGTGTCGACGATGTTGATGATGTGGTCGTTCCAGTGCACGGCCGTGTTCTTCGACTTGATCGTGATGCCTTTTTCGCGCTCGAGGTCCATGGAATCCATGGCCCGGTCCTGCACGGCCTGGTTCTCGCGATAGGCCCCTCCGGCCTGGAGCAGGCGGTCGACGAGGGTGGTCTTGCCGTGGTCAACGTGCGCGATAATGGCGACGTTACGGATCTTGTCAGGTGAAGTGGCAGGCATGCGGAAGAGCGCGACCTATCCGCTGAAAACCAAACAGTGACAAATTGAAACTCGTTTCTTCTACAACATCTCGTCGAGGGTTGTCTCGCCCTCGAGGTGGGCCGTGTCGCCCCAGGTCCGCAGTCGCCACGTCCGGTCCTCGCACTCAAGGATATTCAACGCCGTGTTGGCAATGTGGAATCGCCGAGGAATGGCGAGGTCGATGCCCATGCAATGGCGCATGGCCATGGACACGACGCCCCCGTGGGTGACACAGAGGATGCGCTCGCCGTCGTGGCTGGTCGCGAGATCCTCCAGGGTCGACGTGGCTCGCCCGTAGAGGTCGCGCCAGCTCTCTCCACCTTCGGGACAGTAATCGGGATCGCCCGAAGTGTGTTGCCGATAGTCCTCGGGCATCTTTTCCTCGATCTGCGGGTAGGTAAGTCCTTCGAGGATGCCGAGAGCACGTTCACGCAAACGAGGTTCCCATTGGATGGCACCGGATTGACCGATGGGACGGCAAATGGCTTCCACCGTTTGCTTGGCCCTTCCGAGATCGGAAGAGTAGATGGCGTCGAAGGGGCGGCCGATTGCTTGGAATCTTTCGCCAAGTTGTCGTGCCTGGTTTTCGCCGTGGGGAGTCAACGGGCTGTCCATATGGCCCTGGTGAATTCCCTGCTGGTTCCACTCGGTCTCGCCATGGCGAATGAGAAAAACGGTCGTCATCGCGGCAGACCTTGGCGGGGAATACGCTCTGGACAAGTGGTTAGTCGCGTTGTCTGCTCGACGACTCTGCTGGAGGCGGGAACTTGGCCGGGATTTCACTCCTGTTCCCGAAGATGACCACGAGGACCGCAATGATGAGAATAAGGACGGCGAGGAGGGTTTGCACGCGCAACTTCGGGCCCCTCTCGGGCAGTTCGCCATGTTTCCGGCGAAGCGGTTCGTGGGAAACATGGCGATCGGATTGGCTCATGGCGACCGCCTGCTTGAAGCTCGTTTGGAGATTGCTTCGCAAGCGGGCGCGTTGCGCAGAAGTCGTTGGATTGCCGGAACCGGAACCAGAACCGGTGCTGCTTCGGCGCACGTTCCTTGAACCTGTGGAGCGAACGCGGGGGTTCTCGCTGGTTTCATCATTCATCTCTCGCGGGTAAGAATAGGGGGACTTCCGGGGTTTGACACCCGCAGGGCGAGCCTTTACCCGGACGCATAAGCAAATAGGGTGATCCCGCATTCCAGGGTCTTGCTCAGTGCCTTCAGGTTGTTTCGCACGCGTTACGCCTGAGAGTTTCGGCGATCGGGCAAAGTCCTGAGGACACAGGCGGCGTTCCTATTCCAAGAACTTCACGGCGTCCCCGGAAGGGTTTCATGAAGGGATGGGGAACCCGGCCGGAGCTGCTCCCAATTCTGGACGAAGTTGTAGGCGAGCGCGCCAGCGATGATCGTGGCCGCGATGACAATCTGCGCGACGGCTTTTTTGCTCAGACGGTTCGGATTCCGCGTGTGGGTGTATGAAGATGCGTGAGCCTGAACTTGTAGCCTGGAAAGCCTCCTCGTCGGCGAATCACATGAGTATGCCCGTCGGGGCATGCACTTGTCCCGTGAAGCTGGCTTGATTTCCTCAGACGGATTCTTCGGCACCATTGATTGTTAGATTCACAGCGAATCCTGCAACAAGA
>JBCDLR010000265.1:0-5752 GCA_038745205.1 Verrucomicrobiota bacterium
CCGCGCGTCCACCCCCCTTCGAAACCGTGATTCCCGCCCTTCTTTGTTCCGTCATTTTCGTCACGCCCATGTTGCAGGATAGCAGTCCGAGCATCCTGGATTCCGTCGATTACTCCGGCTTTGCCGAACATGAAGTCACGGAAATCCGTGATGCGATTAACCGGTGTATACAGGGTGAATACGAGTCGGCAGTGCCGGTTCTGGAGCGATATGCGGAAGAGGGGGAGATCGCTTCCGTTTTCGTCTTGGGAAAACTCTACGCGGGGGGCAAGGGCGTCCCGAAATCGCCGGAACGGGCGGCGCGCCTGCTGCGCAGTAATGTCGCAAAGAGCCATGCCCCATCCATGATCACGCTGGGGGAACTCTTGGAAAGTTCGAGTCCTGATGAGTCACTGCAATTGTACCGGCAGGCCGCGGCGGGGAATGATCCCCTTGGATTCTACAAGTTGGGGGAGGTCTACGAATTGGGACGCCTGGGCGAGCGGTCCAATGGCGAACTCGCCTTCGACTACTTTGAGAAACTGGCCGCTCTCGGTGACGGCGAGGGCGAATCCCGCCTCGCCCGGTATCACGACGAGGGCAGGGGCGTACCGGCCGACGTCGTGAAGGCGACGAGGCTTTATCGCAAGGCCGCCCTCGGTGGTCATCTTCCGTCGATGGTGACGCTTTCACGTCGCTACTTTGCCGGTCAGGGGCTGGACGCGGATCCGGTAGCGGCGGTGGGCTGGCTCACCCGGGCATCTCAACTGGGTTCGACCGAGGCGCAGGTTCTCCTCGGCCTGCGCTACGAAATGGGCGATGCCACCTTCCAGGATTTGAATGAAGCAGGGCAACTCTACAGCCGGGCCGCGGCGGCCGGGAATCCGGAAGGCAAGTTCCATCTGGGCCGGCTCTACCGGGATGGTATCGGGACGGAAGCTGATCCCGTCCGTGCCTACGTCCTGTTTGCCGAGGCTCAGGGCTACCCGCGTGCGCAGGAGGCGCTGACGGAACTCGAAACGAAGTTGTCCGCGGAACAGCGACGTGCGGCGATGAGGAAACTGGAGGATGCCGGAAGCGAGAAGAAGCCAGCGAACTGACCGGCCTCGCCCGGTCTTTCATTGAGGGACGTCTTCCACTAGTCCCTCCGGAGAGAATGGCGGATCGATTGGTCGAGAGTCGCGGTGATCTCGAGGGAGTGCTCCTGGATTCCTATGGTGACGGCACCAGCGGTGGCCTGGTCAATGACGTGTCGTCCTTCGGAGCGCAACCGGCGCAAAAGCGCGGCCTGGTTTTCGCTGCCTCCGCGGTAGCGGGATTGAGCGAGGACAAGGATGTCCGGATCGGCGGCTGAAATCGAGGCGGGGAGGCCGGAGAGATCCCGGGCGGCTACGGCCTTGATGAGAACGTCGCAGCGAAGGATTTCGGGATCGGATGCGAGAAGATCCTTCTCCTCCGCAAAGGAAAGGTCGCCGAGGAAGAGAATGCGCCACCCGGACTGCTCAAGGACGCCGGCGCGGGCAGGGGTATGTTCGAGCAGGGGTTCCCAGGAGGAAGGAAGTCTCTCCATTTCGACCTCGATGAGTCCGTGGTTCCGCAGGTAGTTTTGGAGGATTCTCTCGTCGGTGCGGTGAGGAGCCGTTTGCACCAGATGCGTTGATGTCTTGCGATGGACGACGCAGGGAGCGGATCCGGAATGGGTGTCGAGGACAACGATGGTGGCGTCTCGGGAGTCGAGGAAGCGTTCCCACGGCACGTGAAGGTGGCCGCCAGGAATGCCGGAGAAGAAGGCCACGGTGGCGGCAAGGGTGGAGGCAAGTCCGAGGCAGGCGTTGTTGAGGAAGACAGCGACCCCCGCGAGTTGGGCGGCGTTGAGGAGAAGAATGGCAAGGGCGGTCGAAAGAATGAGGAAGGCGAGAGGGACGACCACGAAGTTGGCGATGAGGGCGACAGGCGCCACGAGGTGAAAGTAGATGAGAATGAGCGGAGCGGAGCCGATCCAAGCGGAAGTCGTGATCGCGAGATAGTCGGCAAAGGCACCGCCGGACGAGCCCGCGAGCCGTTGGGTGGGAGTGAGTAGGGAAGCGGGAAGAAAGGGATCGTGTTGAAATCGGGCCGAGAACCATTGGCGAAGCGCAGGGGCGAGAAGGGCGATCGAGAGGAGGACAAGGAACGAAAGTTGAAAGCCGGGGCGTAGCAGCTGGAGCGGATCAAACAGGAGGAGGACAAAGGCGGCGGCCCCCAGGCTGTTCAGAATGCGCGCGGGCCGGTTCGCCACGATCCCGCCAAGGAAGATGGTCATCATGACGGCCGCGCGAACGGCGGACGGCCTGAGGCCGGTCACGAAGGCGTAGAAGAGGACGGTGATGATAACGCCGAGAACCGCGTAGCGGCGGGGCAGTCCCAGCATTTTGAGGATCTCGAAGATCAGCCAGCCCACCAGTCCCACGTGAAGACCGCTGACGGCAAAGACGTGCATCGTCCCACTGAAGCGAAAGTCCTCGGTAATCTCCCAGGGAACGCCCTCCCGCTCGCCAAGGACGACCGCATTAATGACGCGGGCGACGGGTTCGTTTTCGAGATCGTGGAGAAGGTTCCGTGATATCCATTGCCGGGCCTTCAGCGAAACGGCGATGAGCGGATTCCCGCCGCCCCGCTCGAGGAGAATGACGTTATCTCCCCAGGCGCTGGCGATTTCCCCATGGATGCCTTGTTGGTGGAGAAACGAACGGGCGTCGAATTCCCCGGGATTGCGGGGCCCGCGCGGTCGCCGCAGGAGGCCTTCGATGCGGAGGTGGTCTCCGTATTCCAGGGTAAAGCCGGGAGCAGGAGAGACCACCTGCACCTTCTGGTCGGCGGGGACGGGGGAAGCCCGGGCCTCGGTCGTCATGGAGGTCACGTGCAGCCGGAGCCGCAGGTTGCCGGTCACGGGATCTTCTTCCGGGAGCGCGATCAGGGTGCCTTCCGCTTGAACGAACCGCCCTTCACCGGGCTCGATGTCGGCGAGGAAAGGAACCGCTTGGGCGTGATGATGGCGGAAGGATGAGAGCGCGGCGCCAGCGCAGAACAGGAGCAGAAGAAGCGTGAACGTCGAGTTTCGAAACAAGAACCAGAGGGCGAAAAGGAGAAACACCGCCATCCAGAGCCAAGGAAGGTCGACGGCGAATCCCGTCCCGATGCCGGCGATGAAGGCGAGGGCGGGAACGGCGAGGGGCTCGGCGGAAAACCGCGCGGGCAAAGATCCCAATAGCCCCGCCTTCAAATCAATTAGACCGCGTCGAGCTCGTGAAGCTTGTGCGTGGCGTTCGCCGAGTGGCGGGTTTCGGGATATTTGTCGATCACTTCCTGGTAGATGACACGGGCCTGCTCCTTGTCTTCCTTGTGTTCGACGAGGAGGTCGGCGAGCCGGAAATGGAAATAGGCAGCATCGTTGTCCCGCCATCCTTCGCGGGCGAGGGCGCCCTGCACGGTGGCGATGGCGGCATCCGGGTCGTGGAGATGGTCGACCTGGATCTTGGCGATTTCGACGACGGGCAAGCGGTCTTCCGGTTCGCTCTTGGCCACCTTCTTGAAGAGTTCGATCGCTTCTTCGTATTCACCCTGGGCGAGTTTGGCCATGGCGCGCTGGCGATCGTCGGCCTGCACTTCTTCAGGCGGCGTGTAGAAGAACTCACCGACTCGCTCGCCGATCATCGGAAGGAGGAAGGCGACGAAGAGCACGCCGAAGATACCGGCGAAAAGGACGAAGACGACAAACCTCGTCCCGATATCCATTTCGCCCCAATTGGTGGCAAGCAGGTAGATGAGGGTGGCGCCGCCGATGACGGAGAGGTTGAGGAGAATCAGCTGTTTGTTCGACATGCGGCGCGAAACATACTCAGGCGTCGCGGGGATTGAAGTGTAAAAATCGCTCTAGCGGAGCGGGTCGAAGAAGCCGCCCTCGTAGTGGTAGAGTTGATGGACGGTCGTGGCTTCCGTCCCGTGGAGGGTTTTGAAGTGGGTGAATGCCTCCTCGTTATCGAGCCATTTTTGCACTGCCGGAAGCTTCTCCCGCACGTCCGAGGGGAGACCGGAAATGACGTAAAGCTCTGAATCCGTCCGGTCAGCGAGACTCATGAGTTGGACGAGGCCGAGAAAATGACTCTTGTCCGGACCCGTGACGTAGTCCGAGAAGACCAGCCAACCGAGAGGGTCGTAGGAATAGGCCGCGCCCCCAACGTGGGCGATGATCAGGTTGGACTTGAGATAATCGGTTGGGTTCGGAATCTCGCCCCGAATCTCGAGGACACTCTCGCGAATGGCGCCAAGAGGTTGTGAGCGGAGGGAGTCGAGTTTCGGCCAGGCGAGGAAAGCGAGGCCCGCCAGCCACAGCGCGCCGGGCACGAGGCGCCAGCGTCGGTTTCCAGCCATCGTGGAAAGCTTTCCCAGTCCCAAGGCCACGCCCAGCAGGACAACTGGAAGAAACTGGAAAAAGTACCAGGGGAAGAGGTAGATCTCCGAAGCAAGCGCAATGAAAACCATGACGATCGTTGATCCCGCTGCGATGGCGGTGATCGCAAGCGTGGGCGCCCGGTATTGGCGGAATGCGGTGAGCCAGCCGACGACGAGAAGGGCGAAAAACGTGGTCAGCATGACGACGACGAGCGTCGTCTTCGTTTTGAGCAGCGACTCGATGCTGTGGAAATGGGGATTCGTGGCCGAGGCGTTTCCCCAGTCCGTCCAGTCCATTCCGGCCACGAAATGGGCGAACAGATTGGGCCACCAGTTGAAGTCGAAGGCCCGGCGGGGAGAGCCTTCCTCAATGAAGGGAACGATCTGGTAAATGGTGGGAACGATGAACGGGGCGAGTAGTGAAAATGTTAGGATGTTCGCGACGAGCCAGCGCTTCAGCTTGACCCGCGCCAACCCGTTCTCCGCACGGCGGCTTCTCCAGATGAGGTAAAACACGGCGAGGTTGAGACCGACAGTGCTGATGGCCATGCCCGGCCAGCTGTAGAGAAGAAGGAACTGGGCGACCGCGAAGGAAATCCAGAAGCGCCACTGCGGATGGGCAAGGGCGGATCCGACAAGGAGGAAAATCACCGCGAGGAGCAGGAATACGTAGGCATACCCGCGCATTTCCGTGGAGAAGCGAACGATCCAGGGATGGAAAGCAAGGAGCGCCGCGAGGGCGAGGGCGGTTGGGCGTCCGAAGAAACGCCTGGCGACCAGTGACCAGAGGACAATGCCGCAGAGCGTCGCGAGGAGCGGGAAGAGGCGGAGCACCGTTTCGCTGAACTCCCACGGGTCCTTCTTAAAGAGGAACTGCCAGGTGTTGAGCGCGGCGCGGGAGAGAATGCTGCACAGGAAGTGCTGGTTGGTGGACTCGTAGCCCCAGACGGTCTGCAGCCAAGTCGGATTCTCCCAAATGGGCGGGGGAACCGCCTCGGAGACCACATCCTCAGGCAAGTCGCGCACAAAGCTTCCGAGAACTGGTCCCAGAAGGGTGGTTTGCTCGTCCGCCCAGAGGCTGTGGTCGAGCCGAGGCCAAGCGATCCAAAGCAGGAGGAGGAGGGCACCAGCCAACCACCCAAATTCCAAACCCCGACCGTTAATTCTCCGAGTCAAAGTCGGTCCGGAAAGGTTCTGTCCAATTCCGCCACCACGCGACGATCAGAATTGCCCCGAAAATCGGGAAAATCAGGCTGAATCGGAGCCATCCGGCGAATTGGAGGTCGTGCATCTCCATCGACTGTTTTTCTGCAATTTCCATTCGTGGAGGGTCTTGGACAAC
>JBCDLR010000266.1:0-5752 GCA_038745205.1 Verrucomicrobiota bacterium
CCTCTCGTTTCGTGGATGAGGTGCGGGCGTCCGGTTTTGTCTTCGCCCAGAAGCGTGTCGAGTTCGTCATGGCTGTCGCTGAGAGCGGTGCCGGGGACGTCGACGCCGGTGAGGGCGGCGAAGCTACGGGAGAGGTCGATTTGCCCGAAGAGGGCATCGCTCACCTGGCCGCCCTGGATCTTTGCCGGCCACCGCACGAGGAAAGGAGTGCGTGTGCCGCCTTCGAACAGCGAGTATTTCCCGGCGCGGAAGGGACCGTTGGGGTCGTGGTCGCCGAGCTTCTCGTTGGCGTCGTCCTGGTAGCCGTCGTCGAGAACGGGGCCGTTGTCGGATCCAAAGAGAACGATGGTGTTCTCGGCGAGATTGTTCTTGTCGAGATAGTTCAGGAGTTCGCCAACGCACCAATCGCATTGGACCATGGCGTCACCGCGCGGACCCTGGCCGCTGGAGCCGGCGAAGCGGGAGTGCGGAATGCGTGGGACGTGAATGTCGTGCGTGCTGAAGAAAAGGAAGAAGGGCTCATCGCCATCGGAGTTCTTGTCGAGCCACTCGATGGCTTTTTCGGTAAAGACGTCGGCCATGTCCTCGTCGACCCATTCCGCACTCTTGCCGCCGGTCTGCCAGCCGATGCGGGAGATCCCGTTGATGATCGTCTTGTTGTGACCGTGGGACCAATCCTGCTTGAGGGTGCCGCGGGCCTCCTCGCCGCTGGGACGGTCGTCGATCCGTTCCTTGTAGCTGACCTTGATCGGATCATTTGGATCGAGTCCGACGACCTTGCCTTGTTCGAAGTAAACGCACGGCACGCGGTCACCGGTCGCGGGCATGAGGAAGTGGTAATCGAATCCGATGTCCGACGGGTTCGGCGTGACTTCCTGGTTCCAGTCGTTGTTGCCTTTACCGAGGCCGAGGTGCCATTTGCCAACGACGCTTGTCTTGTAGCCCGCGGACTTGAGGACATCCGCCATCGTGTAGGTGTCCGGGGAAATGATCATCCCTGCGTCCCCCGAGGCGATGCCAGTGCCCTTGAGGCGGAAGGCATACTGCCCGGTAAGCATGGCGAAGCGCGAAGGCGTACAGGTCGCAGCTGAGCAGTGGCCGTCGGTGAAGCGGATGCCCTCCTTGGCGAGTCGGTCGATGTTCGGCGTCGGCGTTTTCGAGCCTTCGTAGCTACCCACATCGCCGTAACCGACGTCGTCGGTGTAGATGAGGAGGATGTTAGGTTTTTCTTTGGCGGCAGCGAAAGTGGCCGTGAAGGCAGCGAGGAGAAGGGTGGGGATTTTCATGGAGAAGATAGCGTGTCGGTGGGAATACCAGATAGAAACGTTCGTGTCACGGGAATCATCACCCCGTGGTTCCCGCCTTGCGGCCAAGAATCCCTTGCAGTTTCATCGAAACTCTCGATAGGAGGGGCATGTCCGTTGAAACCGACCTCATTGGAATTGGAGCCCCCGTTGTCGACCTGCTCGCCCATGTGGACGAGGAGTTTGTGGCCGAAATCGAAGGCGGGAAGGGCGGCATGGAACTCGTTGGAACCGAAGGACTCGAGGCCTTGGTGGAAAAACTGGCCGCGGAACCGGCGCTGGCCGCGGGGGGAAGCGCGGGAAACACGGTTTTTGCCGCCGGAAAGCTGGGGACGCGCGTCGGATTTCTCGGGAAGTTGGGGAACTGCGACGCGGCGGCCTTTTACCGGAAACGCTTTGAAGAGATTGGCGCGGACCTCTCGCGCTTCAAGACCGGCGAAGTGCCGAACGCGAAGTGCCTTTCACTGGTGACGCCGGACTCGGAGCGGACGATGCGCACCGACCTCGGGGCCGCGATGACGATGGCGCTGGAAGAAGTGACCGAATCAGATTTCAAGGGCGTGCGTCACCTGCACATCGAGGGCTATCTCTTGTTCAACCGCGATCTCATGAAGCATATTCTCGACCTCGCGAAGGAGTCGGGGTGCACGACGAGTCTGGACATGGCGTCGTTTGAGGTGGTGAAGGCGGCGGAAGACATTCTCGACGGGTGGTTGAAGGATCACGTGGATATCGTCTTCGCGAACGAAGACGAAGCGGCAGCATTCTTCCCGGATCACGATGACCACAAGAAGATGGCCGCCTCCTTCAACGGCGTTTGCGATATCGCGGCCGTGAAACTCGGCAAGGACGGATCCCTCATCGCGCACGGTGGCGACGTGGAGTTTGTCGAACCGATCATCGTCGACAAGGCCATCGACACCACCGGGGCCGGTGATTACTGGGCCGGTGGTTTCCTCCACGGCTGGCTCGACGGCAAGCCGCTCACAACGTGCGGTCGCTACGGCTCGATCATGGGCGCGGAGGTGGTGCAGGTGCTCGGGGCCTCACTCCCCGATCACCGCTGGGACGCGCTGGCGGGGAATTTGGACAAGCACTAGAGCATCAAAGCCGCACGGCCTTCCCGCTCGCGGCGCTTTCGTCGATGGCGAAAAGGACTTCGAAGGTTTTGAAGGCGTCGGCGTAGCTGGTGAGGGGCATTTCTTCGCCGGCGTCGAGGGCGTCGAAGAAGGCCTGGAACTGGGCTTGATAGGGGTGGTCGTGGACGTCGCCGGAGTCGGCGAGGGCCACGGGGAGCTCGGTCCACTTCTTGTCGCGGAGGTGGAGCTTGTTCGAGTAAATCTTGTTGTCGAGGATGCTACCTTCGCTGCCGACAAGGTGAGTGTGGAAGTAGTAAGGCTGGAAGCAGTCGATGACGCTCGCGCATTTGCCGACCTTGCCGGACTTGAACTTGAGAAGCGCGGTCGTGGTTGTGGGGTATTCGTACTTGGCGAAGATCTCGTGGGAGGACTGAGTGTTGATGGCGGTGACTTCTTCGACGTCGGAGCCCAGGCACAGGAGGAGGGCGTCGAGGGCGTGGCAACCGGCGGAAAGGAGGGAACTGCCGCCTTGTTCCTTGGTTGTGTTCCATCGGTACTGGCCATACCATGGACCGACACCGTGGTAGTAGTCGATCTCCCCGTAGTGGAGATCGCCGATGAGGCCTTCGTCGAGGATGCTGGTAATGGTCTGGAACTGGGAGATGAAGCGGAGTTCAAAGCAGACGCAGGTGCGGATGCCGGCAGCGTCGATGGCGGCCTTGACGGCTTGGGCGTCGTCGCGGTTCAGGGTGATGGGTTTCTCGAGGATGAGGTGCTTTCCTGCTTGGGCAACCGCGATGGCCTGATCCTTGTGCTGGGTCGGGAAGGAGGTGACGTCGACGACGTCGATGTCGGGGTCGGCGATGAGGTCGGCGATGTTGTTGTAGACCTTGATCGGCGCGCCGCCGTGGGCTTCAGAGACCTCGCTGGCATCGAGCGGGCGTGAGGAATAGACGGCGGTGACCTGGCCGTTGGTCGTGTTGTTGATGGCCTCGATGTGGGCACCGGCGGCCCAGCCGTATCCGATGACGCCGACGTTGTGGGTTTTGCTCATCCTTGGTGTGGGGTGAAAGGGTGAAGAGGGGAGTGGGTGAGTTAGTGGCACCGGCGTCTCGCCTGTGATCGGGATGGGTAGACGGGGTCGAGATGACGGACGGGGTTTGGAGGCAGTTCGGGTGTCGGTTCGCGCGCGGGCAGAGACTGGAGTGTCTGTGCTACGATTATAGCGTCGGTGGCTCCCAAGCGGGTATGCCGCCTTCTTTTTCCTGGGTGTAATACCACTCGTGGTAGGGGCGCGTTGGCGACATGGGGACGCCTTCGTTGACCATCAGCGGCCGAGCTTCGCTCCAGAATTTCTCGTATGCCGCCTTCATTTTGGCGACGACTTCCGGATGTTGGTCGATGACGTTCGTGGTCTGGCCCGGGTCCTGCACCATATCATAGAGGGAGGATTTGTCGGAGCTGTCGTTCTTGTTCACGCTGCGGGAAACTCCGGCACTGACGAAGCGATATCGGTCGTTGCGTATCGCGAAGTTCATCCACTGGAAGTCGTCGGCATTTGCGGCGCTCGGATCTTTCCGGTCCGCCCAGCGGGCCTTGTGCGTGAAGAGGTAACGGTCGGGAAGTTTGGCGGTGGGGTCGGTCAGTTGGGCCACGAAGCTTCGGCCTTCCACCTGCCCCTCGGGCAATTCCGCGACGCCGGCGAGTTGCGCGAAAGTGGGGAGAACGTCGAGGTGGGCGGTGACGGAATCGACTTGGCCCGGCTCGACCTTTCCGTCCCAGCGGAAAAAGAACGGGACGCGAACGCCGCCCTCGTCGGTGCTGCCTTTCATGCCCTTTTGGTTCGCGTTGTAGAACGGGTAGCCATGAGCAAGATCCTTGCCTTCGCGGCCGGAACCACCGCCGGTCATGCCGTTGTCGGACATGAAAATCACGACGGTGTTCTTGTAGAGATCCCATTCCTCGAGCTTGGTCATGAGGCGGCCCATGTTCTCGTCGATGTTCTCAATCATGCCATAAAAGCCGGCGGTGCGTTCGTCGAAACCGAGGTCGGTAAAGCGCTTTTCATTTGCGGGTGGAGCGATGAACGGGCCGTGGGGGGCATTGGTCGTGATGTAGGCAAAGAAGGGCGCGTCGTGGTCCTTCACGCTCTTGATCCAGCCGAGACCGGCGGTGAAGAAGAGGTCGGTGCAGTACCCTGACGTTTTGACAAACTTCCCGTTGTGGCGAATGGCGGGATCAAAATACTTGTTCCCGGGGGCGTCCGCGCAAGAGCATTCGTAGGCCTGTCCGATGCCGCCTGCGCCGTGGATGAAGGCTTCGTCGAATCCGCGCTTGTGGGGCTGGTATTCCTCCTCGTCGCCAAGGTGCCACTTGCCGAAAATGCCGGAAGTGTAGCCAGCCTTTTGAAGCACCTGGGGGAGCGTCACCGTGCTCAAGGCCATGCGCTCGCGTTCAAGGATGGTGTGGGTGATCCCATTCTTCATGGGATGGCGGCCGCTCATGAGGGCGGCACGGGTCGGCGAGCAGGTGGGGCTGACAAGGAAGCGGTCGAAGCGCAGGCTCGTGTCGTGGAGCTTGTCGAGGTTCGGCGTCTTGATCCACGGGTGGCCGTGCTTGCCGACGGGGCCATATCCCTGATCGTCGGTGATGACGAGGATGATGTTCGGCTTGGAGCCCTCGAGTCCGGCGAGAGCGGAAACGAGGGTGAGGCCAGTGGCGAGAATAGCGAGGAGGGTTTGCTTCATGGGGGGATACTTTCGTGTTTTGGATTATTTGACAATCATTTCGCCTTTCATGATGACCCAGTGACCGGGGAAGGTGCAGAGGTAGGGATAGGTACCGGGTTTTTCCGGGGCGTGGAATCGAAGGACCTCGGCGGTGTTTGGCGGGAGGAGTTTGGTCGCGTGCAGGACCTTTTTCGACTTGGGGACGAAGTGCTTTTTGAAGCCGTCAGGGTCTTTGGCCATCTCGTTGCCCGCCATGCCGACTTCTTCCAGCGATCCCGGCGTGGAAATAAGGAGGTTGTGGGCGGTAGCGTCGGGGTTGGTGAAAAGGAGTTTCACGGGTTGTCCTGCTTCGACTTCGAATTGCGTGACTGTGAAGAGCATGCGGCCCTCGACGCAGGAGATCTCGATTTCCTTGAGGTTCTTTTGGCTGTCGAACTGGGCGTCCTGCGCGGTGGTTTTCGGGGGCTTGAGTTTTTGGGTTTGGTCGAACTTAGCGAGGAAAACATTCAACTCGGGGTGTTCGGCGAGGAAGTCGTCGTTGCGTTTCCAATGCTTCACGAGCGTGTGAGACCCGAGGGCGCAGCGGATGGCGTAGCTCAAATGGTCGTCGTGGGGGTGCTTGAGAACATCGAGCATGGCG
>JBCDLR010000267.1:0-5744 GCA_038745205.1 Verrucomicrobiota bacterium
CCCGCGGGCTTTCCGGATCGCTTCAATCATCCGCATCCCCTTCGGTACCTGATGCCACTCGCCGTCAATTTGGACGTCGATCAGCGGTACATCGCTGCCGTTGGGGTCGCTCATAGATGCGGAAAATCAGCCATTCTCAAAGGCTACGCGGACTATCTAGTATTGGATGGTACCATCAAACGGATTTTGTGAAAAATTTCACAAGCTCCCGAAGTCCCTTGAAAATGAGGGCAAAATGCTTGCCACGTTTGTCTCGAGCATGCTGAATTCGTCCCGTTATGGGCCGAAAATGCCATGATCAGGGGAGATTGGGTTGCCTGGGCAGGTGTTTCCCGCGACTTGCCTTGATTTTGGGCCTGCTCATCGCGGCGCTAGCTCTAATTCTTCTCGTTTTAGAGTCCGAATCCCCGTTTATCGCCACTTTTTTTCTGACTTTCCGAAATCAAGGAACGGCCACGCACTATTTTGAATCGTTCTCGAAATCGGACGGAGAGTGAGTCGTTCGTTACTGCCAATCGGCCCTCGATGATCCATCAAATTTCTCATATAACACTTATAATCAATCGTTTACAAACGTAATTCCGCTTCCCGTTCCCGAATTCCTCGCCCATCAGGGATTCCAAGCCCTTGACTACTTCCAGTCGGCGCAGCCGGATATTCACCGCTTTGAATTCCGCGTTTCCGGGGGGATTGCCGAGAAATGCGGCATGTCCGTCGTGAAAACCGGAAATATCTGGCGTATCAGTGCTATCTGCGGCGATGGCCAGTACCAACTATTCCCGTCACCCTGAAGAGAGTACTCATGCTTAAAGTCTACGCCTACAAGAACTGCTCCACCTGCAAGAACGCCATTGAATGGCTCGAAAAGAACGGCAAAAAATACGAGGTTGTCGAAATTCGGGATACCCCTCCCCGCAAGTCAGAATTGCGCCTCGCTGTCGGACTGCACGGGCTTCGCAAGCTCTTCAATTCCTCTGGTCAGGAGTACAGAAGCCTCAAGCTCAAGGACAAACTCGACGACATGCCGGAAAAGGAGGCGCTTGAGCTGCTTTCCTCGAACGGCAACCTGGTGAAACGGCCGTTTGCCATCGACACCTCGGCCGGAATCACTCTCGTCGGATTCAAGGAAGATCTCTGGAAAACCAAGCTCAAGTGATAGAGAATCCAGCGGTCTCCGTCTCCCCCCTCTCCCGCTGAAGACTTCCTCGAAATCCCCTCCCGCCGAGCTCCCCACTCCAGCGCAGCTTTTCCGGAAGTTTGAAAGTGGGGAACTCTCGCGTCGCCAATTCCAGGCCGCGATGCGCATGCACCAGGAAGACCTCGTCGATGACATGGTTGACGCCCAACGCAACCCCGTCGTCGCCTTTCTCGATCATCAGCTCTGCAAAACTCACGCCGCACGTCTCACCCGTCGTCATGGAGAAACGTTCATCCGGAAGGTCCTCTTTACCCTGAGCGAGCTTCCCAACTTCCCTCCCGCTCAGCTCATTTGGAATGCCCTTCATACCGACGTGCCCCTCTACTGCTTTTTCCGCATCAAGCGCGAACCGGTCTTCCGCATCCTGGAACTAAGGGACTCCAAGGATGGTGTCCTTGTCAGTGTTGAGCACGGCAGCTCCAAGAAGGCCGCCGCCATCCGGGAGCAGATTCGCATGAAATCCAACGGGGACTCTGACTGGGAGATCGCGGGAAGAATTCGTCAAGCCTAGCGCGAAGGGGGCACTCCCCGGTGATCAGCGATAGACTTCACCGCCCGTCTCAACGAACTCACGTGACTTTTCTTCCATCCCCTTCTCGAGCGCCTTTTCCGGGGTCAGCCCCTGCTCTGCCGCATACTGGCGGATGTCGTCGGTGATCTTCATCGAGCAGAAGCTCGGTCCGCACATGGAGCAGAAATGCGCCGTCTTCGCTCCATCCTGCGGGAGGGTCTCATCGTGGTATTCACGAGCCTTGTCCGGATCCAGTCCAAGGTTGAACTGGTCTTCCCAGCGAAATTCGAAGCGGGCCTTGGACAGTGCATTGTCCCGTTCCTGCGCCGCGGGGTGACCCTTTGCGAGGTCGGCGGCATGCGCGGCAATCTTGTAGGTGATCACCCCTTCGCGCACGTCATTCCGGTCCGGAAGCCCGAGGTGTTCCTTCGGAGTCACGTAGCACAGCATGGCACAGCCATACCACCCGATCATCGCTGCCCCGATCCCGCTGGTGATGTGGTCGTATCCTGGCGCCACATCCGTCGTCAGCGGCCCCAGCGTGTAGAACGGCGCCTCGTGGCACCACTCGATCTGCTTCTGCATGTTTTCCTGGATAAGGTGCATCGGGACGTGCCCGGGACCCTCGTTCATCACCTGCACGCCTTTTTCCCAGGCGCGCTTGGTCAATTCTCCCTGCACCTCGAGTTCGGCGAGTTGCGCGTAGTCGTTGGCATCGGCGATCGATCCCGGACGGAGGCCGTCGCCAATTGAAAAGCTCACATCGTAGGCCGCCATGATGTCACAGATGTCGTCCCAGTGGTCGTAGAGGAAGCTCTCCCGATGGTGCGAGAGGCACCACTTCGCCATGATGGATCCACCGCGGCTCACGATGCCCGTCATGCGACGCGCGGTGTGCGGGACGAACCGGAGGAGAACACCCGCGTGAATCGTGAAGTAGTCGACACCCTGCTCGGCCTGCTCGATGAGGGTGTCGCGGAAAATTTCCCAGTTCAACGCCTCGACCTGGCCATTCACCTTCTCCAGTGCCTGATAGATTGGAACCGTCCCAATCGGGACCGGGCTGTTGCGGAGGATCCACTCGCGGGTGGCGTGGATGTTTTTCCCCGTGCTCAGGTCCATCACCGTGTCCGCTCCCCATTTCGTCGCCCAGCGCATCTTCTCCACTTCCTCGTCGATCGAGGAAGCGACCGCTGAATTCCCGATGTTCGCGTTGATCTTCACCAGGAAATTCCGGCCAATGATCATCGGTTCGCTCTCCGGATGGTTGATGTTCACGGGAATGATCGCACGACCGCGGGCGACCTCGTCGCGCACAAATTCGGGCGTGATGAAATCCGGCGTTTTCGCCCCGAAACCCTCGCCCGGATGCTGGTGTTCCAGCACATTGCGCGGGACCTGACGCAGCGGATCCACTTCCGAGGGGCGCGGCATCTCGTAGCCTGCCGGGGTCGTGTTTTCAGGACGGGTCTTCGGATTGGGATACGTATCGTGCAACGTTTTCATCGCCGCTTCCCGGCCGAGGTTTTCCCGGATGGCGATGAACTCCATCTCCGGCGTCACGATCCCCTGCTTCGCATACCACATCTGGGTGACAGGCGCTTCGCCGCTCGCACGCAGCGGTCGACGCTTCAATCCGGGATACTCCTTGAGCTTGTTCTTCGCCGCCTTGTTCGCGTTGAAACGGTCGGCGTGCTCGTCGCTGAGATAGCCGTTGTCCTCCGGTTTCACGTCGCGCCCGTCGTATTCCTCCACATCTCCCCGCGCTTCGATCCAAGGGCGCCTCAATGCAGGCAGCCCCTGCGTGACGTCACCCTCGAATTCCGGATCTCCCCACGGCCCGCTCGGGTCATACACGCGCACCGGTTCATTGACCTCAATACGTCCGTCCGGGTGCTTGGTCTCGCTCAAGGTGATCTCACGCATGGGCACGCTGACTTCGGCATGCTGCTGGCCGTCGACGTAGATCCTCCGGCTGTTTGGAAAAAGGCTGGGACTCGAAGCGGACTTCTTGAGGGATTCGGCGTCGGCGATCATGATAGGAATCTGTCTGGGCAATAAAAACGGTCACGCTGCTCCGCGGAAGCAACATGACCGATGGGAAATCTCGTCGGGCAGCTCCCTGCGGCGGCATTACCCGCTTCAGGTTCGAAGGGTCTCCGGTGTCGCGGATCTCAGCCACCCGCTACTTACGGACAGCGCCCCTGCTTGGTTGGCGGATATCATCATCCGTGTCATCGTAGCTGTCAATCGGACGCCGATCCCGCCATGAGCCAAGCCCGCCCATCCAAGAATCCCCTCCCGAAAACCGGCGGATTCCTGCTTTGGTTCTTTTTCCGCCACTTTCCAAGATTCCTCGGGAAAAATTTCGGCGCCCTGTGGGTCGAAAAGGAGTCGCTGGAGCGGATCCGCCAGACACAGGGAGGCGCCGTCATCTTCTTCAATCATCCATGCTGGTGGGACGCCGTCACCGGCCCGGTCCTCGGAGCCACTCTTTTCCCCGATGCCCGTCACTACGCCCCCATCGACGCGGAAGCGGTCGAGCGCTATCCGTTCATGAAGAAGATCGGCTTCTTTGGAGTGGACGCTGAAAGCGGACGAGGCCTCCGTGAATTCGTCCGTATCGGGAAAGCCGTTCTCGATTCTAAGGACGCCTTCCTCTGGGTAACTCCACAAGGGAAGTTCACCGACACCAGGGATCGTCCCGTTCGATTCAAACCCGGTATCGGCCACCTTGCCTCCAGAGGCACTGCGGGGCAACTCATCCCCATGGCTGTCGAGTACATTCTCGGCGACGAACGCTGGCCCGATATCTTCTGCCGTTTTGGCGATCCGATCCCGCTGAGGTCTCGGGAGGAATTCACGGCGGAGGAGTGGACATGCCGCCTTGAGACTGCCTTGGGTCATTGCCAGGACGAATTGGCCAGCCTGACGCAGCAGAGGGACCTCGCCCCTTTCGAACCGCTCGTGCAGGGAAGAAGGGGCACCGGTGGAATCTATGGACTCTGGCAGGCCCTGCGTGCGAAGCTTCGAGGGGAGGATTTCGACCCCAGGCATGCCTCCATCGACGAACGAAAGAAACTTCGATCCCCGGATCCGTCGTAAGACTTTCCCGTATCATTCATGGACGTTCTCGCCCAAGTCGCCTTCTGGCTCGCCTTCGTTCCGGCGGTCGTTTTTCTCCTGAACCTGAAGGAGTTTCGTCGCCCGGGCGTGCGCCGGTTGTCCTCCGCAGAGTGGCCCTCCGTCTCCGTCCTCATCCCGGCCCGCGACGAGGAAGCCAACATCGAAACCGTTCTGCGAAGCGTGCTCTCCAGCGAGCACATCGATCTGGAGGTGGTTGTCCTCGACGACCACTCCACGGACCGCACGGTGGAAATCGTGAAAGCCATCGCCGCGGAGGACCTTCGCGTGCGGCTGGAACACGCGCCCCCCTTGCCTCCCGGGTGGGCCGGCAAGCAACACGCGTGCGCCCGCCTCGCGGAACACGCGCGGAATGAAATTCTCTTCTTTCTCGATGCGGATGTACGCGTCGACCCTCAAGCGGTGGCGGCAATGGTCGATTTCCTCGACACTTCGAAAGCGCAGCTCGTCAGCGGATTCCCCGGACAGGAGATGAGGACGATCGGAGAGAAGCTGCTCGTTCCCATGATCCATTTCATTCTTCTCGGTTTCCTCTCCCTGCGCATGATGCGCGTAACCACTTCGACCGGGTGCGGCGCCGGATGGGGCGGACTGTTTGTTGCCCGGAAAACGGACTACGAAACGTCCGGTGGCCATGAAGCGATCCGGAACACCTTCCACGATGGCATCCGGCTGCCTCGGCTCTTCCGTCGCCACGGAATGAAAACCGACTTCTGCAACCTCGCGGGACTGGTCACCTGCCGGATGTATAGGGACTTTTCAGGGGTCTGGCGAGGCCTTGGCAAGAACGCCACCGAGGGAATCGCCGCTCCGGGGCTCATTTTTCCCTTCTCTGTTCTCCTCTTTGGCGGTCACGTTCTGCCCTGGCTGCTCCTTCCTTTTGCCGCTCCG
>JBCDLR010000268.1:0-5739 GCA_038745205.1 Verrucomicrobiota bacterium
GGAGCGCACTTGAGCGCCCTGCGCCGGACGAAGTCGGGGAAATTCTCGGCGGACGGGGCGATTACCTTTGAGGAATTGAAGGCGACGGATCGAAAGGGCGTTCGTGAGCGTGTTCTCTCGCTGGCTGAAGTTTCCCGACTCCGCGGCGCGTGACCAGGATGAAGACGTTCGATCATATTGAGGGATTGAAAGCGTTGCCGGCGCCCCATCACCTGGCGATCGGGGTTTTTGACGGAGTGCATCTGGGACACAAGGCCGTCATCGGGGAGGCATTGCGCCGCGCGGAGAAGGATGGAGGCAGTGCTATTGTCGTGACCTTTGATCCGCATCCTTCACGTGTTCTTTTCCCGGACAGCCCGCGGCGGTTGCTTGCGTCCACCGAGCACAAGAAACTCCTTATCGGTTCCATGGGGGTGGATGGATTGTTGGTGATTCATTTCGACAGGCCGTTTTCGGAGAAGTCCGCGCGCCAGTTTGTGGAAGACCTTGTCCAGGAGAGCGGCGGGCTGAAGACGATCTGCGTCGGGAAGGATTGGAAGTTTGGTGCGCGCCGGGAAGGGGATGTCCGGTTGCTGGAGCTGTTGGCGAAGGATGCTGAATATTCCGTCGTCGCCGTTGATGCGGTGGTTTCACGGGACGGAGAGGTGGTGAGCAGTACGCGCATTCGCGTCGCGGTTCAAAACGGCGACTTTGCCACGGCAGAGTTCTTGTTGGGCAGGGATTACACGGTGCTCGGCCGGGTCATTGAGGGGGACAGGCTGGGAGGGAAAATTGGTTATCCCACGGCGAATTTGACCGTTTTCAACGAAGAGCTGCCACCCAACGGGGTCTATGCGGTTGAGGCCACACTGGATGGACGTGTCCTGACCGGGGTTGGGAATCTCGGGGTGCGCCCCACCATCAATCAAACGGATGCCTCGCGGCGCTTGGAAATCCACTTTTTTGATTTCGCCGAAGACATCTACGGGCGCCTTCTTGAAGTGCATTTTCGCGGGTTCATCCGACCGGAAAGGAAATTCGACGGTATTGATTCGCTCAAGGCCCAGATCGCGGAAGACGCGGAAAAAGCGCGTGAATTACTGATGACCTAAACGGGCTTCTCAATATTCCCCAGGGTCCCAAAAGGGAACGGCACCGGGAGCCAAGGGTTTGCTCATCGGTGCCGCTCAGTTGGGTTCGTTTTTGCTAAGATTCTTTTATTCGCTCGTGGCAGGCTCCTCGCCGGTCTTTTCATCATCACTGGATTCGACTTGTGGAGCGCGCTTCATTCTTCGAAAATCCTTCTTCACCTCCGGCCCCTCGGACCGGGGCTCGTCGATTTCGAAGTCGAACAAATTCCCAAAATTCTTCAGGCCGGGCATTGTCCGCATGTCGAACGGGTCTGTGTCGAATTTTTCAAAGCGCTCGCGCACGCTCGGAGGCATTTTGCTCAGCTCTTCCTCGGTATTGGCCGGGCCGTCGAAAAGAACTTCTCCCTCGGGCGTGGTTGCGCGCACGTGCTTCTGACCATCCTTCATGTCGACGATGATCGTTCCATCATTGTCGCTGTAGCTGGCGCTCCCGTTGGACCGCATGATGTGCGTCATCGAGTCTGGGCCACTCGGGGAATTGAAACTGTGCTGGAAACGCTTCCTCATCTCCTCCTGCATGCGGTCCATCTCCTTCTCCATCTCTTCAATCATCGCAAAGGGACCGCGATTCCCTTCGAAAAGGTCGCCAAACGGTCCATGGCGTGGCGGCAAGACGTTGACGGTGCCGGACGGAGTCACTTGCTGATGAGCCGGATGTTTGGGGGATTCCGCCAGGGTTGCTTCGATCTTGAGCTCCTTTCCGCCGCGGAGGACGGTGAGCGTGACGGACTCGCCCGGCGATTTCCCGGCCATGAACTCCGTTAGTTCATTCGGGGCCATGACTTCGATTCCGTCCATGCGGAGGATGATGTCGTGTTTCTCGAGGGCAGCGGCCTCTGCGGGGCTTTCGGGAACGACGGCGGTGACGACCGCTCCACGGGAATTGTCCCGCCCGAGTTGGGCCGCGAGGACCGGAGGAACATCCTCTGTGGCGATACCGAGCCATGCGGAGGGCGTTAGCTCCGACTCCCTGCTGGCGATGAGGAAGGGGCGTTCCTTGACGGGCCATGTTCGCCTCTGTGAGGGATCTGATCCGGCCGGACCCTTCTGCATGTTCTGGGCAACATTCCTCTTCTTCGAGGGAACAGTGATATCCGCCCAGCTGGTGACCGGAATGGCAGCAAGTGCCATCCACGCTGTTATCATAACAGGATATGTATTCTTCATGTTCTTGTTGGGTTAGTCTGTTTCAACGGGGACAACAATGCGGGACTCGTGAGGAATGCTGAACTCGATGGTGGCACCCGTCTCCGGATTGACCCAGCGGTAATTGTCGGTGAATTTGTAGCGAATGCTTCGAGAGAGGACACCATCTCCACTGTAGATGATCCCGTCATCATGGGCGTCCTCGACGGTATTTCCCGCCTTGACCGGTTGCCAGCCCCGCGGGACCTGAACGCTCTCCTCGACTGACTGATTCGTCACGGATTCCCCCTCGGCGACGCTGTCTGCGGGAGGTTGGCCCGGGCTGAAGAAGAGGATGAGGCCAAAGACCACGGCGGCAACGGCCGCCGCATTGAGAAGCGGTCGAAACCACTGGAAGGCGTCACGGGCGTCGATGATGTTGTCCGCCTTGCCGTCGTCCTTTCTCCGTGCGGCATCCACGCGCTCGGAGAAACCGGCAGGCAAACGCGAAGGGCGACTCCGGCGGAGAGCATCTTCAAACTGCTGGAGTTCTCTATCGTCCATGGCTAGGGGGAAAACTGTTCTGGTTTGAGGGACTTGCGAAGGGCCTCCATCCCGTAGCGGTATCGAGAGGCTGCGGTGTTCTGCGAGATGGCGAGAGCGTCGGCAATTTGGGCGAAGGTCTGTTCACCCCAGATCTTGAGGACGAGGACTTCGCGAAATTTTTCCGGGAGCTTTTGCAACTCGGCTTCGAGGGCGGCATTGCGTTCGCCTTCTTCAAGGCTGCTTCCTCCGAACCATTCGACCTTGTCCCGGTTTTCATCGAGGACGTATTCAGAAGACTGCTCGCGCCGAACACGCCGGTCCGTCTTTCTCCCGAGGTCGATCGCGGCGTGCCGAATGGCGCGATAGACCAGGGGAAGATCCGGGATTGCAGGTGCGGAATCCCGATGCTTGTCGTTGGACTTCCAAAGCCGGACAATGGCATCCTGAAGGACGTCCTGGGCGTCGGCCTCGGTCCTCGTTTGTTGCCTCGCAAAGAGGAGCAGTCGCGGTCCATATTCGTGAAACCAGTGCGACCACGTGTCGTCTGCGGGATCGGATTCTGCCATTGCGTGTTCTTCATTCGCTTTCACACTTCCAGCGGATCTGCCAGCAGGATTTGTCTAGATTTTCGCGCGATTTCGCAGCGGGAAGGCCACTTGACCGCGTGGAGGCGGCGGCGAAGATGGCGCATGAGCAAACCGACCTTGTTGATTCTCGCCGCCGGGATGGGCAGCCGTTACGGCGGGCTCAAGCAAATCGATGCCATGGGTCCGGGCGGGGAGGCGATTCTCGACTACTCGGTTTATGACGCCTTGCGAGCGGGCTTCGGAAGAGTGGTGATCGTCATCCGGCGGGACTTCGAATCGCAGTTCAGGGAATTCGCCGATGCTCATTTCGCCCAGGGCGCCGAGGTTGACTATGCTTTCCAACAACTCGATGCGTTGCCTGAAGGCTACGAGGTGCCGGAAGGGCGGGAGAAGCCGTGGGGAACGGCCCATGCCATCCTCATGGCTGACGGGGCCATCAACGAACCCTTTGCGGTCATCAATGCGGATGATTTCTATGGAAGAGACGCCTACGCAAAACTCGCCGGTCACTTGACCGGGGACTCACTTGATCCTGAAGGAGTCGAATGCCCGTGCTCGATGGTCGGGTTTCTCCTGAAGAACACATTGTCGGACTTCGGTACGGTCTCGCGTGGGATCTGCGATGTGGACGCTTCGGGGAATCTGAAGTCGGTCGAGGAGTTGACGAAGATTGCGAAGACGGAGTCCGGGGCTGAGCACCGCGAGGGCGAGGATGTGCGCGTGTTGACCGGGGAGGAGACTGTTTCCATGAATATGTGGGGGTTCACTCCCGCGCTCTTTCCGGTGCTGAGGGAGAAGTTCGAGCACTTCCTCCGCGAACGGGGAAATGAGCCGAAGAGTGAGTGCTACATTCCGGCAGTGGTGGATGAATTGATTTCGGAGAAGCGCGCCGAGGCGAAGGTCCTGCAGACGTCGAGTCCTTGGTTTGGGGTGACCTACCAGGAAGACAAGCCGCTCGTCATGGAATCCATCAAGCAATTGATCACTGCGGGCGAGTATCCGGAATCGCTTTGGGATTAGCTGAAAAGCGGGCAGGATTGAGCACATGAATGGGTCAGAGTGGACGCCACGTGTCGCCGTCGTCGGGAGCGGCGCCGTGGGAGGCTATTATGGGGCCAAGCTCGTGCAGCACGGGACCGAGGTGCATTTTCTCCTCCGGAGCGATTTGGATCATGTGAGAGTGAATGGGCTGAAGGTGAAGAGCGTGCGCGGGGATTTTCATCTTGAGTCCGTCCATGCCGCGGGGAACACGGAGGAGATTGGTGCATGCGACCTCGTTATCATCGCGCTGAAGGCGACGGCTAATGAGTCCCTGAAGGAGCATCTTCCGCCTTTGCTCGATGATGGTACGATCCTGCTGACTTTGCAGAATGGTCTGGGGAATGAGGAGTTCCTCGCCGCGAACTTTGGTGGGGAGCGCGTGATCGGGGGTCTTTGTTTCACGTGCATCAACAAGACGCAGCCAGGATTGATCGAGCACCTTGGGCAAGGCAGAGTGTCCATCGGGGAAATCTCCGGTCGTCCCTTGGAGAGGACATGCGCGGTGAGGGACTTGTTCGTGCGCTCGGATGTCCAATGCGAAACCAAGGAGCATTTCTTGCGGGAGCGCTGGAAAAAACTCGTGTGGAATATCCCTTTCAATGGCCTTTCCATCATTGGCGGTGGGATCGACGTCGGAAAAGTCCTCGCGGATGACAAGCTGCACCAACGAGCCCGCGCCCTGATGCAGGAGACGATGGGGGCGGCAGCGGCACAAGGGTTTGAGTTCTCCCCCGGCTTGGTCGATCAGCAGGTCGAGGTGACGCTCGCGATGAAGGACTACCTGCCTTCAAGCTTGATCGACTTCCTCGCCGGGCGGGACGTCGAGGTGGGAGCCATCTGGGGGGAACCGTTGCGCCGCGCCAAGGAAGCGGGCGCAGAGGTCCCTGAGCTGGAGAAACTCCACGATGAGTTGACTGCGCTTTGCGTAAAGCGTTGAACGCCGCCCGGTCTACCCTTTGACGACGGACCCTGCGTGCTCGAGTTCGCGTTTGAAGGCCTCGGCTTCGGAGGTCGCAATGTCACCCTTCTTCTCTTCGAACTCGTTGTAGCTGATGAGTGAGCTGGAATCGAGGCAGTGTGAAATCCAACGGAACAGGGACTCGAATTCCTCGTTGCTCTTGCGAAGGCCACGGATGACGACCCAATCGAGTTCCTTTCGCGCACGGGGAGCGGCGATCTGCTGGAGCTGCACACAACTTGACCATGGTGTTTCCCCGTTGGCAGACTGGCGAAGAACCCCGGGCTCCGGCAATTCGTCGAGCGTCTTCGCGTCAATACCCAGACTGCTGACACCGATTCCGAATTCAGCC
>JBCDLR010000269.1:0-5729 GCA_038745205.1 Verrucomicrobiota bacterium
CTGCTCAAGGCCTTTACGGGTGTCCCCAAGCAGGGAGAGTTCCTTCAGCATCTCCTCGTATTCAATCCTCGTCCGGTCCCGGGCTTTGCCTTCCTCAAGCAATTCATCGCGCTTCTCAATGAAGCCCTCCATCCGCGCCGTGTCGGATGCGATCTTTGCGACAAGCCGGGCGGACCAGTCTTCCATCAGCTCCTCTTCGTCCTTCCCCGGCGGGACATTGCCAAACTCAGCTTCATAGGCAAGAAGAGCGACTGCTCCTCGCAGATCCGAGACGTGGTCCAGGAGTGACTGGTGCTCGCCAATCTCAAGCCGCAATTCCTGGATCCTGTCTTCCGCCACCCCGAGGACGCTGCCCCCCGGCACAGACTCGATGGTTTCCTTTTCTTCCAACGAACCGCCAAGGCCAAGAGTTCTTTTCAAATCGAGGACTTTCGCTGTCCCCTTGTCCAATTGGTCCTTGATGATCGGGAGCACCTGATTCGTCGAAATAATCGAGTTTTTCACCTGGAGGTCCCGGTCTTCCCTCCTGCGTTTCTCATAGGCCTGTCCAAACGCATTGGCCACAATCGCCGCTTCCCAAGGGTCCGGCGAAAGGCTGGTGACTCTGATCATTCCTGACTCCCCGATCCGCTTGGCGCTCGTTCGTTCAGCAAGAAGATCCGCCGCTTGAGAACTGGAGCCTAGATCCCATTTTTGGATCAGGTCGAGTTCAAAAATGACGTCATTCCTCACCTCCCGGGAGTTGAACACTTCGGTCTCCGTTTCGTAAAACAAGTCGTTTATCGCGGTAACTTCCCAACGCCCCTCCTCAGTCACTTTCCCCATGGGCAACGGCTCGTAAACGGCGACGCCATCGTACAGTTTCGGCAGGGACGCGAGGAAAAAAGCCACCGCCCCCACGCAGAACACAAAAAGGAGGGCGGACACGATGATTCCTCTTTTCCATTGCCGCCCCCAGACTCGTGGAAGGGAAAACCGCCCCGCACTCTCCAAACGCGCATTCGACCCGGACTCCTGCATGCGGCCTGATCCTACCAGAAGGAAAGTTGAACGGCTATGAGGATTGATGCCCTCACAGCGTTTTCACGAAGACGAGGGAATTTCTCCTCTGTTCCGAGATCAGCGCCAGCTTCTGAGGAGGAAGTTCATCCAGACCGGCTTCTCGAAAACCCGCGATGTTGGAGAAGAACCCCGTCGCCTGGGTGCTCAGCGCGAAAATCTTCAGGGCACCCAAACGCCTCGCTCGCTTCTCCGCGAATCCAACCATTCTTCGTCCATGTCCGCGGTGCTCGTGGTCGCGTTTGACAAAGAGGCACGCCAGTTCGGCCACATTCTCCTCGCGGAAAAAATGGATGGCGACTGTACCGACGATATTGCCGTCGATTTCCAACAGCGCATAATCATCCAACTTGTCCATGATCTCCTGCTGCGTCCGGGGCGCGAGTTCCGCATTCGCAATCGAAGCCTGGATCAGCGCCATGACCTCGGGAACATCCTCAGGACGCGCCTCGCGAATCTGGTCATAGTCGTCGCCGTGAATCATCGTCCCGACGCCCTCGTTCGAGAAGAGTTCGGCGAGCAGCACCTCGTTCTCGCGCCCGTCGAGAATGTGCGAACGGGAGACCCCTTCGTTGCAGGCCGCAATGGCGAATTTGAAGATCGAGGAGAGGCGCGACGAGGCGGCAATCCGCTCGCTCTTCGCCAATTGTTCGGCTTCCGCAACCGGGATGTTGAACCGGGTGCCTTCCTCATCCGTGATGCGGTGCCCGGTAACAAAGAGGAGCTTCTCCGCCTTCAAAGCAGTGGCAATGGCAAGCGCGACGGCATCCGAATTGACGCGGAGCATCTGGCCACGTTGGTCATAGCCCAAGGGACCAACCACCGGGAGCATGCCTTCCTTGAGAAATGTCTCGAGACGGGGAACATCGATTCGGTCGATCGTGCCCGTCATCAGTTGGTCGACGCCGTTGACGATTCCCGCCGGCTTCGCGATGACGACGTTCCCCGCCACCGCCTGCAGGCCCGCTGTCGTCAGTCGCTGCATCAACTCACCGTGCAATCGCGTGACCGCGTCGATGCTGACCTGAAGGGTCGCTTCATCCGTAAGACCGGTCCCATCGTCATTCGAGAGCTCGATCCCGCGCGAAGCCGCGAGTTCACGAATCTGGAAACCGGCTCCGTGAACAAGCACGGTCCGGATGTTCAGCGAGTGGAGGACGGCGATATCGAGGAGCAGATTCGAGAACCCCTCGCGCGCGACGATAAGCCCGTCGACGTTGACCACGAAGGTCTTGCCGCGGAACTGGGTGGCATACTGAAGGATGCCCCGAATGTCGCCAAATTGCATGCGCCAGTGAAAAGCAAGGAAGATAACCCACTCGCCCGTGCTTCCAAGCGCCGCTTTTGCTCATTGCGGACGGCCCTTCTGCCGCGTTACGGTCCCCCATGCCTGCTGCCACGTCCCGCCGACGGTTCCTCCAAACCGGTGCCTCCGCCTTTTTCGGCTCCTCGCTTGCACCATTTACCGCGCAATCCCGCGAGACCACACCCGACGACGATCTCACGACCGTCTCTATCATTCACACCACCGATCTCCACGGCCACATCCGTCCCGCGGTCAACTATGAAGGAATCGGAAACGTGGGTGGCTTCGCGCGTTGCGCGACCCTGATCCGGGAATGGAAACGCCAGAATCCGAACCACATCCTCGTCGATGCCGGCGACCTCTACCAAGGCACGCACGTATCGCGACGCAATCGCGGTAAGCTGATGATCAAGCTGCTCAACGCCTTCAACTACGACAGCTGGGTCCTGGGCAATCATGAGTTCGACTGGGGCATCGAGCCCGTGGCGGATGCCATTTCCTCCGCCGGCATGCCCACGCTCGGATCCAACTTGAATCTCGACGCCGCGACAATACCCACGGAAGGGATCCGACGGTCTCATATGGAAACGATCGATGGATTCCGCATCGGATTCCTCGGCTTGACCACACCCGGTCTCCCCTACTGGCTCAATCCGAAATTACTGGGAGGCATCACCGCGACCGATCCCGCTTCGGCGGCAAAGGCAGCGATTGCGGAGATGGACGACCCCCATGCCGTGATTTCCATCGGACACATGGGCACAAAGCGGGGCGGAGATGACTACGCCAACCGGGCTCACGACACAATTGACACGAACAGGGAGATCGACATCTACATTGCGGGCCACACCCATCGTGACTACTCCTCGTACTACTTGGACGATACGATCTACACGCAGTCCGCCTACTGGGGCATCAATCTTGGCCGGGTTGATCTAACGTTTTCCAAGTCGCGGAACATGCTCGTCGACAAGCGGACGTTCACCGTCTTCATGGACCGTAGCTTCGAGATGGATCCGCTCGTCCTGCAGATGGCAAAGGACGAGATCGGTGCCTCGGATGAGGAACTGGCACGGGAAATCGGGAAGCTGGAAGTCGCCCTCGACGGCGAATACGAGCGCGGCAAACCCAACGGCCACGAACGCCTAATCGCCGCCGCCATCAGCCACTCCCTTGAAAAACGAAAACTGGAGGTCGACGCGGTTTTCCACGGGCCGTTTTCGGAGTCCACCATCGAGCCCCGCACTCTCAAGGTCAGCGATGTCTGGGAGATCATCCCCTACGAGAACATGGTCGTGACGGCCAGCCTGCGGGTCCGCGACGTGGTGACCGTCCTCGAAGAGGCTGTGAATTCCGGGCGCTACACCCATCGAAATCTGATGGGGGTTGAAGTGGAATTCACCAAATCCGGAAACGGGATCAAGGTTGCCAACCTCAGGGATTCCAAAACCCGTCGCAGCTTCCGTGCGGATGAAACGATCACCGTCGCCTTCAACAGCTATGATGCGCAGTCCGGAGGACAGCGTATGATGAAACTGCGGGGACTTATTGAAGAACCTTCGAGCCGATCCCAGCTCCACCCTATTGAGACCCGGGAGTGCCTGATCGATTTCTTCCTCGATAGACAGTCGGTGACCGCCGACGACCTCTTGGTTTGAATTCCCATTGGTCCTCGAGGCCTTCAGACCTTGCGGTGGAAACCAGCCGCCCGGCCCTTCGATGGGGCCACCGCTCCTGATCACGAATCCGGCAACGGTTGAAGATCCGGAAGGGATCGCATTGTCGTGACGTTTCTCGCCCGCCACATTCCCCAGCCGAGGGTTCGCACCTTGGGAAAATCCCGGTAGAAAAATGTGTCCGTCTCATCGAGCGAAAACCGCTCCGTCAAGGTCTTTGAGAGCGCGAGGACAACGCGATCCTCGCCGACGAACGCGACGTTGAGTTCGTTCAGCGCCCAGTCTTCGAGGTCCACTTGCATCATCCGAGGCCAATGGGGCGACGGCTTCGCCCAAGGTTTCAGATCTGGCGCCTTGTTCTCCAGCGTTTCCTCGGTCAGGGCCAGCAAAACCCGCTGCGCTCGGCCGGAATAGAGGTGAAACGAGAGCGATCGGTCCCATCGCTGAGTCCACGAGAGTGCCGGAGCGATAAAAGTCAGCGCTCCGAGGACACCCAACAGCACAATGGATGGGAAAGAAGTGCCCGTCTTCTCCGACTCACCCGCTCGCTGTGCGCGTGGCCAGAAGAGGAAGAAGACGATGAGCGGAGCCACCACGTTCCACGACCAAACGACGTGATTGAGATTCATCGAAACCAACCAGGAAAGAATTCCAAGATGAACGAAGCAGGCGAGGAGAACACCGATCCGTCGCGCGACCAACTGCGGAACAGCGAGGAGCACTGCCGTCAGGATCTCGATCCACGGGATGAACTTACCGCCACCGGCAATCAGGTTCGAGATCAATAAAGGTGCTTCCTCGATCCATCTCTTTGCGAGCGCCGATCCGTAGAAATCCTCGAACGGTCCTCCAAGTTTGTGAAAGCCCGCCCAGAAATAGAAGGCGATGGTGATCATCTTGAGGGCCAGGGAAAGTTCCAGCGGCCGCCCAGAGGAACGGAATAGCGCGAACGCCCCGAGCAAGAGTCCGTAGTGCCAGACCCAAGGTTGCCATCGCATTTGATCGCCGAGAAGAAGGACGACCAGAAAGACGAACATCACGGACAGCGCACTTTGCCGGACTCCACGAAGCATGAAGAGAATGGCGGTCAGACAGCCGCCGTAGAGCATTCCATTCAAGGCCACCGGCAAATCCGGGAAGAAAGGAATCAGAGGCACCTCCGGAAAAACCCTTCCCGCACTCATCCATAACCGCCACGAAATCAGCATTCCCGCCATCAAGCCGACGCCCGCCAGTTTCGCGACGAGATCGATCTGCCCGTCGGGAGCCTTCACACCATTTTGGACTCTCTCTCCCCGGCTGGAATGATTGGCGCGAGGAGAACGGCCGTGAACCAGCAGATGCTCGCCGCCCACAAGACGTCGCTGACAAAATGACCGCCTTGAATCACCCGCACGCTCCCCATCACCAATCCGAACCCAAGAGCGGCGCCAAAGGCGGCTCCCGTCCAGCGACTCCGCTTCCGGTAGGCCAATATCGCGAGGGCAAAAAAGTAGAATCCCATTGAGGCGTGACCGCTCGGGAAAGACTTTCCATCACTGGTTGGATCATACTCCCAGAGTCTCTCATATTGCTCCTTCTTTCCGAATTGCTCCAACTCCGCCGGGCGTGGTCGACCCCACATCGGCTTCAGAACCGCGTTGATGAGGACCAGCAGTTCAAAACACTTTACGGAATTATATTCAAAG
>JBCDLR010000270.1:0-5697 GCA_038745205.1 Verrucomicrobiota bacterium
ATCCGATGCAGAATTTATGCGGCTGCCATCTCAAACTCTTCTACAGGTTGTATCCCGAGGATTTGCTGGATACCAATTGGAGCCAGGCATCATGACCCTTGCCACCGGAAGTGAAGAATCCATTGCCGCCTGATGAACGACACCGTCCCCTTTCTTGAGAAATTCAAATCCTGGGCCGCCGAAAACAGGCGGACCCTGGGTGTGCTGGGTATTCTCGTCATCCTGACGCTCGTCACCGGCGGCATCAGCCAGAGTTTCTTCGGCGCGGAGAACATGGGGAACCAGTTCGAGCGGACCGGTCGCTACGGGATCATCGCCATTGGGGTTGCTTTCGTCATTCTCACGGGGGGCATTGATCTGTCCATCGGTTCCCTCATCGGACTCTGCGGGGTGATGCTGCCCATGCTGGTTAGCGAGAGTGATCCCTTGCTCGGCACGCCGCTTTCGATGGGAACGGCAAGCCTCGTTCTCCTCGCCATGTGCGCCGTGATTGGGCTGGTCCACGGCTTGCTCATCACCAAGCTCCGATTGCAACCGTTCGTGGTCACCCTCTGCGGACTCTTGATCTATCGGGGCCTCGCGCGGGTCGTTGCCAGTGACACCCGCCAGGGCTTTGGAAACGAGCATGAGGCGTTCAAGGACGCCATCACCGATGATCGCTATTTCGGGTTCATTCCCGCCCCGTTCTTCATCATGCTCATCATCGCCGTCATTGCCTGGGTTCTCCTGAACCGGACTGTTTTTGGGCGTCAGTTGATCGCGCTCGGGCGCAACGAGGAAGCGGCAGCCTTCAGCGGAGTTCCGACGGTCCGCATCAAGATCTCGGCGTATGTCATCAGTTCTTTTCTGGCGGGAGTGGCCGCCATTCTTTTTGTTTCCGACCAGAATGGGGCTGCCCCTGCCGGGTTTGGCAACTTTTTCGAATTGTGGGCCATCGCGGGAGCGGTTCTTGGCGGCTGCAGCCTTCGTGGCGGGGAAGGATCGATTGTTGGTGTCATCCTTGGTTCCGCGTTGCTGCGCATCACGCTCAGCGCATCGCTCTTTCTCGGGGTCCCCAGCAAGTATGAATTCTTCATTGTCGGCATCCTCATTCTCGTTGGCGTGGTTGGTGATGAATTGCTGAGTCGACTCGGTGGAAAAGGGGCGAGAGCGGGCTAGTAGTGCCCGCTTGAAACGCGAGGACCTCAACAAGAAGTGGCTGGGTGACATCGGCGGATGGCAGGCGCTGAAGCAGGCCAGGTCGCTCTTCGAGAATGGTGCCGTCGTCAGGAGTTCGTGCGGCGATGAGGAGCCATTGCTGATCAAGGGCGTCGTCGCTACCGGGAAACGGGAACTGGCGGCGGGACTGAGGGTTCGGACGAAGACGGACATCGACAATCTCTGCTCGTGTTTCACCGCTCGCCGGGACGGCACGATTTGCGAGCACAGCCTTGCTGTCGTGCTTCATGTAATTTCCGGCCCGAAGGAGGGCTCGATTGCGAAGGGATCGAAGTCGCCGGAAAAGACGGTGGGATCAGCGGTGAGCGAGGATCGGGTATGGCCGGGCCATCGGGCCCGTTTCGAACTTCGTGAGGATTTCAGGACTCCGTGGGAAAAGGGGAAGATTCAGCTTCTTGCGACGATCGAGGCGGATCCGGAATGCCGAGGGGACGCCGGTGTCGCGTGGCTGGCAACGCGTGGAGTTCCTCCGCAGGGAAAAGGTGGGACCATGCCCGTGGTGCTCAAGCGAGGCGAGCTTTCAGACCTGTGGCTTTCGCTTCGAGGGAGCACGGAGTCCGTGATCATTGGCGGGGAACCCGTCGAGGTGGGCGAGATGCCTGCGCGTCTTCGGGTCCGTTTGAGAGAGAATGGAGAGGGCCGGTTGACGTTGAGCCGTGACTCGCTTCCCGGGGATTGCCAGGTTTTTGCCGGGGAACCGAGCGGGAAGGTCTGGCTTTGGAACGCCGGCGCTGCCCGCCTTCTCCCCGTGGCGGTCCCTTCGTTGGCCTCGACGCGAAACGAATTGTGGCCGCTGATCACCGAGGGAGAGCCCGTCGAGATGCCGGTGGAATGGTTCCTTGGAGCGAGTGCAATCGTGGAAGAGGCGTTCCTGTTAGAGTCCGAAGGAGATTTTCTGCGACGGTTCTCCTTCATGCCGGCGGTCTTGCAATGCCGGCTAACGGTCGAAGGATCGTTGAATGCCGTCTCCGCCCGGCTTGAGTTCCGGTATCTGAGCGGAGCGGGAGAACCTCTTTCGGACTTCGCTCCCGCAGGCGGAAAGTCTGCCATTCCCCTCATGCGGGACCCATCCGACCCCCTGAAATTTCTCAGCCGGGACAGTCAGGCCGAAGCGCGCGCAGTGGATCGTCTGACGGCATCGGGATTCAGTCAACCAGACGGAGAGGGATGGCTGCAGTTGCGGGGGGAGGACACGATCCTTGGATTCTACGCCGGGCTCCTGCCAGCGCTGGAGGTCGAGGAGTCGTGGAACGTGGAGCGGGGTGAGAGGTTTCAATACGTGACACGAAACGTGGAGATTGTTCGGCCGGTTCTCGAACCGACGGGCAGCGGTGAGGACTGGTTGGAGATTTCCCTGCGTTACGAATCGTCGGACGGCGGGTCAGTTTCTTCAGCTGACATTCAGCGATTGCTCCAGATGGGAAGTAGCGGAGTGAAAAAGCCGGGCGGGAAACGGCTGGCACTGGACCTTGGAGCTATCGCTGACATGCAGGAAGTGGTGAGGGATACGGATCCGGACCAGAAGGCGGGACGATTGCGTGTTTCCAGAGCGCAGGGAGCCTACCTGGTGGCATCGGCAGAGCGTTGGCGTGGGGATCTTGGAGGGGGATTTCCAGAGGAAAGCCTCCCTCATGCGGACTTCGGCGAGCTTTCCGGCGTCCTTCGGGATTACCAGCAAACGGGGGCGGAGTTCCTCTTTGGCCGGGGCATGCACCACATGGGCGCGCTTCTCGCGGACGAGATGGGATTGGGAAAAACACTGCAGACTCTTGCCGCCATACAAGCCATGAAAGCCGCCGGCGGGGAGGGGCCGAGTTTGGTTGTTTGCCCGACATCGCTCCTGCGGAATTGGGAAGCGGAAGCGCATCGATGGACGCCTGACCTGAAGACATGTGTCGTACACGGCTCGTCGAGGAAGAAGCTCCTAGCGCAAATCGGAGAGCACGATCTAGTCTTCACGACCTATGGATTGACTGTCCGGGATCTCGACCAACACGCGGCGATCGACTACCTTACGGTGGTTCTGGACGAGGCGAGTCTGATACGAAATCCTGACACGCAGATGGCCAAGGCGGTGAGGTCGCTTCACGCAGGCGCACGCTTCGCCTTAACCGGGACCCCCATCGAGAATTCCGTGCGAGACGTCTGGTCTCTTTTTCAATTCACTTCGCCGGGCTACTTGGGGACTCGCGATGAATTCAAGGAGCGCTATGAGATTCCGATCTCCCGAAACCCCGGCGGGACAGCTGCGGAACAGGAGCGGCTGCGACGACGCTTGAAGCCGTTTCTACTTCGGCGGACGAAGCGGGAGGTGGCGCCGGAGTTGCCGGAGAAGATCGAACAGAAGCGTATGTGCGAGCTTTCTGCGGCGCAAGCCGGTGTTTATCAGGAGCTTTTGAAGAACGGTCAGTCCAAGGTGCAGGAATTGTTAAAGTCACAGGGATTTGCGGCGGCGCGAATGAGCATCCTCTCCATTCTACTCCGGCTGCGGCAGGTTTGTTGTGATCTTCGAATTCTCGAGGGGTTCGACGACAAGGCTGACGAAGATTCGGCGAAGCTCAGTGTTTTCTCCGAGTTGATGCAGGAAGCGGAAACAGGGAATCACCGAGTTCTTGTCTTTTCACAATTTGTTAGTGTTCTCAACATTCTCCAACGATGGTGTGGTGAACATGAGATGGAAGTTTGCCGTATCGATGGGGCGACGAGCGCTGACCAGCGGGCGGAAGAAGTGCGGAGATTCCAGTCGGAGGACGGGCCACGTACGTTCCTTATCAGTTTGAAGGCGGGTGGTTATGGATTGAATCTCACGGCGGCGGACACGGTTGTGCATTTTGATCCGTGGTGGAATCCAGCTGTCGAGCAGCAGGCGACGGATCGGGCCCACCGCATTGGCCAGGAAAAAAGGGTAAACGTCTACAAGCTGATCTGTGCCGGAACAGTGGAAGAGAAGATCCTCCGATTGCAGGAGAAAAAGCGCCAGGTCATTGACGCGGCCATCCACGATGAGGCGCCGATGATGAGCGGTTTGGGCGAAGAAGATCTGCGGGATATTCTGGGATAGAACCGAAATCCGGGAAAACATCCAAAACCCTTCATATCCCTCAGGATGAGGAGCCCGCGGGCGGTGATTCCGATGGGAACAAGCGATCGACCTCTCCCTCAAGCCGAGTGATCTCGTTGAGAGGGAGCTGAGGATCTTTCACGATGAAGACCTCGCCGCTGGCAGCATGTTCGTAGATGCGAATTAGTCCGTCGGAGGCTTGCTGGCGGTCGGTCTCCTTGATCGTCTTCTTCCGTTCGAGCAGAAGTGCGAGGATGTAACGGGAGTTCTCCGTATCCGGTTGGTCTTCTTCGATCAGGTGACGGAGTTGCGCCTCCGCGCTTTGTTTTTGCAGCACCTCTTCCTCGGGAGGTGGTGGTGCTTCATAAACGGTTTTCCAAGAGGAGAACGGGCTCAGTTCTTCCGTGCGGGTTTCCCACGCCTCGATGCAAAAATCGCGTCGCTGGAAGTCCCCGTCTTCTCCATCCGCGGCAAGAAAGAGAGCGGTGTAGATCTCCTCCTTGTCCTCGAAGGGCTTCTCCGTCAAGGCGCATTGGTGGGAGCGGGACTTGATTTTCCAGTCTTGTAGGATGGGCATGTGTGGATTCTCAGGGGTTGGTTGAAGAATGGGTGGGTGAGCGAGAGAGTCAGTCAGGAAAACTCGAGGTCGGGGCTGCCGGATCGAGTGGACGTCGTAACGCGCTGTTCATGGCCGGAGCGGGAAAAGAGCTTCTTGAAGTTATCAATGGTGGGTTTTGGTACCTCCTTGTTTCTCGCGCGGAAGTAGAGAAGAATGCCGCCTACAACGGCGAAGACGGCATTGTTCAGCCACGCGCTGATGGCTGGTGAAACCTTCCCGCTTTGGCCGAGGGTGAGGAAGAACTTGTCGAAGAAGACAAAGAGCGCGGCTATGAAGACCGAGGCCGCGACCCCGCCCAGGACGCCTCGGCGGGAGAAGACAACACCAAGGGGTGCCGCGACGAGCGTGATGACGAGGCATCCCCACGGGAGGGACCATCGATACCAGGAATGGGTATGGAACGGCGCCAGTTTGCGTTGCGGGAGAGACTTGTTCGACTCGAGAAAGAAGGTGAGGGCGGGCACCCCGAGATCTTCTGCTTCCAATTCGTCCGCGAAGAGCGTCCACGGCGTCTCACGCCAGCCTTCGATCCAGAGGTCAAGTCCCTCGAAATTCTCCCGCGAGGATTCGATGCCGTCCTCGTCGAATGTGATTTTGATACCGTTTCGCAAGAGCCAGTCGCCGTTCTCCTTGTTCCATCCCGCCTTCTTCGCGTAGTAGGCTTCGAGAAGGTGGCCGTCAGGAGATTGCTGGAAGACTTCGACGATCTCCATCCGGTTCCTTGAGAGGTCATACGGAATGACGGCGACGAACCCGGATCGGTGGTGTACACGCCCGAGGCTATGCCGCCGACGGCCTG
>JBCDLR010000271.1:0-5678 GCA_038745205.1 Verrucomicrobiota bacterium
TCTGTAGTTTCGAGAAAAAATGAAAGTTTGAGCGAAAAGGAGTTCAACCAGGAGGGCGGATGTGAACTGGCTTCGGAGAAACGGTTTGATTGGCCAAGTGGACCATAATTATTTCTGTTTACTTGAAGAATCATGAATTTGGTTGTGAAGAAGTTGCGAGGGTCTTGGCAGTGTCCTGATTATACGAAGAGCTTTTGCGCCCATTTCATGAACTTGTTTTGCGCGGAACTGGCGATGCTCTCGAGCACGCGGTCGCCAAGTTTCATGATGTCACCGATGTCGCTCATGAGTTTGTGGAATTCCTTGGCTTCCCCCGTTTTGAGCTTTTGCGTCTGATCCTTGCAGCGATCGAGGACCTCGATGGCGGGGCCGAATTCGCGGCGTTTTCGCTCGCGGGCGATAGTGCAAAACATCCGCCAGACTTCCTTGTCGGCTTCGAAATACTCTTTCCGCTCGCCCTTCCGGATCACGCTGCGGATCAGGCCCCAGCCGACGAGGTCGCGAAGGTTTGTATTGGCATTGCCGCGGCTGATGCGGAGGTCGGCCATCACTTCATCGGTGCTGAGGGGGCGCGGGCTGCTGAGAAGAAGCGCATGGATTTGGGCCATGGTGCGATTGATCCCCCAAGTTCCGCCGATGGCACCCCACTGGGCGACAAATTCGTCCCGAGCCTCGGCGAGGGCTTCCTGGGGAGATGGAGTAAGAGCTTCCATTTGTTTCAATATTTTCTGAAAGTTCAGTTTGCGCAAGCAAAATCGGAATAATTTGTCCGCTCCCATGAAGGCTGAGGCCAAGTCCATCCTGCAAGGAGACAAGCGGGGAGAGACAAAAGGGTTTCGGGTCGAAAACCCCTCCCACTGGACTGTTTTCCCGATGTCCCTTTCCTCAAGAGACTCCCTTGCTCGGCATCAGTCTATTCCAAGTCCAGCCCGAGAGTGCAAAAAAAGCCGGTGCGGCGCGAGGCCGACCGGCTTTTTCGAGTTGATTGAGGTTGGTGAAAAAGGTGTCTGAGGCGCCGCTTTTGCCTAGTTTGCGGCGACGGCCTCGCCCCCGGTCTCGCCGGTGCGGATGCGCACGGCTTCTTCGACGGGCGAGACGAAAACTTTTCCGTCGCCGATTTTCCCGCTGTTGGCCGTTTTGACGATCACGTCCACGACCTGGCCGGACTGCTCGTCGTCGACGACGATTTCGAGCTTCACTTGGGGGAGGAAATCGACGGTGTATTCACTACCGCGGTAGATTTCGGTATGGCCTTTCTGGCGGCCGAATCCTTTGACTTCCGTGACGGTCATCCCCTGGATGCCGATTTCGGAGAGTGCTTCCTTAACGTCCTCCAATTTGAAGGGCTTGATGATGGCTTCTACTTTTTTCATGGTTCGATACGGAGATTACGGTTTTCCGGCAAGTCGTCGGATACAACGGGTTAGAGGTTGAGTGCCGGGAGACTGCACCGGGGTTTGTCCCGTTGCAACGAGTCAGCAAAGCTACTTCTGTGCCAACTTCTTACCATCATTGCCCCCCCGGGAGCAACCCTGAATTTCCGCGGGCTGTTTGTGCCGTTTTCGCCCGGAAATCCCCATTGCGCCGCCTCTCGCCGTATGGTTCGTTTCAATCTAACCTCGCGGGACGGAGACCTCGGTGCTCGAATTCTCTCATTTTGTTCCTTCGAGAAATCCAAATTCACCCCTCGAACTACCATGAAGACCCTCTCGAAGTTGCTGCTCGCCCTTTTTCTGTCCCTCTCTCTCGCGCACGGCCAAGGCGGAGTGACCCTGAAACCCAACCTCGTCGTCGGCAAGGCCTACACGATCCTTCAGAAAATGAACATGACGATGCCAATGCCCGCTGGCGGAGGTAACGTGGACTCGAGCATGGAGTATGCGACTTCGATCAAGGTCGCCGCTGCCGAAAAGGAAGGTCACAAGAAAGTCTCGGTGGCCTTTGAATCCGCGAAGATGAAGATGGCCATGGGCGGGCAAGTCATGGAATTCGACTCCACGGATGAAAACAATCAGAACGCAATGCTGAAGATGACGATGGGCCCGATGCTCGACATGAAGTTCTCCGCGCTCTATGACCAGAATGACGAATTCGTGGAGGTGTTGGAAGGACCGCAGGGCGGAGGCGGGCCGATGGGGCCGGCGATGGGAGAAGCGGAGTTTCGCCAAATGGTGGATTCACTCGTCAATCACGGCTTTCCCGACAAGCCTTTGAATCCCGGAGACAGCTGGGAGCACACCATCGACATGCCCATGGGTCAGCTCGGCGAGATGAAGACCACGATGAGCTACACCTATGCGGGAACTGAAGAGCGGAACGGCAAGAAGTTCCCGAAGTTGACCTATGTCGGCGAGGTGAGCGGCGAAGCGAACGTGGCGGGGAACGCGATGATTCAATTCAAGGACAGCGACATCAAGGGCTGGCTCCTGTGGGACGAGGAAAGCGGATTGGCGAGCTACAGCGAAACGGACATGGACATGACCATGGCCGTGGGCGGTGCGGATGGCGCCGAGATGAAGACGAACACGAAAGCGTCCACGGAATTGATCAAGATTGAGGACGGCCAGTAGCCCTCAGATTTCCAAGCGTTCCAAGACGTCCTTCCAATCCTCGCGGAGGGATGCCTCGAGCCGACCATCCGTTTCGTGCTGGTTCGGGGTGTAGTCCGCGAGGGAATCGAGATAGCGGCCGATACGGCTCCGAGCTTCCTCGGTGAAATCGAGTTCCAGACCGCGATAGATGCCTTCGATGGTGGCCAGCGGGCTGGCCTTCAATTCGTCATAGCGGACGTCGATTACCTGGCTGGTGGGCAAGCGTTCGCGTTGTTCAAGGAACGCCTGCATGAGCGCCGGGTAGAATTCACGGGTGTGGGCATCGGCGTCGAAGCCGGAGAAGTCCTGCCAGGAGAACCCGTCGAGCATGCGTGACCAAAGCTTGAGCGTGGAAGCATAGACTTCCACCGGGTTGCGCACGATATGGATGAAGCGGGCGCCCGGGAAAAGCCGGGCCAGCATTTCCAGCCTCGCGGTGCTCGCGGGATTCTTGAAGAGAATCCGCTTGCCGCCGTTGGCGTAGCTCACCTTTTGCACGAGGTAGGTATATTGCCGCTCGAACTCCTCACAATCCCTGTCGTTCACGCCGTCGAGCAAAACCGCTTCCCGGAAGTGTCGCCGCGCCTCGCGCGGAAAATAGAAAGCGTTGAAAAAGGATAGTCGTTGCATCAGGCCAAGGCCAATCTCCTCCTCCTGCGGTTCGTCCGGGCCGACCTTGACGTTATCCATCCCGCGGGTTTCGGGAAGGATGAGACCAATCAGGGTCTTCCCGATCTGAAAGCGACCGAGGAAATCCCACGGCATGGCCGATTGGGCAAAACTGATCGAGCCAAATCGCTCATCCCTGCTCAGGACGTTGTGGAGAAAGGTCGTGCCGCTCCGCCAGTGGCCGATGATGAAGACCGGAGGTTCCGTCAACTCGTGGGCGAGGATCGCCTCGTGGTGCTTGCGGTGCTCGGCGGAGACAAAGGGTCGACGCAGTGGCAGGGCCAGTTTCGCGATGGCCTTGGAGAGAGTGCAGCGGCGGTCGAATGGGGCATTTTCACGATAGAGCGTCTGATACGTCGCGGGGTCGGCGCCCGCCATGGGGTGCAAAATCGAGGGACTGAGATACCAAGGCACGTTTCGAGAGAGTGATCCCAAGACTAGGGCTGGCTGTGCGGCAATGCCAGCGAGTCCTCAGTCAGCGGGAGGAAACGGCAACGAGGCCACCTGCCACTCGGTCTTGGTGATCTCCTTATCCTCCGCGAGGAGGTCGACCCGAATGAGCCGGATCTCGGTGACCGCTTCCATGCGGCCGTCCCGGTCGGTCTGTCCCATGTAGGATTCGAGCGTTTCCCGGCCAAGCGTGGCGAGCGTCGCGCGATCCAGTTCCCGCTCCCGCACGTCAGCGGCCCTCGCCGCCTTTTTGATCTTTCCGTTGAAGCGCTTTTTCAACTTCGCCGCGCTCGTGTGCATGACCTTGCAAGGCAGCGGCTCGCCATTCTGGTCAGTGATGAAAACGAAGTAATCGATCCCGTCGAAGTTCGAGTACATCGGGTAGTGCGAGAACGGATACTGCTCCTCGACCGCCAATCCAATGACCGTGAGGACGAGGAGGAATTTCAGGGGAATGAGGGAAAGGATCTTCATCGATCAACGCTGGGAGAACCCATCGTCCACCATGCGAACGGGCAAATCAATCCGCAACCAACCGCCCCGCTTCATCCCGTGCCCAACCGTCGGCGGCAACGATTTCATCCAGCGATTTTGCGGCCTCGCTCCGGTCCAGCTTCGACATCACGGTGGCCACTGTTTCCCAAATCCGCGGGAACGAGATCTTCTCCTCGAGGAAAGCGGCGACGGCGACTTCGTTCGCGGCATTGAGGACGGCGGGGAGGGAGCCGCCCGCCTTTCCAGCTTCGGTGGCAAGGTCGAGGGCGGGAAAATCAGCCCGTCGTGGTGTCTCGAAGTCCAGTTTCCCCAGTTTCCCGAAGTCGAGGGGTGCCAGCGTGTTCGGCACGCGATCAGGCCAGGTTATGGCATACTGGATGGGGAAACACATATCGTTCACGCTCAACTGCGCGAGGACCGAGCCATCGATGAATTCAACCATCGAGTGGACGATGCTCTGCGGGTGGACGATGACGTCGACGCGTTCCATCTCAACGCCGAAGAGCCAGCGCGCTTCGATCATTTCCAACCCCTTGTTGAAGAGCGTTGCGGAATCGATGGTGATTTTCCGGCCCATGTCCCAGGTCGGGTGCTTGAGCGCCTGCTCCTTGGTCACACCGGCCAGTTGGTCTGCCGGCAGTTGACGGAACGGACCACCCGAGGCGGTCAGGATGAGGCGTTGGACGTCCTCGCTCGACTTGCCTTCGAGGCATTGAAAGATCGCGTTGTGTTCGCTGTCGACCGGAAGGACCCGGCAGCCGTTTTCCGCCGCCGTGCGCATCACAATCTCGCCGGCCATGACAAGAATCTCCTTGCTCGCGACGGCAATGTCCTTGCCTGCTTCAAGGGCGGCAAGGGCGGGTCGCTGGCCGTCGACGCCGATGATGGCAACGAGGACGATATCGGCATCCGGCAGGGTGGCGAGTTGAATGAGTCCGTCCATGCCGACGCCGATCTCCGTCTCCGACGGCACGGCGGAGCGAAAATCCGTGAAAACTTCCTCGTCGAAGATTGCGGCGTGTTTCACTCCCGTCCTGGCCACTTGCCGGGCGAGTGCCTCGTGGCTCCGATTCGCGGCCAACCCTATGAGGTTCATGCGGTCAGGGATGTCGCCCGCGACCTTCAAGGCGCTGGTTCCGATGGAACCGGTGGAGCCGAGGATGACAACGTTCTTGCGCATGACGGATCAGGCAAACTTCAACAGCGCGAGGTAGAAATACAAGACGGGTGCGGTGAAAAGAATGCTGTCGATAAGATCGAGCGCGCCCCCGATCCCCGGCAGGACGTTGCCGGAATCCTTTTTCCCGAGACTGCGTTTCACGACGGATTCCGCGAGGTCGCCAAGGAACGCCCCGATCGTCAAAAGAATACCTAACACCACCACATGAAACGGATTCAGCAGCGACAGCTGCGAAGGAAAAAGGAAGAAGGTGCCAAACGCCCCGAGAAGGGAGAAGACGAACGAGCCGGCAA
>JBCDLR010000272.1:0-5657 GCA_038745205.1 Verrucomicrobiota bacterium
CGAATTACACGTCATCCTTTCAAGAGGCCCAGCCGGCTTTGCGGCGTCAACATCCTCTACTCGAGAGAAGCCGGCTGCGCGTCCAACCCGGCCTCGGCCTCATGGTCTTCAACAAACCTCCAACCTGCCGAACTGAATTTGAAAAACAACCCTCCGGGTTCACTTACCGGTCGCCTCATCATACCACAACGGTCCCGCCGGCCCCATTTCCAGGCCGGTGCTCATCCAGATCAGAATGAGCGCAATCCAGACAACGGAAAAGACGACCGCATAAGGCAGCATGAGGGCCACGAGGGTCCCGATGCCTCCCTTGGGCATGTATTTCTGCATGAAGACGAGGATTATGACGACGTAAGGATTGAGTGGGGTGATGATGTTGCTGCAGGAATCACCGACCCGGTAAGCGGCCTGCGTGAGTTCGGGACTGATGCCTGCTCCCGTCATGAACATGGGAACAAATACCGGCGCAAAGAAGGCATATTTCGCAGAGGCCGAGCCGATGAAGAGGTTGGCCACCATGACGAGAAGGATGAACGCGACGATGAGCAGCCAAGGAGGCATCTCAGCGGAAGAGAGAGCTGAACCTCCCTTGATCGCCAGCATGGCCCCGAGATTCGACTCCTTGAAGAGCGCGACGAACTGGGCGGCGAAGAATGCGAGGACAATGTAGGGCGCCATGTCGGCCATTGTCTTCGCCATCATCCTCGCCACATCGTGGTCGCTCTTGATCGTCTTCGCCGCGATGCCGTAGGCGAGACCGGGAAGAAGAAAACAGAAGAAGAGGAGCGGCACGATGGCCTTCACCCACCGTGGAAATGGTCCCGCCTCTCCCTGCAGTGGCATCCTCGTTTCAAATACAGGACCGGGATTGATCAACAAAATGATGACGACAAAAAAGAAGAGGAAGGTGGCGCCCGCCCATGCGAGCCCCCGCTTTTCCTCGGGAGAGACATGGCCACTCGCGGCTTCTTCCTCGGTCAAGGCCGACGGACCACCGAGTTCGGCGGAATTGTTCGCGTAACGAGGTTCGACAAACCACGCGGTCACAGCCCAACCCACACCAGTGAGAAGAACCGTGGAGACGATCATGAACCAGTAATTGCTGGTGGCCGCCACTTGGTAATCGGAGTCAAGAATCTGCGCGCCTTCCGTGCTGAAACCTGCAAGGAGCGGATCGAGGCCCGTGATGAAGAGGTTTGCGCTGAAGCCGGCCGAGACTCCGACGAAAACCGAGGCAATTCCAACGAGCGGGGAACGCCCCACCGACTTGAAGAGGGCCGCCGCAATGGGAGGAAGGACGACATATCCCGCATCAAGCGCCATCGACGACATGATTCCGAGGAAGATCATGGCAGGCGTCAGGAGACGCTCCGGTGTGACGAGCATGGCCAACTTGAGCAGTGCTCCAATCGCACCCGCGCGCTCCGCCACACCAATACCGAGCATCCCGACACGCACGACCCCGAGCGGCGCGAAATCGGTAAAATTCACAACAAGGTTGTCGATGGCCCAAAAGGCGCCATCACCCGCGAGCATCCCCTTGGCTTTGATCACCTCCGTCTGCTCAACCATTTCACCCGTGGCATCCGGCTTCATCGTAGCCAACTCTGCGGACCAGCCCAGCGCCGCCGCCACTTGCGAAAGAACGAGAACAACGATCGCCCCAATGACAAACAACGACATCGGATGCGGCAGCCTGTTCCCAACCTTCTCGATACGATCAAGCAAGCCATTCCTTCTTTCAGGGGCGGGCGCAGGGTCAATGTCCTGAGGCATGAGAAGGACGATGCGCGCATATTGCCTTCTGCCAAGACTGAAGTCCGTGGAATGAGACCGCAAAAGGCCACCGAGGCGCATTGAAGCCGGAACAGGAGGTGAAATATCCGGGATCCCTCGCCGACGGAGCACCCTTGCCGGCTGTATAGGCATCCAAGACGAGCCTCCACGTCGTCACCTTCTCCATGAAGTTGCTCTATCTCTGCCTCGCCCTCGCTCTTCCAACCCCAAGTCTTTCGGATAAACCCGAGAGCAGCAACTGGAATCAATGGAGGGGACCAACCCGCGACGGGATCATCGAGAACGCGCAACCATGGCCGGAGGGCATTTCAGATGCGGACTTCGCGCCCCTCTGGTCGATCGGGCTTCCGGAGAGTTACGCGGGTCCGGTAATCAGCAAAGGAAAGTTGATCTCCGTCGCCACCCGCGAGAAGAAACACGAGGAGGTACAAGCATTCGACATCGCGTCCGGACAACAACTCTGGAAACATGAATGGGAGGGTGCCATGAAAGTCCCCTTCTTCGCGCGCGCGAACGGGAGCTGGGTCCGATGCACGCCCGCCATTGCCGGGAATGCAGTCTATGCGGGTGGAATGCTCGACGTCCTCGTGAAGATGGAATTGGAGACCGGAAAGGAGATTTGGCGCGTGGATTTCAAGGAGCGAGAGGGCACGCAAAAACCAACATTTGGATATGTCTCCTCGCCGCTAGTCGACGAAACGGGTGACCTCTATGTACAGGCAGGAGACGCCGTCACCAAGCTCGACCCGAACACCGGGAAAACCGTATGGCGAGCCCTCGAAGACAGCCGCGGCATGTTCAGCAGCGCCTTTTCCTCCCCCGTCGTCGCCAATATTCACGGCGTCCGGCAAATCGTCGCGCAGACCCGCTCCACGCTTGGTGGGCTCAACCCGAAAACCGGCGACGTTCTCTGGTCCGTGCCCGTTGAAGCCTTTCGCGGGATGAACATTCTCACCCCCACCGTCATTGGAAACCGCGTCTTCACCGCAACCTACGGTGGAGGAGCGTTCATGTTCGACATTGAGAAGTCCGATGATGGCACTCTTGCCGCCAAAGAAGCGTGGAAGATCAAGGAACTCGAAGGGTACATGGCGTCGCCGATCGTCGCAGGGAACCACCTCTACATTCACGGACGCGACCAGCACCTTCATTGCCTTGACATCAGCACTGGGAAGGCGGCCTGGAAGTCGGAACAAAAGTTCGGGAAATACTGGTCGATGGTCGCCAACAGGAATCGCATACTCGCGCTCGATGAGCGCGGAGAACTGATCTACTTCGAAGCCACACCAGAAGCGTTCGAGATCATTGGTCGGCGCAAGATCAGCACACAACCGACGTGGGCACACCTCGCCGTGCAGGGAGATCGGGTTTACGTCCGGGCATTGAAATCGCTCAGTGCCTTCCGCTGGAAGTCCGAAGATACTGCTGCAATCCTCACTCCTTGAATACGCCTCAAAAGGTCAGCTTGAAATTCACCCCGAGAAAGGGCGACGTATCGTAATCACTGTCCGCGATCGTCGATCCCTGCTCGTCTTCCAGATTAAGCTCGTTTCCGAAGCCAACACCTCCGAGGATCGTTGCCTCGATGAATTCGGTCGCCTGCCAACCAATGGCCGCGAAAACGGGAACACTTTTTTCCTCTCCAATGCCGTTGGGAGAAACGCGGCTCTCTTTATCGAGCCGGAAGCGAAAGCGCTCATAGCGAGCTCCCACGGAAAGCCGGACGGAGTCCGTCACCTGATGGTTGAGGGACAAACCAGGGCCCAACGACGCCCCGACGGTCGGCCCGGTGCTGAGACTCAATGCATCCGTAATCTTCCAGTCGACGAGAATGATGGGGAAGATGCTCGCATCATCTTCGAGTTGCGTGATGTAGCCGAAACCCGGCCCCAGTTTCAATCGGTCGCTGAAAGTGTAGGAAAAACCAACGAGAGATCCTCCACTGAGCGTGTCAGATAAATCGGCGTCTCCTTCTCCCGTCGACCGGATACTGGGAATGGCAAACAACTCCCAGTTCTCAGCAAACTTCCAGCGAGTGAATCCACCAACCTGAAACGTATGCACGGAGTCCCACGGTTTCAGGGAAGCGAAGCTTCCCGTCGGTCCCCCTGAAAAACTGTAGTCATTGAAGTAGTATGAAGCAGAGACGGAGATGAGAAATTCGTCTCGCAGCACTAGTGGAGCACGACCGGTGAGGTGGAAAAAATCACTCGAGACGTCTCCACCACCATCGACGCCGGACTCGAACTTGTGAACGTAACCTGCTTCAAGCGGCGAACGCTCGTCGGCAAGCAGCGAGGCAGTAGACAGGAGAACGACGGCGGAATGGAGAAGCGTTTTTGAATACACAATCATGGAGCGAGATACGAGGAACTTACGCGCACCTGATTCCCTCGTCCGCAAGAAATTGCAGCAAGAATCCCCGATCGCGTCATCGATGCCGGCGCTATCCCCCGAGAAGGGCTTCTATTGGATTTTTCGCACCAAATTCGAATATTTGCTAACGCCTGAGCCGGACCCGGCGTTTAATGGGCAAAGCCACCGCCAAGATGAAAAAAACCTCGATTTGCCGACTCTTTTTGCTCACTGCATTCACTCTCCCGGCACCGCCCGTCGTCGCCTTCGGCCCGCAGGACAAGCCCGACGGATTCACCACGCTCGCCATTGGCGACCCCGCTCCCGATTTTTATCTGCCGGGAGTTAACGGGAAAACCTACACTCTCGCGGACTTTTCGGAACCTGACGTCCTGATGGTCTACTTCACCGGCACCCATTGCCCGACTTCCAACGGCGTCGAGGGACGCCTGCAAAAACTCGTCGACGACATGCAAGACAAGAGCTTTGGCCTCGTTGCGATCAACCCAAACCATTCGAGCGGATTGCGTCCCGATGAGTTTGGACACACCCAGTACGACGAAACCTTTGAAGACTCAAAGCGCTACGCGGAAGATCTTGGCTGGAAATTCCCCTACCTCTACGATGGCGACGAACAATTGACCGCCCGGGCATTCGGCTGTCTCGCAACCCCTCACGTCTTCATTTTCGACAAGGCGCGGAATCTTCGCTACAACGGCCGGTTCGACGACTCCCGTTTCCCCGATCCTGCAACGGTCAAGAGCCCGGATGCTCGGAATGCGGTCGAGGCATTGCTCGCCGGAGAGCCCGTCCCCGTCGAAACCACCCGACCCCATGGTTGCTCCACGAAGTGGAAGGAGCGGGCAGCCCACGTGACCGAAGAAGAGCAGCAATGGCAGTCGCTCGAAGCCGTCATTGAAGACATCGACGCCGCCGGCATTGCCAAGCTTCGGCAGAACGGCACGGGCAAAGTACGCCTCTTCAACGTCTGGGCCACGTGGTGCAAGCCCTGTGTCGAGGAAATGCCTGCACTTTCCGCCATTGCCAGAAAGTTCAGCCGTCGCGAATTCGAGCTCCTCACCATTACCCTCGACCTGCCTGAGGAACGCAAGAAGGCGGAGTCTTTCCTCGGGAAAAACCGGATTGTGATGAGTGACAAGTTGAGAAAAACCGTTGAAGCGGAGGGCCGATCCACCAACAACTACCTCTACACAGGCACCAGCGTCGATGAACTGGCCGAAGCCCTCGATCCCGTGTGGCCCGGCCAGGTTCCCTTCACTGTCCTCGTGGACCAAAATGGCGAGGTCGTCTACCGGCACGTGAATGAAATCGACGATGCAGAGGTAACCAGGAAGATCCTCGAGACCCTGACGACATACCATCAGCCGAAGTCCTAGAGGCTCAAGAATCCTGTGTTCTCTTTCTGTCGTGTTATCCTGTTCATTGGTCTCTTCGGGATCAACTCGTTTCGTCTAGAGACGTCCCACGCCTCACCTCCTCCGCGC
>JBCDLR010000273.1:0-5651 GCA_038745205.1 Verrucomicrobiota bacterium
GATACGGATGTTCATCGAGAATCAGAGTCGGCGTTCGAGCTCGGTGATCGGCAGGTCGTTGATGCTCGCAAACCGCTTCGCCATCAGGCCCTCGGCCGTGAACTCCCAGTTCTCGTTTCCATAGGAGCGATACCACTGCCCACTGTCATCGTGCCACTCATACTCAAAGCGGACAGCGATGCGGTTGTCCGCAAACGTCCACAACTCCTTGCGGAGCCGATAGTCCAGTTCCTTCGCCCACTTCCTCGTGAGGAAATCGTGAACCTCTTCGCGACCGAAGAGGAATTCGGACCGGTTTCGCCATTCCGTGTCCTCCGTATAGGCGAGAACAACCTTGTCGGGATTCCGGGTGTTCCAGGCGTCTTCGGCGGCTTGAACCTTCTGGACCGCCGTTTCCGGGGTGAAGGGAGGGAGTGGTGGGCGCATGGATGTTTACGGGCCGAACGGGGGGCAAGCCCCCGCTCGGCAATCGTGTGTTCGCGATGACAAGGACAGTTTAGGACGCGCGCTTGATCGCAAAGTCGTCGATGTAAGTCTCGATCTTGTCCGGATTGAACTCCTTTCCGTAGATGTCGTAGACGGGATACTTGCTCTCCGGAATATCCGACCACTTCACATTCTTGTTCTCTTCCGCCATGTCTTCCATGCGCTTGCCGGCTTCGGTCGAAAGGAAGATTTCGTCGGAGAGCGCCTTGAAATCGACCTCGTCCTTGATGTATCCCCACCGCTTCATCTGCCCGAGGATCCAGGTACCCATGGACTGGGTTGGATACGGCATGAAGTAAATCCGGTCCGGAACCTTCTTGATGTTCCCCAATCCGTCGGGGAAGACGCCGGTAAGGATCTGCTTCAGGACGGCCGACGGCTGATTGAGGTAGTTGCGCGGCGACATCGCTTCGGCGAAGCGCACGCGTTCCTCTGTCTTCTCCGCTGTCTGCGTGGCGTCGAGGATCGCGGTCAGCAGGACGATGAACGTGTTGGGATTCTCGTCGATGAAGCGCTGGCTGATTCCGAAGCAGCAGCAGGGGTGCTGGTCCCAAATGTCCTTGGTCAGCTTGTGGATGAATCCGACACCGTCGTAGACGGCACGCTGATTGAACGGATCGGGGGCCAGGTAGCCATCGACGTTTTCCGCCCGGAGGTTCGCCACCATTTCCGGGGGCGGGATCACGCGAATCTGGATGTCCTTGTCGGGATCAATCCCGTGCTCGGCCACGTAGAGACGCAGGAGCAGGTTGTGCATCGAGTACTCGAAAGGCACCCCGAACTTGAAGCCCTTCCAGTCTTTGGGATTGTTCTTGTCCTTGTGCTTGTTGGCGAGGACGATGGCTTGCCCGTTCGTGTTGACGTTCGTGACCATGCGCCAATCCTGGGAAGCCGACCCGAGGCCCATCGACATTGCCGCAGGCATAGGCGCAAGAAGGTGGGACGCGTCATACTCCCCGTTCATGCACTTGTCGCGGGCCACGGCCCATCCGGCCGTCTTGATGATGTCCACCTTCAGCCCGTACTTGTCGTAGAAACCGAGCGAGTGCCCGGCAATAATGGGAGTGGCGCAGGTGATGGGAACGAACCCGATCTTGAGTTCCTTCTTCTCGATGTTCTTCATCGCGTCCGCCGTCATGGCATGCAGGCTTTCAAAGCGGAAGACGGAGGCCATCGCGCTGAAAACCGCCGCCGAACCGATGCCCTTGAGCATTCTCCGGCGATTCAAGTCGTCCCCGAACATGCGGTGCATCAGGGAACTCTCCATCGCCCGCTGAAGCACGGCTCCAGGGTCGTCGGAATTGTATTCCGCCTTCCGTTTCGCGAGGAAGGCGGCGTTGTCACCATCGTTGGATGACTTCAAGACATCCACCAGGTGGTTCGGTTGGGTTACTTCTTCGTCGTTCGTGCGTTCATTGCACTCATTCCAAATGTCGACTCTGTCGTCGAACGGGTCTCGATCGAGGCTCATATTTCTTTTTCTGGTTTCGTTTTATGTTATGAGACACTTCTGCGACGTTGGAGAAGTAGTGTTAGTGTTTGAAAATGTTGATACTCAGGCGTGAAGCTCGACAATCTTGCGCGCGACATCGGCGAGGGTGAGCTTGCGATCCATGGCGAAGCGGCGCATGCGGTGATAGGCGACGTCCTCGGGGACGCCTTCCCGTTTCATCACGATGCCCTTGGCACGATCAATGACCTTCCGGTTCTCGAGTTGGGTCTTCGTGTCCGAAAGTTCCCTCCGCAGCGACTGAAAGGCCGAAAAGGTCGCCATCGCCGCCTCGATAATCGGACGTGCCTGCGAAGGGGAGATGCTTTCCGTGATGTAGGCGGAGACTCCGGACTGGATGGCCGCATGGATGCTCTGCACGCTCTCGCTTTGACTCAGAAGAACCACGGGACGCGGGCTATGATCCCGGATAAAGACCAGTTGTTCCAACGTGTCCCGGCTCGGCGATTCGACGTCAATGAGGACAATGCTGGGATTCGCCTCATAGAGCAGTTCGTGGGACAAACTGCTGGGATCGCAAGACACGATGTCGGAATATCCACCTTCCTGAAGCGCAGCGGAAAGTGCATCACTGCGCTCAACGGAAGCGTCGACAAGGAGAATTCGGCATGTCTCCTGATTCACGTGGAAATGGGAGGGGATGAATGGATGAAATCCGGGAAAGCCGGACCAAGAGAAAGAGCCACGCCGTTGTGACGAAGGTTTAAAGAGCACGAAGCGTGCCATCACACGAGTTGCACGGCATCAGGACTGACTCGGAATCGACTTCCTAACGCCCGCAGTTCAACCAACGAAACCAACAACCCTCTCAACGTCGCTTTCTGTGAATCCTACCCGTTCAAAGTGAACGCGCACGCCGACAAGCATCCGTTCTTCATCGCACCTTACTCGACGAATGTTCACTTATACAGCCCGCGAGATCCACCGCGCGTGAGCGAAACGATCTGTCGATTTTTGGCCATCCCACGGGCCCGGAACAGCGCCCTGCATTGGCGGTGGAGACACTCAGCCCCCGAGCCCCATTTCTCTCCGAACCTTCCACTGCTCCTCGAGTTCCACATCCCCTTCCACCCAGCCCTTTCTGGGGGCCGCGTTGGAGACAAACTTCCTAAGGGTTTCTGAATCGGGGGGGATTTCAGGGAATCTTAAAACAGTGATCGCTTTTGATTTCAATCTGGACGGGACGAGCGGCTCAATATTGGCTTACCAAAGGTTCTCAAGTTCTTCCAACAAATCGGCCACTCCGATAGCTTCCACATTTCGACCAACCGGGTAGCGCTCCTCTCCGGGGTAAACGATGAATCGCTCTTCCCCCCTGACATCTTCACAGCCAGTATGAAAGCCTCGTGATACTTTCGGCATCAGGCTACGCTTAGTCTCAATCGCCACAACCGGGCGTCCCGGGCGCGCCAGGACAAGATTCACTTCCGCCCCGGCGGAAGTGCGAAAGAAATACGCCCCGCCTTCTTCTGCTTGTGCGTTCAGGACATTCTCCACCACAAAACCTTCCCAACTCGGCCCCACAATAGGATGCCCCAGCAGGAACTCACGGTCCGCCACGCCAAGGAGCTGATGCAAAACCCCGGAATCACGCACATACACTTTCGGTGAACGCACGAGACGTTTGCCAATGTTATTCTGCCACGGAGGCAAGCGTCTTACCAAAAGCAGATCAACAAAGAGATCAAGATAGTATGCAATCGTCTTTCCGTCGACGGCAAGCCCTCGGGCCAAACTGGCTGCGTTGTGAAGCCCTCCCTGACAATGAGCAAGCATGGTCCAGAATCGACGAAGTGTCTCCGCGGGAAGGCGGGGGCGAATCTGCGGAATGTCGCGCTCGAGATAGGCGCGAATGAAGTCTCGCCGCCATCGGACACTCGCAGCATCTGTCTTCGCGAGGTAGCTGTCTGGAAATCCTCCTCGCAACCAAAGCCGTTCCGCGTCTTCGACTTCCATGACCGAAAACGGTGGAAGCTCCATCTAGGCAATCCGTCCTGCCAGCGATTCACTACTTTGTCGCAAAAGGTCCGGTGCCGCAGAACCCAAAATGAGAAAATGACCACTTTTTCTTCCTTCACGTCGCCCTTCGTCAATCAATCCACGCAAAACAGGAAACAATTCAGGTACCCGTTGGATCTCATCGAGAATCACCAACTTGTCCTTGTGTTCCCGTAGGTAGAGTTCGGGTTCCTCCAGCTTTCTCCTATCCGCACTGGATTCCAAATCGAGGTAGATGGAAGGCCTCGTTTTGGCGAGTTCAAAAGCCAGCGTCGTTTTCCCGACCTGACGCGGCCCTAGCAAAGCGACAGCAGGCACTTCCTCCAAAGCCTCCGTGACAGATCTCATCCACTTCGGGCGGACCTTCATCCTTGCAATCATGGAGTTACCAAACAGCGAGCAGCGTCACCCACTTTCCCCGCTGGCGCCGTTCACGAATGGCGAGGCCGCTCGCAGCGGAGGCCTCGACGACGTCTTCGAGGTGATCTTCGAGGATGCCGGAAAGGATCATCGCGCCATCCGAGGCCAGCCAGCCGGTCGCGTTCGGAAGCGTTTGGCAGAGGACATCGGCGAAGATGTTCGCGCAGATCAAATCGAATTTCTCACCACCCTCAGGCGACCAGGTCGTGACATCAGCTTGCTCAAAGTGGATGTCCCCATCCGAGAGCCCATTGCGTTTCACGTTCTCCTTTGAGATTCGCACCGCCGCCTCGTCGTAGTCCGTGCCCACCGCCTTTGAGGAGCCCAGTTTCATCGCGGCGATGGAGAGGATGCCGGAGCCGCAGCCGAGATCGAGCATGCGAAACCCTTCCGGCAACGATCCCTCGGCGACCAAATCACACATCATCCGCAGGCACGTCGCGGTGGTTGCGTGGTCGCCGGTGCCGAAGGCCATCTCGGCGGGGATCAGGAGCACATCGCGATTCGCGTTCGCCGCCCGGATCTTCGCGAGCCTTTCTTCATCGGCATCCGGCGTGACGAGAAACTTGTCGCGCACGATGACGGGGGGCGACTCGGGCGCACTGAAGGCGACCCAGTCGCGGTCGGCGATCTTCCGGATGCTCCCGCCGAACTGCTCTTTGATTTTTTCTGCCTGTTCCTCGTGCCGGCAATAGGCCTCGACACGGATCGTCTTCTTGTCGGGAAACTCGTTGATGACGATCGAGGTGTCCTCGATGGCATGAAAGCGCTCCTCCCACGCGTCCTGCCATTTCGCGGAGGACAGCTTGGACCAGTGGTAGATCGGATCGCTGCTCATGTTGGCGCCGACGCGCTTCTCGTCGTCAGCTTGATGCCAGCATACACCAGAACCCCCACCAAAAGGCAAGCCCCCGCCGCAAAGCCCATTCCCCGCACCGCGATATCCTCGGCTGTGCGGCTCCAATCGGCGAGATAGCCGCTGATCAAGAGCGCCACGCCGTTCATGATTTTGACGATGAAATTGAAGACTCCCCAGTAGATCCCCGCGAGTGCATCACCGCCCCGCTCCCGCGCGCAATCGACGATGGCCTCCCCTTCCATCCCGAGCAACACCGCCGCCATTGGACCCGCGAAGGCAAAAACCACCGACGCCGTGAGCATCGGCGATCCAATCCACGCGTGCCCGAGGCCCCCCGTCCCGGTGTAAACCACTGCCAGCGCGATCGACGCGAAGAGC
>JBCDLR010000274.1:0-5596 GCA_038745205.1 Verrucomicrobiota bacterium
CCGGCCATCTCTTGAAATCCACCCCTCCTGCATGTAATTCCACGGCCATGAGCGACGCCTCGCCTTCCCTCGATCTCCAGAAACTCGCGATCCTGGCCCGTATTGAACTGACCGACGACGAACTCGCCCGGTTCGCCCCGCAATTGGAAAAGGTCCTCGGCTACATCGAAAAACTCGAGGAACTGGACGTCGACGGCATCGAACCAACCGCTCATGCCGCCCCGGTTTTCGATGTCATGCGCGAGGACGTATCGCGCCCGGGATTCGGCGCGGAGAAGGCTCTGCAAAATGCGCCAAAACGTGCCGGAGACCAATTCCAGGTCGCCAAAGTCATCGAAGAAGCATGAGCGTCGCCGAACTCACCATCGCCGAACTTCAGCAAAAACTGCGCGGGAAGGAACTCAGCCCGCGCGAAGCCGTGCAGTCCGTCATCGACGCCGTCGAATCCGGCGACGAAGCCATCGGCGCCTACACGCACCTCGACAGGGAGGCCGCCCTCGCCGGGGCCGAGGAGGCGAATCCCGATCTTCCCCTAGGAGGAATTCCCATCGCAATCAAGGATGTCATCAACGTCGAAGGCCAACCCTGCTGGTGCTCGTCGAACATCCTCAAGGACAAGTACGTCGCCCCCTACGACGCGACGGTGACGGAAAAGCTGAAAGCCGCCGGGGCGATTCCGTTAGGGCGCACGAACATGGATGAGTTCGCCATGGGCTCCTCGACGGAGAACTCGGGTATTCAGATCACCCGCAACCCGCACGATCCCGATCGCATCCCGGGCGGATCAAGCGGCGGTTCCAGCGCGGCGGTCGCGGGCAACCTCGCCGTTGCCGCGCTCGGCTCCGATACCGGGGGCTCCATCCGCCAGCCGGCCGCTCTCAGCGGGTGCGTCGGCCTCAAGCCGACCTACGGACGAGTCTCCCGATTCGGTCTCGTCGCATTTGCTTCGTCGCTGGACCAGATCGGTCCGATGACCAAGACCTCGGAAGATGCCGCCCTCCTGCTCAATGCCATCGCCGGGCACGATCCGAATGATTCGACCTCGCTCGACGAAGACGTCCCCGATTTTTCGGAGGGCATCGACGCCGGTGTGCAGGGCCTGAAACTGGGAATGCCCAAAGAGTATTTCGGAGAAGGCATTGAACCCGGGGTGCGCGAATGCGTTGAGTCCGCAATCAAGAATCTGGAAGGGCAGGGCGCGGAAATCGTGGAGATTTCCCTTCCGCATACCGATTACGCGATCGCCACATATTACATCATCGCAACGGCGGAAGCCTCCGCCAACCTCGCCCGCTTCGATGGAGTGCGCTATGGCCACCGCTCCGAGGCAGCGACCAACCTCATGGAGCAATACATGAAGACCCGCGACGAGGGATTCGGCGACGAAGTGAAGCGCCGGATTCTTCTTGGAACCTACGTCCTCAGTTCCGGCTACTACGATGCTTACTACCTGCGGGCCCAGAAAGTCCGCACGCTCATTCGCAACGATTTCCAAACCGCTTTCGACCAGGTCGACGCCATCATTTCCCCGACCACTCCGGCTCCTGCTTTCAAAATCGGGGAAAATACCGGCGACCCGCTGCAAATGTACCTGGCCGACATCTACACGACAGCGGCCAACCTCGCCGGCATCTGCGGCCTCAGCACCCCATGCGGTTCGGTTGAAGTCGAGGGGAATTCACTCCCGGTCGGCTTGCAGTTGCTCGGCAAACCCATGGACGAAGCCACGATCCTGCGCATCGGGCATGCCTTTGAGGCGTCGAACCTCTAGACGGTTCAAACTCTTCCCTTCTACCGCCTCCTGCGAAAATTTCGTCTCCGGAAAACAGATTCCTCAGCAGAGGAATTCAGGACCTGTTTTGAAGAGCAATAAATAAAGGCCCCGCCGACCGGAAAAATGACGATCAATATAGAGTGAACGATTCTTGAGTGAGTCAAAAAGGACCTGTTGCGCCGACAATCAGCAAGTGCGTGTAGAGCCAGCACAACAGCGAATATCGCTGCGATCCACCCAAGGAGATCCATCCTTCCAATCCTCCAGAATTTCTCAGGGCTCCCGCCCTGTCGCCTCCATGTATTTCTGCCGGAGCTTCCGATAGCGCGTCTCTTCCTCATTGAGCGCCAAGCGTAACTGAAGAATAACCCGCTCAAGACGGAGAATCCTGTCATTGTCAGTTTCACCGACAGACCGCACCTCATTGGTCGCATCCCGCTGAATCTGTTCGATGACTTCATCGGCAGACGGTCGGCGAGGACTGTTCAGGGCGACCGGCAGGTCCCGGACCCGCTGACGCTTTCCGTCACGGCAATTGATCACGACGGTATCGTCCCCGATCTCGCCGGAAGAAATGAACTCCTGTACCGTACCGAAAGTCGTCGGCCCGTAAGTGAATTCACTACTGACCTCGACAAGCCAATCCATATGCAGTTCAGGCACCATGGGCGCACGTTTCCAAGTGCGTCGCTTGTCGTTCGAAACCTTGTCCATCGGCGAAACCTTCGCTGCCAGCGCCCAATCCCGTAGTTGGTCCATCGTCGCCGGTCCGTAGACCGATCCATCATCGTGCTTCTTGAGATACCAGGATTCCATGCTATCCCAAAATTGACTCGCTTTCAGCGCCTCGGGCAAGCAAGGAATTCAACGCTCACGGGATTGAGGGCAATCTGTAGGAAAAAACCTTTACTCCGAGGCCAGGCCCACAAAACGTTCGAGCACCGGATCAGTGACGCCGGGACGCCGGGCTCGGATCAGGGCCTCCCTGGCCTCCGCACGATTCCCCTCGCGAAGCCTTTCCATCCCCTCCGCAAACGCTTCCAACGCCTTTCCCTCCTCTTCCCCCAATTCAGAGGTCATTCCCACGAGCTCGAAAACCTCCCTCGTAATCCACCTCCCCGCGCGCCCCTCGAAATCGAGGGATCTCACCGCGATCAGATCACCGGCCGCTTTCCGGGCCGCCGGATCGAGGAGCACTTTCGACTCGAAGCGCAGGTTCAATTTGGAAAAACGAGCCGCCACTTCATCGAGTTCGCTCACAACCCGGATATCGTCCCCCTCCACGGCGGACAACCCCTCACCAAAGGCCAAGCCCAGCCCGCATTGCGGGACCACCCCCCACCGGTTCTCACACTCCTGCCGGATTCGTTGTTCCTTGCTCCTCCATTCGTCGGCCGCCTTCACCGCCGCGCCAATGGCTCCTTCCCGAGGCTCAAATCCATAAACGATCGAAAAGCCGTCAACACTTCGCTCACTGACAAATCCTCCCTCACCCAGCAAGATCGCCTCAAGCTGCCGTCGAAGAAACCGCATGAGGGCAAAAAGCTCCTTTTCCGCGACCTCCTTTTCGAAGGACTTTCGATTGAGCACGCGGAAATCGACGAGCGCCATCTCCTTTCGTTGCGCCGTCCAAGGCAGGAGTTCGGTCCGTTCCCGCCAAACCTTCACCATGTGGTCGGAGGCCCGCCGGTCAAAGATGGCCTCGACCTTGCGCTGCCTGTCCCCTAGTGGACGGCGAAAGACAGCAAGTATCGGCAACGCGGCGAGAAGGACTCCAATGGTCGCCGACAGTGGTTCGACAAAGACTCCAAGCGTCGGCAAGGCCGTAGCCAAGGCGATCGCGCAAAGGATTCCACCGACGAGAACCAGCACCGCCTCCCGGGCACGGCCGCACCGCACGGCGCCGGCACCGACGACCGCAACCGTCAAAAAGACGAAGAGGGCCTGACCGACCACGAAATCAACTTGCCCACTTCCGGCAGCAAGCCCCCCCAATTGCGTTCGCCACCAGGCGGATGCCCACTGGAAGGCGCCTGCGAGAACAAAAACGACCAAGAGCACGGCTGCCCCGCCGGCCGGCGCAAACGGCAGCCATTCTCCCCGCCAATCAACGACCTTTTTCCCCTCTCCACTCATGAAGGATCCAAATCAGAATTCGCAAACCAAACACCACTCTCCCCGGGATAACCGGTACCTTCGCGGACTTCCAATCTGACTCGATCAATCACGGGAACAAACTCGTATCGACCCGCCGCAAGATCAAATGTCGAGGCGCGCTTCCAAGGCTCCACCCGCCGATTTTCCTATCGACGGGACCCATCGGGCTTCCTAGACTGCCGTTGACTCAACCTTTCATGCTGGAATTCTTCCAAATCGTCGGGAGCTTTGGAGTCTTCCTTTTTGGCCTGAAGGTCATGAGCGAAGGCGTCCAGAAGGCCGCTGGCGGGCGCATGCGGCGCATCCTCTCGACGATGACGCAGAACCGTGGCACCGGCATTTTCACGGGTTTCACGACGACACTCCTGCTGCAGACGTCCTCGGCAACCACTGTCATCGTCGTCGGATTCGTCAACGCGGGCCTCCTTTCACTGATCGATTCCATCGGCGTCATCATGGGAGCAAATCTCGGCACCACCTTCACGGCCTGGATGGTCGCCTACGTCGATGTCGAACTCGGTAAACTCGCGCTCTCCGTCATCGGCTTTTCCATCCCCGTCTTCTTCTTCGCGCGACAGCGGATCAAGACCTATGCTGAAGCCACGATCGGTTTCGGCCTCGTCCTCTTCGGTCTCGCCCTGCTCAAGGACGCCGTTCCCAATCTCTACGAGTTGCTTCAAAGCGAACAACCCGCCGACAAGGAAGCCGCTCAGGAACTCCTCGATTTCACGAAGCAATACAGTGGCCAGGGCTATACCTCCATTTTTCTCTTCCTCGGAATTGGCGTCCTCATCACCCTCATCGTGCAATCATCATCGGTGGCCATGGCCATCACGATCACCCTGACGATCAATGGCTGGATCGATTTCCCGGAGTCGTGCGCCATCATCCTCGGTGAGAACATCGGGACAACCATCACCGCCTTCATCGCCTCCATCGGAACGACGGCCAACGCCAAACGCGCGGCGCGGGCCCACCTCCTCTTCAACGTCATCGGCGTCCTCTGGATGTTGACCGTTTTCTACCCGTTCACTGACTTCGCCCAATGGCTGGCCCGGCAATTGCCCGATTTCCTGCAACCGTCGACGGGGGGCACCGGCGATGCTCAAACCATGCAACTCGGCTTTGCGCTCGCCATTTTCCACACGCTCTTCAACCTGGCCAACATCCTCCTCCTCGCCTGGTTTGCGCCGCAGATCGCCGCTCTCACGAGGTTTTGGATTCGAGATCGCTCCGAGCCGGTCACGGACCTCGGCATTCATCGCCTCAAGTTCATGACCGGAGGAATTACTGAACTCGGGGAACTCAATCTGCCCGAGGCCCAGAATGCGACCCGCGAGCTTTCCGAACTGACCGGAAAAATGCTCGACACCGTCACCCGCCTGCTCCCGGCGATGAAGGACGACGACGATTACGAAGTCTCGCTCTCCGAATTGGAGGAAATGGAGGAAACCGCCGACGAAATGACGAATGACATCTCGGAATACCTCATTCGTTGCTCCACCGCCGAATTGAACACGACCCACGCCGTCTCCATTTCCGCCATGCTCCGCATCACCGCCGAACTCGAGGAAATCGCCGACACCATTTTCCGGATTGGACGCCTCGCGGAACGGTGGAGGCGACAGGGGTCGGAACTGACCGAGGAGGCGATCCAGGGCATCC
>JBCDLR010000275.1:0-5582 GCA_038745205.1 Verrucomicrobiota bacterium
AGTCCGGGAGGAACTCGTCGATTTCAGTGATGTTTTGCCGACGATCGTCGAGGCGGGCGGAGGTTCAATTCCATCGAAGCTGAACGTCGACGGGAAAAGTCATGTGCCGCTATTCAGGGGCGATGACAGTTATGTCCCCCGAGATCATATCTATTGCTGGTATGAGAGAACCGGGATTCGGGAGAAGGCATCCGAGCATGTTCGAACGGCGAAATTCAAACTCTACGATGACGGGCGTTTTTACAACGTGAAGAAGGACCTGAAGGAAGAGAACAACTTGCTGGATGGTGGCGTCAAGGAGGGATGGAAGGAGGCCTATGAGATCTTGGATGCTGCGCTCAAGAAGCATATGGAGGTCACGGATAGAGCTGATCCGCTGCAGAACGAGAAGCGAGCGCCGTATTTAAAGAAAGACGCCGAAAGAAAAGCCGCCGCCGTGAAAGCAAAGGCAGAGAAGGCGAAAGCGAAGGAGGAGAAGCAGAAGAAGAGCAAGACTAAGAAGGAGACCGTCAAAAATTGAAATGGATTACCAGTTTGGTCGCTTTTTGGAGTTTCTTGTCTGCCGGGACGGGGAAGGCGTCGACGAGTCCGGAAGCGATCGAGTTCTTTGAATCGCGTATCCGGCCAATCCTCGCACAGGAGTGCTATGAATGTCATCGCACGGGCGGCAAGTTGAAGGGAGGCCTCGCGCTGGACCATCGAGAGGGGCTTCTTGAAGGAGGAGACAGCGGTCCCGCCATCGTGCCCGGCAAGCCGGATGACAGTCTGTTGCTCCAGGTCATGCGACATGAACTGGAAGACCTGAAGATGCCGAAAGCGGGTGCGAGGTTGGAGGAAGACATCCTTGCCGACTTTGAAGCCTGGATTGCGTCCGGTGCCGTCGACCCTAGAGATAGCCCGCCGTCGGATGAAGAAGTCGCCAACGACAACGCTTGGCCGGCCATCCTGGAGCGCCGGAAGCAATGGTGGAGCTTTCAGCCAATTGTCGAGCCGGAGTTGCCCGAGGTTCGGAGTTCGGATCATCCTGTAGATCGATTTTTGGATGCGAGATTGTCTGAATCCGGTTTGGATCCCGCGCCTCCGGCGGAGCCTCGTGTTCTGATTCGGCGGCTTTCCTATGCGCTCACCGGGCTTCCTCTTGCTCCTGAGCAGATGGATGTCGCGATCCGGGCGTTTCGGTCGAAAGGTCGGGATGCTGCCACGAAGTGGCTAGTGGATGGTTTGATGAAGCAACCCCAGTTTGGTGAGAAGTGGGCGCGGCATTGGATGGATTGGATACGGTATGCGGAATCCCACGGTTCGGAAGGTGACCCCGATATCGGAAACGCCCACTTATACCGGGACTATCTCATCCGTGCGCTCAATGAGGACATTCCTTTTGATCAACTAGTTCGCGAACATATTGCGGGGGATCTGCTGGAGGATCCACGCACGAACCGTGAGCTGGGAGTGAACGAATCCCTCATTGGGACGGCGCATTGGCGGATGGTGCAGCACGGATTCACCCCGACGGATGCTCTCGAAGAGCGAGTGCGCTTCAACGACGACAAGATCAATGTATTCTCGAAAGCGTTTCTTGGTTTGACGGTTTCCTGCGCGAGATGCCACGATCATAAGTTCGATGCCATCAGTCACGACGACTATTATGCCCTTTATGGGATCTTTTCCTCAACGCGTCCAAGTCGGGTTGTGATTGATCTGGAGGGGATTGCCCGATCAACGAGATACGAGATGGAGGAGTTGAAGCCCGGGATACGGAAGATGCTCGCGGAAGATTGGCTTGCCTCGCTGGACCGTATTTCTGAACCCCTGTCCGCGTTGCCCGCAGTGCCGGGCGGAAAGCTCGACAAGAATTCCTTGGAGTGGTTGTGGTACTCTCTCGAAAAGCAGAAATCACTCGGACCCCCGGCTGAGAAGACGGAGTCTGTGATGGAATGGGATCTACGGGATCCGGAGGAGCAAGCGAAGTGGTTTCGGGAAGGAGTCGGGTTGGACGCTGGGTCTGCGGGAGCGGGTGAGTTTGCCGTTGCGGTGGAAGAAGGAAAAGCGCTCTCGGGGGTGTTCCCCTCCGGAGTGTATTCGCATTTCATCTCGACAAAGGATCCCGCGCGGCTGACTTCGGGAGATTTTGATCTTGAAGACGAATATGATCTTTGGTTGCTCGTCAACGGTGGCGGCAACGCGGTCGTGCGATACGTGGTTCAGAATTATCCTCGAAAGGGCACGGTCTACAAGATTGCCGAGTTAAAGGACGGCGGGAAGGGCGGAGCCGGGTGGCGTTGGCAGAAGTTTGATCTCACTTATTGGAAGGGGGATTCCATTCATATCGAATTGACGACGGCAAGGGACGGTGCGGTGGAATTTCGGGATTCGGACCGGTCATGGTTCGGGATTCGTGAGGCGAGGCTAGCTCCCAAGGGAACTCCGGCGCCGAAAGTGGAGCGATTGCACTTTGAGCCTGTCTTGGATTCCTTTGCGCGGACTCCGGGCGGGGAGAATCGGCGCGTGGTGGCGTTTCGGATGGCTGTTGAACGCTCGGTCAATGCATGGAAGGAAGGGGAAGCGACCGATGCGCAAGCTGAGTTTCTGCAGCGATTGCTCGGTGAAGGGATTTTGTCGAATGATCTCAAGGATCTCCCCGCGGCTGCGCCCATCATTGAGAAGTATCGTGCACTTGAGGCCTCGTTGCCGGTCCCGACGCGAGTTCCCGGACTCGCTGAGTGGAGTGGATCAGATCATCCGCTCTACGATCGGGGGAATCACAAGCAGCCTGCGCACCTGGTCTCGCGCCGTTTTTTGGAGGCCGTTGACCCCGAGCCCTACAAAAGCGCACGAAGCGGACGGCTGGAATTGGCGGAGGACGTTCTGCGTGCTGACAATCCTTTCACACGACGTGTGATCGTCAATCGAATCTGGCATCACCTCTTCGGTCAGGGGATTGTTCCGACCGTGGACAACTTCGGCCGGTTGGGGGAAAAGCCCTCGCATCCGGAACTGCTCGACTATCTTGCGATGCGTTTCTCTTCCGGGGATGAGTGGTCGTTGAAGAGTCTCATTCGCTTCCTTGTTTTGAGCGACGCCTGGCAACGGGACAGTCTTCCGTCGGAGTTGGCGAAGTCGCTGGATCCCGGCAACCGGCTCCTTTCCCATTTCTCGGTGAGAAGACTCGAAGCGGAAGCTATTCGCGACACGTTGCTGGCTGTTTCAGGGCAACTTGATCAGGAAATGTACGGGCCTCCCATTCTCGGAGGCACGCCGCGCCGGTCGGTGTACATGCGAATCAAACGCAACAACCTCGATCCGTTCCTCAGTGCGTTTGATGCGCCGACGCCGTTTTCGACCAAGGGTCGGAGGGACAGCACGAACGTGCCAGCCCAGTCCTTGATGCTCTTGAATGACCCCTTCGTAATCAACGCCTCCAAGAAGCTTGCGGAGAGAGCGGAGAAGGACGAACCGCCCGGCGACGACGTGGCCCGGGCGCGCCGGCTTTGGCTGTTGGCCCTGGGGCGTGAGCCCGATTCGGTTGAGAACCAAATGATTGCCGACTTTGTGGCGACACTCCGTGCAAAAGAGGGTGAATCCCCCGCCGAACTGGTACTGACTGACAATGAGATCGCACAGAGTCAGACGAAAGTGGAATCCAGAATTGAAGTGCGTGAGTTACGGCGTGACGCCCTTTTGGCCACGAAGGAAGAATCGCATGAGTGGTTCGAACTCGCTCATGCCCTCGTCAACACCAAGGAATTCATCTATGTCCGTTAGCCAGAACAAACTCTTTTCCCGCCGCGAAATGCTGCGCCGCTCCTCGAGCGGATTCGGGATGCTTGCTTTGTCGGGGCTGCTCCGGGCAAATTCAGGGGCGGCTCCCCATCACGTCCCCAGGGCAAAGAATGTCATTTTTTGTTACATGTCGGGGGGTGTTTCGCAGGTGGACTCGTTTGATCCGAAGCCACGACTGGCCAGGGAGGCCGGCGAGGATATGCCGATGAAAGTGGAGCGGACCCAGTTCAACAACAACGGCAAGATCATGCCGTCGCCATTCGAGTTCAAGCGATACGGCGAAAGTGGCCTGCCCGTGAGTGACATGTTCCCGTCGATCGGCGCGCACGCGGACGATCTCGCGGTCATTCGTTCGATGACCACGACCGTTAACGAACACGCGCAGGGGAATTTCATGATGCACACCGGGTTCCCGTTCCTTGGATTCCCGTCAGCGGGGGCGTGGACGAGCTACGGGCTCGGGTCAGCGAATGAGAACCTTCCATCCTACATCGTTCTCCAAAGCGGCAAGGCCGTGGCACCGCACGGAGGGGTTCCACTCTTCAGCAGTGGGTTTCTTCCTGCCCAGCATCAGGCGTCGATTCTCAAGGCGGATTCCATCCCGGCCATTCCAAACGTCAAACCTGCGGGATTGGCATCGGACCAGCGCCGCCGTATTGATTTTGTGCGTGGTATCGACCGGGATTTCAACGCGGCCATCGGTGGAGATCCTGCTGTCGAAGCTGCCATTCAAAACTACGAGACCGCTTACCGCATGCAATCCGCTGTGCCCGAGGTATGCGATATTTCCGGCGAGTCGGAAGCGACGAGGAAGCTATACGGCCTTGACGATCCCGACGCGGAGAAAGCGGCGTATGCGCGACAGGCTTTGCTCGCACGACGACTGGTCGAGCGAGGCGTGCGGTTTGTTGAACTTTCCTGCCTCAGCTACGGAATCGGAGCGGGTGGTGCCGCGAACCCATGGGACCAGCACAACTCGTTGGAGAAAGGTCACCAGGCGATGGCCAATCAAGTGGACCAACCGATCGGGGCACTCCTCACGGATTTGAAATCGCGTGGTCTCCTTGACGAAACCCTTGTCGTGTTTACGGGCGAATTTGGCCGGACGCCATTTTCCCAGGGAAGCAACGGTCGCGACCATGATCCTCACGGTTTTAGCCTTTGGATGGCGGGAGGGGGAACCAAGGGGGGGACGATTCACGGCGCGACTGATGAATACGGCTACCACGTCACGGAGAACAAGCGCACGATCTTCGACCTTTGGGCTACCGTCTTGCATTTGTTGGGAATCGATCACGAAGACCTGACTTACCGCTATGCGGGAAGGAATGTCCGGCTTACCGACGTGCACGGGCATGTGGTGCGCGAGGTGATCGCGTGAAGTCTTTCAGAGGAATCCGGCTTTCCTAGAGTTTCTCAATCGTCAGGCTCTGCAGTGTCACGGTACTTCCGAAGGCCGGACCTACTCCGACTTGCGAGTTCAATCTGGAAAAGTCGCCGTCGGCCTCGAACTTTGTGTCGCCATTGACGCTGACAGTCGTGCTGTTTTCTAGAATCTCCCATTTTACTTCCACCCATTCGTCTGTCGGGATTCGTCCCTCGTTCTTGATCCCGTTCTGTCCTCCGGTTTCCGGATGCCGAACGCGGAGTTCGTCTTGCTTGACTTCCCAGTTGAGGATCACTTGGCCTTTTGCATACTTGACGCGGATGTTGGTGGAATCGGTTTTCGCCACGACCGTCGCTATAAAAGGGGGGCTGAATTTGGCGCGGGTATTAAAGAAGTTTCCGTCGTTTTTCTTGCC
>JBCDLR010000276.1:0-5577 GCA_038745205.1 Verrucomicrobiota bacterium
AAGATTCTTCATGCACCAGGAGGTCAGTGTCTGATGGCGGACTTTCGCTCACAAGCCGGATTCGAAGAAGACGAGGAGGACATCGATATCTCCCCACTCATCGACTGTGTCTTCATTCTCCTCATTTTCTTCATTGTCACCGCCGTCTTCAATGAAAAGCCGGACGTCGAGGGACTTTCGAAGGTGAAGACCGCGACCATCAACAAACTGGATCCTTACAGCATCATCCTCGCGGTAACACCCGAAGGCACGATCGTCCATGGCAAGGACGCCATCGGGTTGGGAGGGATCCAGCCGCTCGTGCGCCGGAAGCTGCAAAAGAAAGACTACATCGACGTTATCCTCCAGTTCGATGCCAACACCCCGGCGGACCTTCTCGTGCGAGCGCAGGGCGAAGCGGTCCTTGCCGGCGCTCGCAAGGTAACCTACGCCACCGAATCGGAATCCTGACAAAATGCCCAGGTTTCGACAAACTGAAGAACTCGAGGAGGAGAAAATCGACATCTCCCCTCTTATCGACTGCGTCTTCATTCTTCTGATCTTCTTCATCGTGACGACGAAGTTCATCGACGAGACGGGATTCAGCGTGGAGAAAGCGCAGGCAGCGGCCGCGAGCGCCAGCAATGAGGAAAGCAATACCGTCATTTTGACCGTCACCAATACCGGCCAGATCGAGCATGAGGGGCAGACCATTCCCCTCGCGAAAGTTCGTTCCCTCGTCAGCGCCGCCGTGGCGAAGGATGAGGAGGCTCCGGTAATCGTTCGCACTCAGGGAAAAACGCGGGCGATTCACTATGTACAGGTCATCGATGCCGCCTACCAATCGGGCGCGAGGGCGGTGACGGCGGATATCGAGCGCTGAGCGCCATTGTGACGGTTTTGTCACAATCGGAAAGAGGGAAGTTTTCCGGAAAAACATAGAATATCGGCGCATGCCGAAGAAGGGAAAAAAGTCGAAGTTTGTCTCGGTCCTGGCCGTAGCTTTCGGTTGGATGATGTCGAATGGGTTCGGCGTCGCCTTCACAGTAACAGTCTTTCTTGCCCTCCCACTGCTTCAGCAAATGGCGAGTAAAGGGGATGATGAGGCCAAGGCCACCCAGGCGGCGGTGATCGATGCTCCGCAGGAGGTCGAGATCGAGGAAGAGAAACCGCCCGAAGACGAACCAGAACCGGAGCCAGAGCCAGAGATCGAGCAGAATGACGAGCCGGTTTCCCTCGCGGACCTGACGAGCCTTCTTTCCGCCGGCGACGGAACAGGAAGTGGCGCGGCCGTTGGTAACGCCCTGCGTGATGCCATTTCCTCCAAGGCCGGCAACCTTCTCTCGGGAGGCGGTGCCGAACAACCGCCTCGTCCTGTTTCGCAATCCCCTCCCCGCTATCCTCCGGAACTGCACAAGAAAGGTGTCACCGGCCTCGTGAAGATAGAAATGACAATTGATGCCAATGGTCGGGTCCGAAATCCGCAGGTGGTCGAATCGACCGACCGGGGCTTTAACCAGCCTGCACTCTCCGCGGTCCGTCAGTGGAAGTATGAACCCGGTCTTCGCGGCGGTGTCCCCGCCCCGTTCAAGGTTCGCGTCCCCATCAAATTCGGCTGATTTTCACTGGATTCCGCCCCTCCGTTCCTGCAAGATCGCGCCGTCCATGAATCGCTCCGTTCTCTTGCTCGCACTCGTTGGATTTTCCGTTGTCTGTGCCGCCGTTGACCCTGCGTATGCGCAGCGCGGACAGAAGTCCACATCGCTCTGGGACGATCCGGTCTTCCAAAAGGAGCTCATCGGCAGCCTTGGCATCAACCCGGGTGTCGAACCGGCGATGAACGAAGCGTACGAGGAATACCACCGGAAGATCATTCCCCTCCTCGAAACTGAACCTGAAAAAGCCGCCGGGTTCATCCGCGAAATCCTGACAGATCCCGAAGCGAGTGCCCGTTTCGATTTTCTCCTCGGCTATCTGGAGGTCAAGGCCGGCAACAAGGTGGAGGCGGCGAAAAACTTCAAGAACGCGATCGGGAAATTTCCGGACTACATGAGCGCTCATCAAAACCTGGGCGTGATCTTCGTGCAGGAGCAGCTCTTCGACCCCGCGATCAAGCACTTGACCGAGGCGATCAAGTTGGGCTTGAACAATGGCCAGTTCTTTGGCCTCCTTGGGACGGCTTACTTCGAAACAAAGGATTTCATCGCCGCCGAGAGCGCCTTTCGTTCCGCGGTCACCCTCGATCCCCGGGAGAATGCCTGGAAGAAGGGGCTCATTGGTGCCCTCGCCGGACAGGGCAACTATGACGCTGTCATCGCCATGACCGGTACAATGCTGGCCAAGGACCCGAAGCAGAAGGAACTACGGCTCCAGCAAGCCAGCGCCTTCGCGGAGAAAAAGGACTGGCTCAACGCGGCGAAGAACCTCGAGGTTTTGGACGCAATCAAGCTTCTCGACGAGGATTTTCTCCCCATGTTAGGAGACCTTTACGTGAACGCCAACCTTCTTGGCCTCGCGGCCGACGTGCACGTCCGTGCCTACAGTCGCAATCCGGGCCAAAACCTGGACGGGCCGATTCGGGCTGCCGACTACTTGCTCCGGCGTGAAGGACTGGGTGAGGCGCAGCAACTTCTCGACGGAATCAAGGCAAGCGCGCCGGAGGATCTGACGTCCGACAATAAAAAGCGGATTCTCCGGCTCGAGGCGAAGATTGCCGACCAGCAGGGAGACGATGAGGCGGCAGCGTCCATTTATGAACTCCTGATCGACGATGACCCGCTCGATGGCGAGTCGAGGATCTCGCTCGCCACTTATCTCGACAAGCAGGCCGATTTGGCGGAGACCGAGGCGGCTTCGACCGATTTTCGAAACCGCGCGATCGCCATGCTTGATGAGGCGATTGAAGTCGAAGCGGTCGGAGCGAAAGCCCGCGTTGCGAAAGCCCAGATCCTCGTCCGAAAGGGCCGGGACCACTATTCTGAGGCGATTCGTCTTCTCAAGGAGTCCCTTCGCTTGGAGGAGAGTGACGCCGTAGAGGATTTCCTCAAGCAGCTGGAGGATATTCAAAAGAGCCGGGGTTGATCTGTCAGGATATTCGCCTTGATCGAGTGGCAAAAGCGGCCTCGATTCTGCTTTCTTTGCTCTCCTGATGAACCCCGCTGTCCGCGAACGCATTCTTGGTGAACTGACCCTCCTCTACGGCAATACCTCCGCGGACGAGGTCCTGCGTGATGTGGAAGAATTGATCGCGTCCTGGATTCCACGCGTGGAGAAGCGGGAGTTTGGGTGGAACGAGCGGGACATCTTCCTCATCACCTACGGGGACTCCATTCGGTCCCGCCACGTGGCCTCTCTGGAACTCCTGCAGCATTTCCTCGTCAAGTACCCGGGGCCGTGCCTGACCATGGTACACATTCTTCCCTTTTATCCCTACACTTCCGATGACGGTTTTTCCGTTGTCGATTTTCGCAAGGTCGATCCTGATCTTGGCGAGTGGAAGCACGTGGAGGAACTATCCGAATCCTACCGTCTCGTTTTCGATGCAGTGGTGAATCATGTTTCGCAGGAGAGTCCCTACGTCGAGGGTCACTTGAACGAAGAAGAACGTTTCCGCGACTTTGCCATTGAGGAGGATCCGGATTTCGATGCCTCCAAGGTCACACGCCCTCGAACGAGTCCCCTCTTCCACGAATTCGTCGGCAAGAACGGCCCCGTCAAGTTGTGGACGACGTTCAGCCGGGACCAGGTGGATTTGAACTATGCGAATCCCGCGGTGTTGCTGGAGATTCTTGATGTGCTCCTCGACTATGCCGGTCGCGGTGCGTCGATGGTGCGCTTGGACGCGATTCCCTACATGTGGAAGAAATCGGGGACGAACTGTGTGCATCTTCCGCAGACACATGGATTCATCCGGCTCGTGCGGGCCGTGTTCGATGCCGCCTGCCCTCACGTGCTCGTTCTTTCGGAAACCAATGTCCCGCACCAGGAAAACCTGAGTTACTTTGGCAACGGGAGTGACGAGGCGAACATCATCTATAATTTCACGCTGGCGCCGCTCATCATCTTCTCGTTGACGAAGGGGGACGCGACGGCGCTCACGAAATGGGCCTCCACCCTCGAACAGGTCAGCGACACCTGCACCTACCTCAACATCTCCGCGACCCATGACGGGATCGGCATGCGCCCGACGGAGGGTATTCTCGACGAATCGGAGCGGGAGATCCTCACGAACTTGGCGAAAGAGCACGGCGGTTCCGTCGCGATGAGAAGCAATCCCGACGGAACGAAGTCCCCTTACGAACTCAACGTCACTTTCTTCGATGCGATCAACAATCCGAACGACCACAAGGTGCCCGTAGAGATCCAGGTCAGGCGGTTCCTTGCGGCGCAGGCGATCACTTTTGTCCTGCCGGGCATTCCAGGTATCTATATCCACAGCCTCCTCGGCTCGCGGAATGACTATCGCGGCCGGGACCGTTCCGGCATTCCCCGGCGAATCAACCGGGAGAAGCTCGACGCCGCCAGGCTGGAAGCGGACTTGAGCGATACCAGCAGCATTCGCAGCCAGGTTCTAAAGGGGATGCTCGACCTGCTTCGCATCCGGCAGCGGCAGCCCGCGTTTCATCCCAACGCAGACCATGAACTCCTCGAAATCGACCCCCGCGTCGTCTCCGTGAGACGGGTTTCCCGCGACAAAACGCAGACGATCCTCGCGCTCATCAACGTCTCTGCTGATTCCATCGAGATCGAATCGGGAGCCAATTCCGGGGGCCGTTTCGTTATTTCCGACAGGCTCATGAGCGAACCGACGGTTCATCTCGACCCTTACGAAGTCTGCTGGATCGAGCTGTAGTCGATCAGGAGTTCAGCATCTTGTCCCGCTCGAGTTTCAAGCCCATCTTGCGATAGAGAGTGGCGATACTGACTCCCAGCATGCTCGCCGTTTTCTCACGGGAGCCCTGATTGAACTTGAGAGTCTCGCGAATGAACATCTTCTCCTGCTTCTTGATGAAGTCGGAGAGTTTGCTTCCGATCGGCAACTGGTGCTTCACGCCCTCGACGTCCTCGTCGCTGATCTCGATTTTCTGCGTGATCTTCGGCGGCAGGTCCACCGGGCGGATACGTGCGCCGTCGGCGAAGGCACAAGCCCGCTCGATGGCGTTCTGCAGCTCCCCCACGTTCCCCGGCCATGAATAGCTTTCAAGCAGGCGTGCTGCGTACTTGTCGATTTCCTTTTTCTTGGAGTTGGTCAACTTCGCATAGTTTTCAAGGAAGTGGTCTCCCAGGAGCGGTATGTCTTCCTTGCGCTGGCGAAGTGGCGGGATGGGAATCGGAATCACCGAAATGCGGTAGAAGAGGTCTTCCCGGAACTTGTTGTCCTTCACCCATTGCTCCAGTGAGTCCGTGGACGTTGCAATGAAGCGGAAGTCGAGATTGGGCGGAAGGGAGCCCGCCAGCCGGCGGGAATTGATGTCCTCAAGGAAACTGTCCAATTGCGACTGGAGGCGGACGGGAAGGAGATTGATCTCCTCGACGAGGACACTTCCTCCCTGGGCCCGATTGAAGATCGTCTGCCGTCCATCGCCGCCAAAGAGCTCG
>JBCDLR010000277.1:0-5560 GCA_038745205.1 Verrucomicrobiota bacterium
GATTTTTCCCAGGCTTCGAGCCGGCCGGGTTCGTTTTTCACAAGGTCGCCGCGCATTGGAAACGTCGTCTGCGGGAGTTGCAGAGTGTCCTTGTAGTTCCTTTGGCCGGTTTTTTTGTCCGCGACGCTGCTATTGCTCATCTTTGTCTGGTATCGCCCGCCGCGGGCGAGCCGCGACGCTACCATCCGGCTCAAACCGGGTCAATCCGGCATTCCCGGGGAGCGATCGAACGTTGCAACCTGGGCATGAGTCCGTTATCATGGAATCCGTGCGGGCGGTCTCCCTTGAATTTAGACGGAAGAGTTTTGCCATGAACATGATGACGAAATCCCTGATGAGCGTGACGGTGCTTTTGCTCCTTGTCGCGCTGTTTATCTCGCTGCGCAATCACTCGGAGTTGAGCCGAGCCCTTGAAGAGAACGGTCGCCTCCGTGGGGCGTTGGAGGAAGTGCAGGGGGATCCGGATTATGAGGAACTGGCCCTTGAGGAGAACAAGCGTCTTCGTGCGGAGATGACGAATTTGCAGAACGACCGGCAGCAGGCCGTTTCCAATATGGAGTTCCTGCAGTCCGAGCTGACGAGGAAGGAGTCTGAACTCGCGATGAAGACGGAAGAGACGGAAGTGATCCGGCAGGGAGCGGAAGTTCCCGAGTCAGAGTTGACCGACGAGCAGCGGAAGATTCGTGATCTGCCCGAGATCGGTGAGGTGGTGGAATCGGATTCCGATTGGAATGTCGTGCGTATCAACGCCGGTTCCGGTCAAAACCTGAGCGAAGGGATTACTCTGGCCGTTCGTCGTGGACACTACATTATCGGCGACCTGAAGATCGAGGAGGTTGACGAAAACAGTTCGATCGGGAGCATGATCACCAAGACGTTGAGACCCGGGATGACCGTTCGTCTTGGCGACTCGGTGCTGCCTTATCCACTTTACTAGGAACGCGTCACTTCCGAAACAATCGGCGACGGGTGCGCGAAGGGGAACTCGAACTGGATGCGCTCTCCGCGTACTTCGAACGGAAGCGTTTCCAGAAGGGTGTTCTTTCTTCCGCGGGACCGGCTGTCTGGCCGGAGGCCTGAGTAGTCGAAGGTGAAGGACTCGTCGCCTGGATCGAAGAAGAGGAGCTTCGCGACATCGCCGCGATTTCACGCTCCCGTTTCTCCATCGCTTCCTTTTTCCTCTGTGCTTCTTCGACAATGCGCTGGAGTTTGGGGTCGAGGGAAGCCGTGGGAGAGGTAGTGCGGGAAACGACACGCACATTCCCGGAGTCATCGGATGGTTTCCAGTCGCTGGATCGCGCCCTTGTGACCAGCCGCCGAATCTCGTCCTGCCGGGAATTGTCGATGGGAATCGAGGTCGAGCTCTTCGAAGCCGCGATTTGTGAAGTTGTTAGCTTCTTTCCGTAGGGAGCAAAGTTGTCGGTGGGAACGGTGTAAAGTCGGCTGGAGGTCTCGCATCTGCGTTTGGCTTCGATGAATTTCGTAGGATCGTGGTAATTGGCGAACGTCTTGGCGAAGGAGGACCGGTTCATGCCGATGTGGAGGTTCTTACGGACTTCAAAGTGGAGGTGAGCGAGGTACATGCCGCGGTTCGTGCCGATCGTCCCGATTTTCTGGCCTCGTTTCACGCGTTGGTTGAGAGTGACATAGCGCGTGTTGAGGTGGCCGTAGAGGGAATCGACGGTCTTCACGGAGCCATTCCTTTCCCGGTAGGCATGGCGGATGATGACACAGTTGCCCCAGCCGACGCGAATGTCCTTCGAAAGAATAACGATGCCGTCACCCATGGAGTAGACAGGATCACCGAGGTCGGTGTTGCCGCCACCCACTCCGTTCCAGTCTTCGCCAAGGTGTCCATTCGGCCAGAATCCCCGTGCCTTGTAATATCCCTTCCTGTCAGGGGGGCCCACCGGAAAATCAAATCCATCGGCGAGTCGGATTCGGGCATCGGCCCCGAAGGTGACGTTCAGAAACGTGAGGGCGAGGAAACTGGCGATGGCGGTCTGGCGGATCAAAAGACGGGAAGGTAGATTTACGACCGCAATAACCCAAAGTAGATGAGCCCGGAGACTCCAGCAAGGAAACAATAGTAGGCAAAATGCTCGAATTTCCCGCGCCGGACTGCCGCGAGAACCGTGTAAATGGCGAGGAGCCCGAAGACGAAAGCGGCGAGGGCCCCGGAAAAATAAGGCCAGTAGTCCATGTTCGCCGGGATCGAGCCGGTCTTCTTGTCGTCGAGCCAGTCCTTGACTTGAAAAACCGCCGCGCCACCGATGGCGGGGATGGAGAGAAGGAAGGAGAACTCGGCAGCCACGGCGGGTTTCACGCGAAAGAGCATGGCGGTGACGATGGTGCTCCCTGAGCGGGAAATCCCGGGGAGAATGGCGAGAGCTTGGCCGAATCCCGTGCCGAGGGCCGACTTGAAGTCGATTTCGCGGTCTCCAAGGTCTCCGATAAGTCGCGGAAGAAAGAGAATTGCTCCCGTAACGAGGAGCAGTCCGGAGACGAGAACGGGATTCTCGTAGGCCTTTTCGAAGAGGTCCTTGAACGCAATGCCGAGGACGGCAGCAGGGATGGTGCCGACGATCAGAAGGAGAATGAGTTTCCGGTCCGCCTTCATCGTGGCGTCGAAAAGGGAGCGCGTCATTTCGAAGAGGCGCAGACGAAAATAGATGAGGACGCTAAGGAGGGTGCCGACATGCGCCAGCACTTCGAAGGTGACACCAGGATCGTCGATGCCGAGCAGTTCCTGCGAGAGGACGAGATGACCCGATGAAGAAACCGGGAGGAACTCGGTCAGTCCCTGTACGATCCCGACGATGATGGCCTCAAGATGGGTCATATGGCCTCAAGGCCCTTCTCACCGGTCCGAATTCTCACGATTTCTTCGACCGGGGATACGAAGACCTTGCCATCGCCGATCTTGCCCGTTTTGGCCCCCTCAATGATCGCCGCGATGGCGCGTTCCACATCCTCGTCCCGGACTAGAATCTCGATCTTTTGCTTGGGAAGAAAATCAGCCTGGTATTCGGAACCGCGATACACCTCGGTGTGGCCACGCTGCCGACCAAATCCCCGGGCGTCGGCCACCGTCATTCCCTCCAATCCAATTTCGCCGAGAATCTCCCGCACATCGTCAAGCATGAAGGGCTTGATGATCGCTTCGATTTTTTTCATTCGATGAGACGTGAAACTGGGAAGGACGGGAAGTCAGTGGTCTTCCTTCTTCTCCCCGCCCGCAGTCTTCGCCTCGTCGTTCGCGTGCTCTTCTTTTCCATGTTTGCCTTCCTTGCCTTGGTCGCCGTCACCGTGGTCCTCGTCGTGAGAGGAGGTATGGACCAGAGTCTTGGTCTCGTCCCATGAGTGGCGATCGCAGGAGAGGCTTCCGATCGAAAAGGCGAGGAGGGTGAACAGGAGGGGGATTCCGGAATAGTTCATGCGGTTAAATCTTCGACGGGCGGAATCAATCGCAGGATTGCCCGAACGCAAACACCAAATTCCTCTGACCTTATATCCGCATGAAGTAGGTGGCCATGCGGAGAAAGAGATGGCTGGGAATCGCCTCGATGAACCAGGACCAGAAGCAGAATCTTTTGAAATACTCTTCCGCGATCAATTCGTCCTTTGTCAGCTTCCAGACCCGGAATTCCTGATTCTCGGCCTCGACATAGTGCGTCTTGCCGTCATTGGCGAGACAATGGAGGACAAGAATGCCCCCGACCTGCTTTCTCTCAAGGGATTTCAACACGTCTGGTGGTGACGCTGTTCACAGCACCCGTCATGCCAGTTCCGGAGGACGGGATCGTCGGATTCGACCGGGAGGGAATTCAGGGCGCAGGTGTGAGATCGACCTGCCGCGGATGCATGAGATAGGCGATGAGATCCCGTGTGCTTTCGAAGGGGAGCGCATCGAAGAGCCCTTCGGGCATGATCGAAAGCGTAGACGGTGTGCGGGACGCAATGTCCGCCGTAAGGATGATGCTTTCTTCCGTCAGGGTGCGAAGGGTCAGGGCCTGCTCCGTTTCCTGCACGATGACGCCAGGAAGCGATCGGCCGTCCTTCAGAAGAATGAGGGTCATCTGATACTCCGCGGTGACGACTGCGCTGGGGTCGACAACGTTCTCGAGAAGGTAGTCGAGATGGGCGCGCCCGGAACCGGTGAGGTCGGGTCCGAGCTTGCCGCCTTCTCCGTACATGACATGACAACTCGCACAAAGGACCTGGTAGTGGAAACGGCCGCGACCGAGATCGGCGTCGCCGAGAACTTCCGGCGTGAGGCTCGTTTTCAGGGTGGCCACACGATTCTTCTTTTCATCGCTGCTGGTGCGCACGCGACCCCAGACGGAGGCGAGTTGGGTAGACAGGGCTGATTCGCCCAGGGATTCGATTTGCCGGGCGTGAAACGGGGTCAGGTTCTCCCTCGGGATTCTTCCCTTCTCAACCGCGAGCAGCAACTCGTGGGCCCATTCCGCCCGGGAGGTCAGCACTTCCAGCGCGATGTTCCGGTCCATCGGATGAAACTTCTTGTAGTTCGCGACGATGGCTCTTCCGACGGACGGGTCGTCGTGGGTGGCCAGCCCCTTCGCAGCCTCTGTATTGAGAAAGCGCGTCCCCAGAAGCTTCTCCAGAACGGTCCGGGCATTGGGAGAGCCGGACTTGGAGAGGGCCTTGACGGCTCCTTCACGTGACTTGAAGTCTGCGCTCTCGTCCAGGGCCACTTCGCCCAGTTCCTCCAAGGTCAAACCATCTCCGAAAACAATGTCCAGCTGCCGGATGTGATCCGCGGTCATTTCGTTCGCCGCGAAACGAACCCTGACCTCGTCCCAATCCTTTGGGCGCGAAGCCTTCTGTTGAACGCGAAAGCCTTCGACCATTCCACGCAGGATGGGCTCTGCGAGATCGGGTTGTTGAAGGACCTTGTCGACCAGCTTGTCCACGTGCTTCGACCGGGAGGAAAGCGCGCGGGCCGACCAGCGGGCCAAGCGAGGTTCCTCGCAATAGCCGAAGAAGGACACAAAATCGTCGGGCCTGTGATCGAGTAAGGGCGATACTCCATACCAGATCATGTGGGCAAGGTTGTGATCAGTCGCTACTGCTGCCGCGCGATCCCCGAGAAGGGCGACGGCGACCTCGGCCCGGCGCTCGAGCGGCATTCTTTGCAGGGCGGATGACACCGCCAACTTGTCGAGAGGGTCGCGATCGAAAAGACTCGATCCGGAGTCCGCCAATCGAGCACTCATTCTTCCGTCCTCCTCCCTTCGTTCAAGTATCGTGGGGCCAAACAGCGTATCCAGGGGCCATGAGTCGATGAGGAGGCGAATGGCCCAGGTCCGAATGTGTTCGTTCTTGTCCCCGAGATACTCCTCCAATTCCTCTTTGGGAAGTGCGTCCATCGTGTTGAGCATCCACATTGCGCGCAGCCGGCCGGAAGTGGCGAACGTGTCATCTGTGAGCGCCGCCTTGAGTTTCGCGACAAGGGCCTCGCTGGGATTCCTCTTCAATGCCAGGCGAATTCTCGCTTGGCGTTCGAACCAGGGGTTCGGATGTGTCAGGAGCTCCA
>JBCDLR010000278.1:0-5557 GCA_038745205.1 Verrucomicrobiota bacterium
AAGAAGCCAACTCGCAATTGTATTTTTTTTTTTTATGGTAATGTGTTTGTTGCTGGCGGGGCATATGTAACGTCGGGGTTTTTTCACGGTGAGGCCCGGTGGCTTACTATAAATACACAATTTTAAAAACGACCCGACCGTGGCCCCCAGTGCCGTGACTAGGAGGGACAGAAAGGTGGGAAGGTCGATAAATTTCATTGAGCTTAAAAATAAAGCGATATTATGCACTAGATCCGTGCCCAATTGAAGCGAAAATTGAGAGAAATTATAAATACTATAAAAGATGTGGGGGTATCGATGAGGGCGCTTGGGTTGACAATCGTGAGCGCTTCGATCGTGGTTGGCATATTGTCCGCTTGCCAGTCGTCGGGCGCGGCAAAGAAGTGGCCCGAGAGCCAGCGAGACGGTGCGGGCACCCTGACGATTGATTCCACCGGAACCTCCTACCTGGATTTTCTAAAGACCCGCCGGCTGGTGCGCGTTCGTGATCACGTGCCGGGAGTCAGAATTGAACTGCGCTATGCGACGCGGAACAACATCACGGGACGCCGATTGTATTCTGCCGGGGCACGCTGCTTTCTGGATGAGGACTCGGCGAGAAAATTGGCGCTCGCTCAGCGCCTTTTGCGGGAGAAGGGCATGGGACTGAAGCTTTGGGATGGCTACCGTCCCTTCTCCGTGCAGAAGGAACTTTGGAATGCCGCGCCGAAAGCGGATTTTGTCGTCGATCCTCGTCTCTGGTATTCGAAGCACAGCAGCGGGCGGGCGGTCGACGTCACCCTCGTCGATTTGCAAACCGGAGAGGAGAAACGCATGCCGAGTGACTTTGACGATTTTTCCCCGCGAGGTCGGGCGTTATATCTCGGCCCGGACCGGGAGGTGCGGCGGAACCTGGAGATTCTCCAGGAGGCGATGAAGAGAGCGGGCTTCCGTCGCATCAATTCCGAATGGTGGCACTTTGCGAACGCGGAATTTTACAATGAGAACATTCCGCCGTTCCGGAAGACTCTCTGAGTTGCGCCGTCCGTTCGTGGCGTATGGTCAAAGACTCTGGAATCGCTTTGGACAACTTCCGAACTGGTCATCTGCGCGATGCTCGCCGGGCTCATCTGGGTCGTGCAAATCGTGATCTACCCCGGATTCCTGAAATTCCGTGAAGGGTGGGGGGATTATCACCGGGATTACATGCGCCGGATCGGACTCGTCGTCATGCCGCTCATGTTTGCCGAGTTGATCCTCGCAGGCGCCCGCTTTTTTGTCATTGGCCCAGGGGTGACGGAAGGCGTTCTTCTCGCCCTCGTCCTCACGATTTGGGGAACCACGTTCGCGCTCCAAGTGCCGGCGCACGGGCGATTGCAGGACGGAGGATGGGACGATGGAACCATTCAAGGGCTCGTGAAGTCGAACTGGATAAGGACAATTCTTTGGACCATCCGGTTGATCTTCCTGACGTTTATGGTGCTGGGCGGCAGCGGGAGGTTCGAATGAGGGTCACAATTCTCGGGGTGGACTTGGCCTGGGGACCGCGAAATGCGGACGGCGTATTCGCGCTGCGATTGAACAACGGTCGTGTCAGGGAAGCGGCCTCGTTTTTGACGAAGGGGGACGAGGAGTTGATGGAGTTGGTCAGCCGGTTCTCCCGCGAATCTTCTCGCACGTTGCTGGCCATCGATGCCCCGATTGTGTGTCCAAACTCGACAGGATCACGGCCCGTGGATCGATTGACGCACGTGCATTTCGGAAAGTTTCACGCCGGTTGTTACCCGGCGAATCTCACCAAATGCCCGAGACCTGCCGCCATCATGAAAGAGCTGCAAGGGCATGGGTATGTCGCCGACTGGGTGACTCGTCATTCAACCCGCCTTGCCGTCGAGGTCTATCCGCACACGGCGATGGTGCGGTGGTTCAGGCTCGATCGCATCCTGAAATACAAGAAGGGGGTGGTCGCGGAAAAGCGGAAGGAGTTTCTGCGGTTGCAGTCACTTTTCCGGAAGTTCCTTTCCCGGAATCATCCGGGACTTCAACGTTTCGCGTCGGTTCGCAAACTGCTGGAGGAGCCGTGGAGCAAGCCGGTCGAGGACCGGACGGATGCGCTGGCCTGCGCCGTGATCGGGCTGCAACACTGGTTGTCGAAGGGAGCAAACTCAGAGGTCCTCGGGAACCGGGAGGATGGGTTCCTCGTTATCCCGAAATCTGCTTACGAATAGAGGGCGACAACGGAATTGAGGGAGCCAGCCTCGATGATGGGGATGGTGAGCAACTGGGTATCTCCATGATACTCGACACGGGGAACTCCCGTCGCCCATGTCATTCCTATCGGACCCTTTCCGAATTCCACCCATCTTCCCGCATCGGAGACTTCCACGGAATCGGAGTTTTCCTCGATGCCGCCCTCGAATCGGAGGCGGCTCCGGTCTTCATTGGGCTTCCAGATCTCGAAGCGACGTGCGATCGGGGTCGAGGTGGAGGAGAGAAAGGTGACGATGGCGTCGAGGGGGCCGGTTGAATAGAAGGGAATCGCGATGCCCGTGCGAATCCCCGCTTCCGCTGCCACCTTGGCGCGAAGAAAGGAATTCGATGTCTCAAGGTTGCCCATGATTTCCGGCAATCCGGTCTCCCAACTGAGGCCGGGCAGGCCCCGTCCACGCTGGAAGACGAGGCTCTTGGAGAGCGATTCAAACTTCTCCCATTCGCCGTAGAAGCCGTCGCGAAGCCCGAGCTCCGTGGATCGCTTCTGCTCCCAGACTTCGATGGCCCCGGCGAGTTTTTCCACCTGGCCACAGAGAAACACGATGACGGCGTTGAGGAACTCGCCGCAGAAGACAGGCAAGCCAATGGCGGCAGTGAGACCGGCTTCGTGGGCCTCGGCCGTCCGCTTGAAGACGCTCCCTTCGAAAGTCTTCAGAATGACGGGCGCCCGGGTCTTCCAGGCAGTCCCAGGCAATCCCTCGCCATGGGCGAAGGTGACTTTGGCGCTGTGATCGCGGAAGTGATCCAGCTCACCGTAGATTCCGTCTCGAAGCGTCAGACACCTCCCGTCACGGTCGGGAGTCCAGATTTCGGTGACACGAATAAAAGTGCTCAAGGATTTCGGAGGTTTGAGGTCGAAGTCTTGTCGAGGTGATTCGAGCGGCTGCGCCGGGTGAAGGACAAGGTTCGCTGCCGGGCCCGCGATCCATCCGGGTGGATGCGCGGCGCGGCGCAGACTTCCTTGCGTGAAGGGATCTCGGAACCCCGGAAAAGGGGCATTTTCCTCCTCGGCTTGCTTCGTGACTCATCATGAACGGCACTTCATGAGCAATTGCCGTTCCTAAGTAACCTTGGCTAAGCCGGGAAATGGGAAATCTTGGAATCGAGCCTATGAATTCCCTTCATCGCCGATGATGGCCTTGCTCAGCACGGGAACGATCTAGCCGGCCTGCCGGTTTTCCAGAACCAGCCTTCCGCCTTCCTCGGCCTTGGTTGCCGTGACGGCAGCGCGGGCATCGTCGCCGGCCCCTGTCTTGTCGAGGTAGTACTGATAGTCACCCGCGTAGGGTGTGACGGCACCTCGGTCAATATGGAGAACCTTGGTCGCGAGCTTGCGAATGAAATAGACGTCGTGCGAAATGAAGACCAAGGTTCCCGTGTACTGGGTGAGAGCGGCGATGAGGGCCTCGACACTCATGAGGTCAAGGTGGGTCGTCGGTTCATCCATGAGGAGGAGGTTGGGAGGATTGACGAGGAACTTCACGAGGTTGAGTCGTGATTTCTCTCCGCCGGAAAGAACCTCGACCTTCTTGAAGACATCGTCCTTGCGGAAGAGGAAGGAGCCCAGCACGGAGCGCGCGTCAGCCTCGCGAATCTCAGCGCTCGCAGAGAGGACTTCCTCGACAACAGTGTTTTTCGGATTCAGCGACTCCGTTCGATGCTGGCTGAAGTAACCAAGTTGAAGGTTGTGTCCGGGGATGCGTTTGCCGTCCTGGATCGGAATCGCGTCCGCGAGGATTTTGATGAGCGTTGACTTGCCGGCGCCATTGGGGCCGATGAGGACGGTTTTCTCTCCCTTCTCGACCGTGAGATCGAGCCCTTGATAGACGACGTGATCACCGTAGGCCTGGGTCACGTTCTCAAGGGTAATGCATCGCTGCCCGCCGCGAGGTGGCTCGGGAAAATGGAAGTGAAATCCTTTCCGCGGGCGGGCGGGCTTATCCACTTTTTCCATCTTTTCCAGAGTCTTCTTCCGGTTCTGCACCTGTGCGGCCTTGGAAGTGACGTTCTGGAACTTCTGGATGAACGACCGGACCTTGTCGATTTCCTTCTGCTGGTTCTTCCAGGCGGCGAGGGCCTTTTCATACCCGGCGGCTTTTTCCTTTTCGAACTTCGAGTAGTTGCCCTTGTAGCGAACAATCTTCTGGCTGTCGATGTCGTAAACAGTCTCAGCGATGGCGTCGAGGAAGTCACGATCGTGCGAAATGATGAGGATGGCGCCACCGAACTTCTGAAGATGTTTTTGGAACCAGAGGAGGGAAAGGAGGTCGAGGTGGTTCGTCGGTTCGTCGAGCATGAGGAGGTCCGGCTCAAGCACTAACAATTTAGCCAAGTGGGCGCGCATGATCCAGCCCCCGGAGAGTTCCTTCACCGGGCGGGTCATGTCTTCTTCGCGAAACGCGAGTCCGCGCAGGATGCCCTTGGCCTTGGGTTCCAGCCCGTAACCACCCTTGAGATCGAATTCGCTCTGGGCTTCGGCGTATTCGGGATCATCGGTGGTGCCCGCCACCTCGTGCTTCTTCATCGTCTTCTGAAGCTTTTCCATCTCGGCATCGATGGCGGTCGCGATGTCGAGAGGAGTTTCGTCGCCCGCGGCATCAGGCTCCTGGGGGAGATATCCGACGACGGCATACGCGTCCCGTTCCAGGTATCCCTCATCGGGGAACTCCTCCTCGAGAATGATGTTGAAGAGCGTCGACTTGCCGGCGCCGTTGGGGCCGACAAGCGCGATTCGGTCGCCCCAGTTCACCGTCATCTTGGCTTCGTCGAAGAGTTTGCGGCCGCCGTAGGATTTCGAAATGTCGTGGAGCGTAATCATGAGATAATTCGTCTTCTTCGTCGCCAAACCGCGCGTTCTCGCCGCATTCCGGGCGCTGGGCCGGAGAGAACGCGGACTCTAGCGGGATTCAGTGAATGGTCAACAGACGAACCGGGGTTTCTCGTTCCCAAGTGAAAATCTAAGGAATATTAAGAAATCGGTCAAACGAACTCCCGATTGGACGATTTCTTTCAAGATGGCACTCCGACGAGAAGGGAGAAGCGTTGAAAACTTGGAAATGTTGATTATTAATTTTGAAATAATTCTCAAATATGGTAGATTATTTCAAAAACTAAGCCATGCGAGTCCTCAGATCCTTTTTCCTCTTGGTCCTTCTTTCAATGACTGTCCCTGCACCGGCGCAGGAACGGATTTTTGATGGTCCCGGTCTTTCGTATTCTTACTTCGATTTCGGGTATGAACGTCGGTCTTTCGACGATGCCGATCTGATGGATGGGGATGGAGGTTTTCTGGAATTCTCGTTTGGGG
>JBCDLR010000279.1:0-5555 GCA_038745205.1 Verrucomicrobiota bacterium
GCCCATGAGCTTGGTGAAGAACCAGAAATACGCCGCCCCTTCGAGGGTGGCCTGGCCGCCGACGAAGTAACTGTTGCCCGTCGCGTCCTCCTCCTTTTCGGCCGCGCCGAGTTCCCGCTTTCGCACGTCGAGCCACGCTTCATCCGGAGTGACTAACTTCTGGAAGTAGCCTTTCTCTTCCTCCTCACCCTCACTTTCGAGATCGAGGCTAATCGTCGCCCCTTGATCCCACGGCGTCATGACTTCGCCGTCCGGCCCCATGGAAAGGACCCGCGCATTGATGCGTGTCACCCGCGTGTAAACCAATTCATTCCCCCATGAATCCTTCAAGTCGGAGAGCAACGCTTTCGCCTCTTCGGGAGAAGGTACTGCGTCCTTCTCTTCCGCGGCGTTCTTAATCCGCGACACCGCCTCGTCGATGATCTCGGTCCCGGCGAAGTCAACGCGATGGCGAACTCCGCCCTTCTTGAAGGTCACGATAATGTCGTCGTCGGTATTCTCTTTCTCATCGAATCCCGCAAAGCGCACTTCGGCTTTCTCCATCGCTTTCTCCTCCTCGCCCAGCGCCGCGTATCGCGCCGACGCACCGGCAATCGGATCCTGTACCTGAATGCTGTGATTGACGAACTCGGTGAGCTTGTTCCCAAAGGAAACCGAGAGGAAGAACACGCCCATGACGACCGACTTCATCGCATTCGGCGCCTGTGTGTAACTGAATTCGAGGGCGACGATGGAGACCATGATCTCCGAGGCCGTGAGCAGGATGTAGGCAAGAAACTGCCAGCCGATGGAAGGCGTTTCGCCGGCGTCGATCCGCTCCTGCGTCCACGAAACCAGGGCAAAAGCGATGGCCATGACGAAAAGCCCGATGCAGATTTTCCGCAGCGGTGTGAGGGTGAAGACCTTGTCGATCGCCGGGTAGATCACCTGCGCAAAGAGCGGAATGAAGATGAGGACAAGGAGCGGATTGATCGACTGCACCTGCGACGGCAGCCAGTCGATGCCGAGAAACTGCCGGTCCATGTCACCGGCCTGCAAGACCCACGACGAGCCCGTCTGGTCGAAGAGCGCCCAGAACACCAACACAAACAGATAAATAATGGAGAGCTTGAGGAGCGCGAACCCACCTTCCTTGCTGAAGACAATCTGCATGAGCGGCTTCAAACCCGCCGCCGGAACATGCGCGAACTTGTTGCGCCCCATCCAGAAGAAGAGCGTGGCCAGCGCCATAAGGATTCCCGGCACGCCGAACGCCCAGTGCGGACCATACCACTTGAGCAACCAGGGAGTGAGCAAATGCGCGATGAAGGCGCCGACGTTGATCGAGAAGTAGAAGTAATTGAAGATCTTCGTGATGAGGTGCGCGTTCGTCTTCCCGAACTGGTCGCCGACGTGCGCGGAAACGCAGGGTTTGATCCCGCCGGAACCGATGGCGATGAGAATCAGACCGAGGTTCATCATCGTTTCGGGCTTTCCGACCGTGCCCATGAGCGCGAGGCAGAAGTGGCCGAGGCAGTAGACGATCGAGAGCCAGATGATGGTCCGGTATTTCCCGAGAAAGGCGTCGCTCAGGAATGCTCCGATGATGGGAAAAAAATAGACCCAGCTGACGAAGGCATGGAACCGCTCGCGGGCCTCGGGATCGGACATCTCCTCGCCAAGAACCGACCCCATGAGATGGAGGTAGCCCACCATGAAGGCCACAAGGATCCCCCGCATGCCGTAGAAACTGAACCTCTCCGCCGCCTCGTTGCCCACAATATTGGGAATTCCCGGCGGCATGGTGGGAATGGCGAGGGGGGCGGTGCGGTATTTTGGCATGGTTGATAATCTAGGAACAGGGGAGAGATTAATCGATTACGGCGAAAAATCGCTCGGATTTGTCCAGACATTGGCGGGCCGGGACCTTCTAATTACAGGAGGTTTCGGTCGAAGTCCGCATCTTCCGAATCGCACGAAGATTCGTGCAACCCCAGTCTGTTGGTATATACTTCGTCGTTCAAACTTAGCCCCCGTAAGAATATGATTCGCATTTTCTCGGCCACCTTTGGCTGCGTTCTGGTTTGCTTTACCCAATCCCTCTCCGCCGCGCCTGATCCGCTGCACTTCTACGACTTTGAAGGAGACGCCACGGATTCCGCCGGCAGCGCTGACGGCACCTTCAAGAACAATCCCACGCCCGTTTACACGACCGGTGTGATCGGCGCCCAGGCGTTGCTGATGGACGGCGTCGATGACTACATTTCGCTGCCCATTGAATACAACAGCGGTCAAAGCGCAGTGAGTATCAGCGCATGGATCAAGACGACGGATGGAACGAATCAGATCATCGCATCCGCAGACCGGAACGAATATTGGCGTCTGGAGATCAACGGAAACGGAGCAAACGGAGGCGGCGGACTGGGGCGCATCGGTTGGGACGTCATGACGAATGACGGGCAAGTTGACTTCGGTTCCCCGACGCGTGTGGACGATGGTCAATGGCATCACGTGGTGGGAACCTTCGACGGAGCGACGGGCACCCTTCGCATCTACATCGATGGTTATCTCGACGCGGAGAACGTGAATGCCGCTCGCACGACCTACGGCACGGGGACCACCCGCTATCCTTTCATCGGTGTCGGTTCGGAAGCTGGTAGCTTTGATGCCAGCACGGGGCCAAACGACTATTTCAACGGTGATATAGACGGTGTTCGCCTCTACGACGTCGCGTTAACCCCGCAGGAAGTGCAGGAACTTTGCCTCGTCGGTCGCGGGGCGGTGAATATCCTGGATCTTCCGGTCACCAGCTACTCGGGATCCGAGGACAATGGCACCGCCGCCCTCACGCAAAATGGCAGCGGGACGATTGACGGCACCGGCATAACGCTCACTGGAGACGCTTGGAAAAAGGTCCCCTGGAGTTACAACGTAACCCCTAACACCATCTTGGAATTCGAAGTCGAGCACACCGGCGGTGAGCTCGTCGGCATCGCCCTCGATGAAGACGACGACCACACCCAGCTTGTTTCCGACGGCACCTCGCCGTCTCCGCGGGTCCTTGTCGTCTCCGGCACCGCAACCCCCGGGGCTGACTTTATCGACTCTCCGCATAAATACACCGGCCCCGGCTTCCAGCGCATTCAAGTCTGTATCGGTCGCTACTTCCAGGGAGCCATCAATAACCTCGGATTCGTCCTCGACGATGCGAGCGGCACCGCCACCGCCACTTTCCAAAGCATTCACATCTTCGAAGTATCCGACTACAATTCGTGGGCCCTCGAACTTCCCATCGGTCAGCGCGGACCACTGGATGACCCCAACAACGATGGTGAAGTCAACCTGATCTCCTACGGCTACGGGGCACCACCCATCGCAGCCGCCACTGCTGAATGCGCCCAGAAATCCATCAGCGTCGTCGCCGGAAACGGGATGCTCGAATACATGATGCCGCACACGCAAAAGCCGGACGTCGCCTACCTCATCGAATGCAGCGACTCCCTTGACGCGGACAGCTGGACACCCACCACCCTCAAATTCCGCGACGAAATCTGGGAAATCCTCCCTGACGGGACTGGTCAGGCCCTCAACGGCAGCTACGAACTCGGCGCGAAAGTCGACATCACGATCAATCCGGGCAACACCCCACGCCGCTTCTACCGCGCGACCGCCATCCTTTACCCCACGGCATCGAACGACCGCGATATCGACAACATCGACGACCTCTGGGAATACCGGAAGCAACTCAACCCGGGGGATGCCGGCGATGCGGGCCTCGACGGTGACAATGACTTCCTGACCAATGAACAGGAATACGAGCAGTTCGTCCAACTCGGCTACGACGCCGATCCCAACGTCTTCGACCCCGCCACGGTCTCTTTCGAGATCGTCGAGGGCGCAGCGCACGAAAAGGAGGGCTCTCCCGCCCGCATCCGCGTCCGCCGCACCGGATCCGACCAGCCTGACAACGTCTTTTTCTCCACTGCCCCGGGCGGAGTTCCGAACTACGGCACCCCCGGCGGATCCGAGTATACAGCCAGTGACAACACGCAGGTCCCGATGGGTGATGGCGAATACCAGCGCGAGATCACCATCAATGCCAATGCCGACGGCAACCATGAGTACCCCGAAGGCATCCGGTTCGCCATCCTCAACGATCCTGACTCGAACTACGCCGTCGATGAGTCCGGCCGCAATGCCGACGTCCTCCTCTGCGACGCTGCGGACACTCCGGCAAACGATATCCTCTTCCTCGGCTTCTACCGTCCGGAACTGGACTCCATCACTTCCGCCGACGGCATCTCCGTCCTTCGCCTGAACGGACCGAAGAACAAGGCAATGGTCACTTCCTCGTTCGGTGTCATGGAGACGATCCAGACGAGCAGCCACGTCCACCACGCCGATCCAATCAATCCGAACACCCAGCGCGGACCGATCGTGGAGAGCCTTCCCATGGGGCAGATCGAAACCAGTCCACACGAATGGAACATCGTTCCCACGGCAGGCCAGACGGGGCAAAAGCTCATCAATGCCCTCTTCCGCGACCCCGCCTCCGCCAACGATCCGCCTCTACTCTACTCAAACGTCCACTCCGGTGAATACCCCAGCGGGGAAATCTGGGCGCAGTATTCCGAAGTCCAGGGCGCAAGCAGTCTCACGCAGGCGGACATTGACCGCTACACGAATCCGCAGGGCGTCGACTTGAACCCCGTCGACGGTCTTGATGACTTCACCGGCCAACCGCTCCGCACGGACAGCTTTGGCAACGATGGGTACGACGACCCGCCTGCCGGGGCCGCCGCGCAGGAAGCATGGATCAAGCGCGATGTCGTCCGCTTCCTCCAATCCGGCACCTTTGGACCGACGCCAGCGGAAATCGATGCCCTCACCGCCGACATCATCAACAATCACGCCGGGGATAGGAAGGCCGGATTCCTCGCATGGATCAACGCGCAACTTGCCCTCGACCAGACCAGTCTCCGCGAACTCTCATGGTACATGGACGAGCAGGAATTCGAACACCGCGCCGATGTCGACGTCGACAACGATGGAAACATCACTTCGCGCAACCAGCCCGATGCCGGTGACCAGCCCTTCGGTAACAACTTCCGCCGCGCCTGGTGGACGCAGATGCTGCAATGCCACGACCAGCTCCTCCAGCGCTACATCTTCGCCCTTTCGGAAATTGTCGTGGTCTCCCGCGAAGACGCCATCCTTGCCGGTCGCTCAAACATCAACGGTGCCTACTGGGACATGATCGGACGCGTCATCAATGGTGAACTCGACACCATTGTCTCCTCCAACAACGGCACGTTCCAGACCAACACTGTCGATCCAACATATCGCAATCTTCTCGAGGCAGTCAGCAAAAGCCCGATCATGGGCATTTACCTGAGCCACCTCAAGAATGAGAAAGCCCAGGATCTCGACAACGACGGCATCACCGACCTCTTCCCGGATGAGAACTATGCGCGGGAGATCATGCAGCTCTTCTCCTTTGGCCTCGTCCACCTTCTGCTCGACGGAAAAATCCAGCTCGACGCGAACGGACTTCCCATCCCGACCTACACCAACGA
>JBCDLR010000280.1:0-5542 GCA_038745205.1 Verrucomicrobiota bacterium
GTTCACGGTTCACGTTCTCGCCGGCGCGGAAGTCGGTGACTTCGATGACGTCGACCAGCTTTTCGAGCTGCTTGATGATCTGGTCGAGGGTGTCCTCTTTCTCGCGGACGACGATGGTCATGCGCGATATCGCCGGATCGTGGCTGGGGCCGACATTGAGCGTGTGGATATTGTAGCCGCGACCGGAGAACATGCCGGCGACGCGCGCTAGCACGCCGAACTTGTTCTCCACGAGGACGGAAAGGGTATGTCGCTTAACGGTTTCCATGAATTTTCGCCGCGGGGGCCGAAGAGGGCGGCCACTGTGTCCTGTGCGGCGGGGTCCGTCAACGCGAAATCCCGTGATTTCAAAGGGGAAACCGGGAATCTGCGCCGGGATTTGAATTTTGCGCGCCCGTCCGCGTCAGAAACTTTGTATCCAAGCAAAACCATATCCATAGCACTATGAAATTGTTGTCCATTGCCCTCCGCGTGACCCTCGCCGCCGTCGCCCTCGTGGCGCTCTCCTCCTGCTGCGGCTTCTGCTACAGCCATGGCCACTCGCATGGAGGCCATTCGCACGGCTACCACGGTGGTCACAGCATCGGCCAGTCCTACTACAGCGGGGGTTATCACGGCCGCGGCGGCTATTGCTACTGACGGTCCGCGGTCCACGATATCTGAAATTGCAGGTCAGGGAAATCCGCACTTCGTTGCGGGGATGGATGATTTGTTTTCTTTTGCGGCGTCAAAGCCGAATGCGGGCCCGCCGAAGCCCCGGGACAAAACCCCGGATTCGTCCAAGGCGGAAGAGACCGAAATACTTTCCGTCACCGCGTTCACCCGGAAGGTGAAACGCCTCCTCGAGGGCCAGTTGGGAAAGGTCCGCATCGAGGGGGAGATCAGCAACCTCCGGGAACAAGCCTCCGGACATCGCTACTTCACCCTGAAGGACGATGGCTCGCAGGTGAGCTGCGTCCTCTTCCGCGGTGACGGCTCCCGGCTCCGGCTCCCGATGGAGGATGGCCAGAAGGTGGCCGTCGAGGCCGAGGTCTCGGTTTACGAGCCGCGGGGTCAATACCAGCTCATCGTCCGCAAGGTTCGACTTCAAGGCGAGGGCGAACTCCAGGCGAGGTTCGAAGCCCTCAAGCGCAAACTGCATGCGGAAGGACTCTTCGACGAGGAACAAAAGCGCGACATTCCCGCCTTTCCCCGCACGATTTGTCTCGTGACGTCCCCAACCGGAGCTGCCGTAAGGGACATGCTGAACGTCCTTCGCCGTCGCGCGCCGTGGGTGAAACTGTTCGTCTATCCCGTTCGCGTGCAAGGCGCCGAAGCCGCGCCGGAAATTGTCGAAGCGCTTGATGTCATCGCGAAACATGCCGGCTCGACGCTCCCCGAGATCGATACTGTCCTCCTCGCGCGCGGCGGCGGCAGTCTCGAGGATCTCTGGCCATTCAACGAGGAAGCGGTCGCCCGCGCCGTCGCGACCTTTCCCCTGCCGATCATTTCCGGGGTCGGTCACGAGATCGATTTCACCATCGCCGACTTCGCGGCCGACCTTCGCGCGCCCACCCCCAGCGCAGCCGCCGAGTTGGCGACGCCTGATCGCGAAGAGCTGGGTCGCCAGCTCGATGGTATCGCGAACACCCTGCACGCGACGGCGAAACGCCGCCTTGAGAACCTCGACCAACGCCTGGACTACATTTCACGGCACAATCTCCAGCGCGAGGTGCGCACTCGCATCTCCAGAGCACGGGAGCGATTGCAGCGCGCGGAAGTCCGCATGCACGAGCGCGTTGACGGGCAATTGCGGGAAGCGAAAAGCATTTGCGACAACGCTGCCCGCACCCTTCGCCTCCAGCATCCGCGCCGGAAGCTCGCGGCCATGATCGAGCGCGTCGAAACCCTTTCCACCTTGATGGCCAAATCCGCGCGGCGGCGGGTGGAATCTGCGGAAAAGCGGGTCGCCCAGCTGGATGAACTCCTCACGGCAGCTTCCCCGGAATCGATCTTCCAGCGCGGTTTTTCCGTCGCCCTCGACAAAAATGGCAACGTCGTCCGCGATGCCACGCAACTCGAGCGCGGCGATTCCTTCCAGGTCCTCTTTTCCAAGACTCGCCTCGAAGCCGAGGTGCTGGATGTCGAGGGCGAGGAAGCCCGGTAGTCGTCTTACCGGCAGGCAAAGCACCGTGCTAGCCGGACACCCGCGCACCTATCGAACGTCGATGACGCCCTTTATTCCTCGCCGGTCTCACCGAGGATTTTTTGCAGCCCTCTCAAGTTCACCTGCAGCGCCTCCTTCGCATCGACGTCCTTCCGGTGGTCGAGGATCCCGACCGGCCCTCGGTAATGCCCGGCGAGATGGCGGATCATCTGCGCTTCGTGCTCGCCTTCCCCGATGGGAAGTATCTTCGGGTCGGGGGTTGTCATCATCCCGTTCAGGTTGACGCAGAGCAGGTAGGGCTTCATGCGTTCAAGGTCTTCGCTGAAGGTCTCGATGCGGTCGTGGGCATGATGGAAGTTGTAGATGATGCCGGTCTTCCCGAACCCGGCTTTGCGAAGCTCACGGCAAACGGCGACGAGGTTTCCAGGTTCACCTCCCCAGCCTCCATGGTTGTAGAGTCCGACCACACAACCCGCGCTTGCAGCCTGTTCAGCCACCGGTTTCAACTTCGCGACGGCGGCCGCGATTTTTTCTTCCTCATTCCCGCCTTTCGGGCTGGGGTTGGTGATCCAGATCTGCGGTCGAATCCCGTGCTTCTCGAACAGGCGAAAAGCCTCGTCATGACGGTTCCAGAAAGCGGTGAACTCGACCCCGTTTTTCCCGTACTGCAGGATCTCTTCCTCGAACTCGGGGATGTGTTCCTTCCGCCAGTCATAAGCACAGCGCTTCATTCCGATCTCGGCCAGCATTTCCGCGCGCTCCACCGGACCTCTCTTCTTCGCGTCAAATGGCACGATGCACCAGGCCACGAGGTTCTCCGGGCGGAAGTTCTCCGGGATATCACCACCTGAACTGGAGAGCGGGATGGCGAGGCAGAGGAAAAAAAGAACAACGGGGGCAAGTCTCATGACGGGCGCACAGAACCCCGAATTGGCCATCCACTCAATATGTCCTTTGTCGCCCGATGTTCGATTCGGCGGGAAAACGCGGTATATTAGGGACTTTCCGCGACGTACGAGCATGGTGAATCCCACAATACTGGCGAACATCTTCACGGAACGGCCTTGGTCGACGGGGGCGCAGATCCTTGCCGTTGCCATCGTGGGTTGGTTTCTGTTTCGACCATTCCGGAAATCCGAGGAAGCGCGGACCGCCGTGGGAATCATTCTCCTTTTTGTCGTCATCGCCCTTCTTGCGGGATTGTTTGAATTTAAAGTCATCGAACTCGTGGCGCGTTATGCCGCCCTTCTCTTTGTCGCCGTCCTCATCGTCGCCTACCAGCCGGAGATCCGGCGGACGATGGGCGAGATCGCGAACAACGGAATCTTCTTTTTCTCCGGCAACCGGGCGGCTGACCTCAAGGACCAGCTTGAACAGGCCGTCCGCCAGCTCTCCGCGAAGCGATACGGGGCGCTCATCGCCATCGAGCGACGTGTCGACCTCCGGACGGCCCTCGAGACCGGAGTCCCCATCGACGCCAAGTTCACCCCCGAACTTCTACTCACCATTTTCCACTCGCGCACGGCCCTCCACGACGGGGGTATTATCCTGCGCGACGGCCGCATCCGCGGAGCGGGCTGTGTTTTCCCCGTGACACAACGTGAGTTGTCCGACCGCAGTCTTGGACTCCGTCACCGGGCCGCCATCGGCATCACCGAGGAATCCGACGCACTCGCCATTTCGGTTTCCGAAGAGACAGGTCAAATCAGCCTCGCGCACAAGGGCGTTCTCGAGCAGGATTTGGAAGTCGAGGAAATGAGTCGGCTCCTTGGTGAACTGCTAGCATCGAAGGAAGAAGAAACGGAAGAAACGGCGACCGAAATGGCCAGCTCCGAGAAACCCAAGCGGGTCGAAGACAACGCCACCCTCGCCTCCACAGCGACCCAACGCTTGACCTGATCTGCCCGCCTCTTCCAAAATTCGCGCTGAATTATAACGCGGGAAATGGGAACAATCCCGGCGTAGGGTCGTCTTAGACAGAACGAATGAAGCATTCCCTCAGACTCGGCTCCGCCTTCGGCATCGGCATTTTCGTGCACTGGACGTTTGCCCTCCTGCCGCTCTGGGTGGTCTTCGCCACTCTGGGGAATAACGGAGGGATCGCGGCCGCTATTGGAGGCGTGGTCTTCATTTGCGCGGTTTTCGGCTGCGTCGTTCTGCATGAATTGGGGCACAGCCTCGCCGCCAGGCACTACGGAATTCCCACCCGCAGCATTACTCTCCTGCCGATTGGCGGTGTCGCCGCGCTCGAACGCATGCCCACCAATCCCAGGCAGGAACTGGTCATCGCCATCGCCGGGCCGATGGTGAATGTCTTCATTGCCGGATTCCTTGCCCTCGTTGGATACACCTTCGGGCTACTCAACCAAATCACCGGCGCGTTGAATTTCGCCGCCTTCACCACCTTGAGTGGACTGCTGAACGCCCTGCTGGTCACCAACATCATCCTCGTCATCTTCAACATGATCCCTGCCTTCCCCATGGACGGGGGGCGTGTTTTCCGGGCATTGCTCTCGACGAAAATCGGCCATCTCCGTGCCACCGACATTGCCGCCCTCGTCGGAAAAGTCCTCGCCGTCGGTATCGGCGTGTGGGGCCTGTTCATCGCGAAAAGTCCCTTCACCGCTGTCCTCGCCGCCTTCGTCTGGCTGGCCGGCGAACAAGAGCGGCGCTACGCCCATGCGTTCAATGCCCATCGAAACATGATGGACGGCAACGAACCCATCGACGTGGAAGTCATTCCGCCGGATTCTCCCGTCGGAAGGCGGTTCGTCGTGAAATGGCCACGGTAGAGGCTCAATAGATCACGAACGACTCCGCGGCCCCGCCAATGAGCACAAGGCGGACGCTATCCAGTCGCAGCCGCGTCATGGAGAGCGCATGCGCGAGCGAAGCGGCCTCATCCTTCGCCGCCGCCCATTCCGCTTCAGGCACCGGATTCCCCTGCTTTCTGAGGCTTTCCAGTCGCCCAAGCGCCGCCCGCCCCGTCTTCTCCGCGGTCGCAAGGGCCTCATCAATGATCTTCTGCGACGTCGCCTCGGCATACTCATGGCCCCGGTCCCAAACCTGCTCGAACACCCCGCGAAGGGTATCACCACGCTCGCCATCAAGCTTCCCGACATCGCCGTCCTGCACCACACCATCAAGGGCAAGGCCCGAGATGTTCGCGGCGAGATCATTGCCCGCCTTGTCTACTAACACTCTCACCACCCGCGGCGGGAGAAAGCGGTCGAGGTCGAGTTTCGAGGATCCAAGGCACTCGACGATGAAGATCATTTCGAGAAGGAGATTGGAGTCTTTCGACTGCGGCCAGACCGCGAACGAAACCTTGCCATCCTCGCCGCTGAGCAGGAGGTCCATCGACGATCTCACAACCGGATGATCCCAGGTGAGAAA
>JBCDLR010000281.1:0-5536 GCA_038745205.1 Verrucomicrobiota bacterium
CAGGTCCCCGCGCCCGGACCCGGAAACATTCCCCTCCTGGCTTCCGAACAAGGCGGACTTGAAGCGTGACGGGTTGAAACTCGAAGTGCTGATCAAGAACTCGCGTGATCTCACGGAGGAAGACACGGGCAAGAACGTGCGCTTCTTCCACATCGATGGCGGGCACAATTGTGACGAGGCCCTCGATGACCTTCGCACGGCGGCACGCTCGCTGGTCGACGGCGGCTGCATTGCGCTCGATGACCCGTTCCGCATCGAATGGCCCGGAGTGACCGAAGCGCTGGTCCGGTTCCTGGATGAAGCGCCCGAATACCAGCTTGTTGCAGTGGGCTTCAACAAGGCAATGGTCGTCAAGGCGGACGTGGCTGGGGACTTCGCGGCCAAAGTCCGCGACGTCGAAACGCGGAAACGTTACGGGCTCGGTTACCCGTGGAGTTTGAAACAGCTCCCGTTTGTCGATCGCGACGTCGATATCCTGTTCCTTCCGCAATTCCGCCTGCGGAAGTCGATGGGACACAGGCTGGCCCAGGCGGAGAAAAGCCTCGCGACCTTCTTTGGCAGGACGTTCCGGAAAGGCGAGTGAGTCCGGCCGAATCCGCCGGGCGCGTGGGCATGGCAACCCCCCCGAAAATCATCTATTCCTTTCCCGGAATCGCCCGCGGAAACGACTATCAGCGGCGGTTTTACTCCCTCGTGGGGGACCGGTATGAAGTGCGCACGTGGAGTCTTGCGAGCCTTTTTCGACCGAAGGCCATCCTCCACATTCATTGGCCGGAAGCGTGGATCTGGGGCTCGAACCTTTACCGGCTCCAATGCCTGTTTTTCTTTTTTCTCGTCCGGTTCTTGCGGCCACTGAATCGATGGAAAGTTGCCTACACTTGTCACAACCTCGGCCCCCACGAGCAGAAGGGCGGCCGCCTCGGAAAACTCGTTTACGACTTCATCATCGGACTGCCCCAGGCCGTCTTTTACCTGACTGAAGAAGGCCGGAAAATCGCGGAGGAGCACCGTCCGAAATTCAGGAAGCTCCCGGGATTCATCCTGAGGCATCCGCTTTACGAAACGACCAGTGACGCGACAAACAAGGCGCAGGCCCTGCATGCCATCGGACTGGATCCGTCCAAAATACAAATCACCCTCCTCGGGCACATCCGCCCCTACAAGGGTGTCGAGGCTCTCGTCGAAGCCTGCCGGGATCTCGACCCCGCAAAGTACTCCGTGAACATCGTCGGCACCCTGCGACCGAAACATCGCTATCTGCTCGACGGCATCGATGCATCAAGTGGTCTGTTCCGCGTGGTGGAATGTCGCCTCAGCGACGCGGATTTCGAACACCACCTTCGCGCCTCCGATGTGGTGGCCCTTCCCTACAAGACCGGTTTGAACTCCGGCGTCATGTATCATGCCCTCTCCTTTGGAACGCGAGTGGTGGCTTTTGACTCGCCGGTGAATCGCGAAATCCAGCATCATTTTGGTGAGCGTCTCGTCGTTCTCACGGATCCTGAAGAGTTATCAACGACCATGGGCAACCTCTCGCCGGTGGCCCCGGACACTCCGCCGCTTTCGGCGCCTCTTGAATACCGTGACGACTCACTCCGCACAGCGGCTCTAGAGGCGTTTGCGACGCTTTCCTGATTCGCGTTCCGGAATGCGGCCTTCAATCTCAAGAGTCGCCCATTCTCAGTTCTCCTTCTCTTGCCCATGAACCGAAAAATCAATATCGCGCTCACCCGCATCCTGAGTCACCTCTTCCTTCGGGGTGACGCGAGAGTATGTCCCGTTTGTGGGAGGGGGGCCCGCCGGTTTCTCGATTTCGGCATTGTTCCGCGGGCGGATGCACAGTGCCCGTTCTGCGGCGCCCTCGAAAGGCATCGCCTCCTCTGGCTCTACCTCAGCAGGGAAACCAGCTACCTTGAGAAGCCGCCGGGAAGAGTCCTGCACATCGCCCCGGAGCCCGTTTTCCGTCGGCGCTTCCGCAAGTTGTTTGGAGAGGGATACCTGACCGGCGACCTTCGGGGGACGCATGTCGATGAGAATATAGACATCACCGACATTCAGTATCCCGACAACACGTTCGACCTTATCCTCTGCAGCCATGTGCTTGAGCACGTGCCGGAGGACCGGAAAGCCATGCGGGAGTTCCATCGTGTTCTTGCGCCGGAAGGGCAGGCCTTTCTCCTCGTGCCCATCAATTCGAAAGTGTCCGAAGAAGACCCGTCGGTGACCGATCCGAAAGACCGCCTCCGTCTCTACGGGCACCCGGACCACGTGCGCAACTACGGCCTCGATTATCCCCAGAGACTGGAGGAAGAGGGGTTCAAGGTGAAGACCGTTCTCCGGGAAGATTTTTTGACGGATGAAGAGCTGGAGAATATGGGCGTGACAGCGACTTCGGGAGAACTCTACATCGGCCGCAAGTGATTCGTCACCATCGGGCTGCCAACCGGGGAGCCCTCGGAAATTGATCTCTTGCGGCCCATCATCGGTTGCGATATTCTTTGTCGCTCCGCGGCAGGCACAACCAGTTAGATCTTGAACAGCAATAATCCCATTTCGAGTGCCATTATGGTCGGCGGCGTGGTGATCTTCGCCATGATCATCATGATGGAGGTCCTGATCGGGCACGGGAACAACCTCGGCACGCTCGCGAGGTTCATTGCCATCGGCAGTTTTATCCTCGGAATGATGAGCGGGAGGATGGGCCTGATCTGGCTGATGGTCAATTTCGCCTACGGGGACCTCCTGAAGCGGGTGATGGTCATTTTCGGCAACGTGAACATCCTCGACGTCACCTATGTCCTGGCGATCTCTCCGCTCACTCTCTCGGGGGTGGTTGTGCATTATTTTATCGCGATGATTTTCAACAAGGTTGAAGGCGGCCGGAATACCTGGATCGTCTTTTTCGTTTGCGGAGTCGCAACGGCGGGAAGCGCCGCTTACATCCTCCTCATTCAGAAAATGGGAGCGTTTGCGTCGCTGAAGCAACTGGCTCACCAGTCCGTTTACTTCATGGTCCCCTGGGTCATTTATGTCGCCTTCCCCAGGGGCCAGGGGTTGCGGGAATACCTGCGCCTCACGGTCTTTCTCCTCGTGCCCGTGGCCTTATACGCGATCATGCAAGGTATCTGGGGTCTCAACCAGTTCGAGATTGATTACCTCATGACAGGCCTGTCGGTGGAGGCCAACTACCTGAAGGAGGGAGTGACGCACGCCTTCTCCACGATGAGTAACGCGAAGTCCATGGGCATTGTCATGGCCCTCGCCTGCGGCCTCGTTCTCTATCTTTCCCGATCAACCTCCGATGACGGGAAAGTCGGGTTTGGCCGACTTACCGTGATCCTGCTGATCATGCTCTTCCTGCTGGCGGATTTTTATTGCATGAAGCGCGCGAGTTGGGTCGTGGCGGTCGTCGTTTTCGTCGGTTTTTTCTCCTTTGGCAGCAAGGTGAGAACGGGGCTTCTCTATGGGTCCACAGCACTCGTCTTGGGGCTGCTTATTCTCTTTTCCGGTCCCATCCTCAAGAACTGGGACAAAGTCATCGCCGGTGCCGCCAAGATATTTCCCATGGAATCTCAACGGGCGTACCAATCGTTCCGAGTTAGTACCCTCAGCCAGCGCCTTGTCGGATTTAACAACCTCATTACCAATCCGGACATGTGGTCCCTCTTCGGGATTAGTGATGAAACCAAGGAGAAGTCCGGGAAAGTGAGTTTGGCCACCGGAAGGAATTTCGACAAGCTGAGCGCCACGTTCTCCCACGATGCCTTGTCGACGGCGATTATGGACTATGGGGTCATCCCTGTCGCCCTCATGGGATACATCGGGCTCCGGTTGTTGATCGGAATGCACCGCTTACCCTTCCGCGCCGGTTCGCCAGCGAGGAAGAAGCGGTTCGTCGTGCTCTGTTCCTGCATTTTCGCCTGTATCCTCCTTCTCTTTGTCGGAAGCTGGCCGTATCCCGTTCCCGGTTTCATCTTCATCATCATCGCGATGACGTTGCTCGCCGCGGAAGAGGAGAAGCTCATTGCAAAGAAAGCCAAGGAAGAAGCAGCGCGGGAAGCTGGAGAGGGCGAACCCGAGGGACGCCCCACCCTTCCACCCGGCGGGTACCGCCCCGTCTTCGGCAAACAACAGCTCAGTCCATCAGCGAATTAACCTGCTGAAGGGGCCCCGAACTTACCAGGAAGCGCGCCAGACAGCCTTGAGCGCTCGCCTTCCCCGACTTGAGTTGCCGGCGCCCGGTGACTGCGCCGTCGCGAGACCCCATGTTACCTAATGTCGTCATCGTCGGGGCCCAAAAAGCGGCCACGACCTTCTTGCAGCGGGGACTGCAGGATCATCCCGAAGCGAAAGTGATTCCGGGTGAAACAGAAACCTTTTCCGATCCCACCTATGGGCCGATCGCCCTGCGGGAACTGGAATCGAGTTTCGAAGGCTCCGATGCCAAGCGAGTGCGCGTCATCAAGAATGCGGAATACCTCACCAAACCGGAAGTCCCGGCGCGCTTGCGGAAGCACCTGTCCGGGGCACGACTGATCGCCGTCCTGAGGGACCCGGTGGCCCGCCTTCTTTCCGCCTATTACCACTTGATCAAGTACAACAAGCTTCCTCACGTGCATCACGAGGAAGGTATTCCGAAGGTCCTCGACGGGAAATGGTCGGACCACTACCCGGTCTCCGCGTCACTCCTTGACAACGGTCGCTATGCCACCGGATTGCGCCGCTACTACGACGAGTTTCCAAAAGAACAGGTGCTGTGTTTTCTCCACGAAGACGTGGCCTCCGACAGCCTTGGCGCCTTGAAATCCGTCTATCGTTTTCTTGAAATTACCGAAGACCACACGACCGCGAATCTTCGCCGCCGCTCGCAGGCCGTCGTTTATTCACTTCCCCGCCTGCGTCTCTTGTCCCTGCGAAACCCGTTTTGCTTCCAGCGGACGCCGACCGGATCTCGTATGCGCGGCGGACCCTTGGCCAAGCTCGCCTGGTACGGTGGGGAGTTCGTGGACCGGGCGCTTTTCGCGAAGGTCTGGGGAAATCAAAAACCGTTCCTTTCCGACAACCTGGCCGCACGGCTCTACGATGTGTTCCGCGAAGAGGTGGAAGCGTTGGAAAGTCTTCTGGGAAGAGATCTGAATCACTGGAAACACCGAGCTGCATGAAGACGCTGCCGAAAGTCGTTCTTGCGAAGAACGTCATGACTCCCTACCGGCTCTCGTTTTTTCGAGAGCTCGCTGCCCAAGTCGACCTCGACGTCGTGCTCGACGCGCCGACGAACATTCATCGAAACTGGAAGGTGGATCTCGATGACCTGAAGTTCCGCTGCCAGGTGCTGGGATCGCCGACGATGGGCTTTGCGCACAAGTCACAGGGTGAGTCGGCGGGAGGCGAAGCGAGACTGCGGCGCTTCCCGCTCCGGCTTTTCGGTACTCTGGGCAAAATGAAACCTGATTGCGTCGTCTCGACCGAGTTTGGAATGCGGTCGGTGATCGCCGCTCTCTGGTGCATGCTCCGGCGCCGCCCGCTGATCATCTGG
>JBCDLR010000282.1:0-5509 GCA_038745205.1 Verrucomicrobiota bacterium
CCAGTACTATATTTATATGCGTATGTGCTATAAAATTGATGGATAGATTTTGCTCTTTATAGCTGATATTTCGTCCAGATACTTTAAAAAATATAAGGGACATTACTTTGCCGTTGAAGAAGCGATCTCACGGTGGTATTTTTTCCTTTGCCGCCGGAAAATGGCGGTTTTTCGCGAAAATGCGTCGACGTGACTTCTCCAGAACGACCGCCGGAACATTGGCGGCAGGGATTCTTCTTTCGGGATGCCGAAAAGGAGGGCGGTGGGCCACTCCCTATCCGGACGCGATCCGTGTGGCCTGCGAGGGCGACAGCATCACCTTCGGCCACAAGGTCAAGGATCGTGTGCTGAACTGTTACCCCGGGCGTTTGCAGTCAATCCTTGGGCGCGAATATCACATCAAGAATTACGGGATCAACGGTGCCACCCTGATCACCAGGGGCGACTATCCCTACATGTATTCCAAGGAATTCGAGGAGGCGTTGGCTTTCGAGCCGAGAATTGTCGTCCTCATGCTGGGCACCAATGACGTGAAGCCCTGGAACTTGAAGAAGACGGATGATTTCGTGGAGGACGGGGTCGCTTTGATCGAGCGACACACCATGGCCGAAAAGACTTTTGTTTGCTTTCCGACGCCGGTTTTTCCCGAGGCTTTCGGAGTCAATGGCGCGGCCTTGGAATCGGGCATCATTCCATTGCTCGAGGAAGTGGCGCAAGAAACCCGGTCGACGGTTGTGGATCTCCACACGCCTTTCCTCGACAGGGCCGAGTTGTTTCCGGATAAACTGCACCCGTCCCGGGAGGCCTGCGAGGAGATGGCGAAAATCGTTGCGGACGCTATCCTCTCAGCGCCGGTTGAACGCGACGCAGTCCTCGAATCGGACGCCGCTCCCTCCGAAAATATCAAGCGCACTCCCGATCGTGAGATCGACGTGACCTCCGCTTAACTTCTCCACCGTCGTGAGATCCTCGAGGCTTGATGCGCCACCGGCATAGGTGACGGGCCTTTCCTGAAATTCGCCTAACATCTCGACCAGGTCGGGGTCGATGCCCTGCTGGAGGCCCTCCACATCCGCGGCGTGCACGAGGAATTCCGCACAGGAAGTCGAGAGATCCCGGAGAGTTTCCACGGTCACCTCGAGGTCTGTTCGCGTCTGCCACTTGTTCATCGCCACCGTCCAGCGTGGAGTGCCGTCGGAAGTCTCCCGTCGGCAGCTGAGGTCGAGAACAAGTTTTTCAGGGCCGACTTCAGCGAGGAGGGCTTCAAGATTTTTACGGGAAAATCGTCCGTCCTCATCGAAAAGCCAGGAGGTTGCAATGATGTGACTTGCGCCGGAATCCAGCCAGGCGGTGGCGTTCTCAGGGCGAATTCCGCCCCCGATCTGCAGTCCGCGCGGCCAGGCTCGCAGGGCCGATCGAGCCGCGTCTTCGTTCCCCGGCCCCAGCATGATGACGTGTCCTCCGGGCACGTTGTGCTCGCGATAGAGTTCCCCAAACCAGGAAGCATCGCGATCACTGACGAAATTCTCCGTGGGCGAGGTTCCTTCCTCTTTTCCCAGCGTCCCACCGACGATCTGTTTCACGCGACCTTCGTGAAGATCGATGCATGGGCGAAATTTCGTCATTAGAGCAAGACGGGCGGCTCAGGATTCACTCCTTGTCGTTTCCTTGGAACGATCCTCCGCGACGATGGCGTTGATCGTTTTCATGTCGAGGACCGTGGCGTAAGTCACGGGACGCTCGCGCTTGGCGAACCGCCCGTAGCGGCCGGCCACGATGATTCCGCAGAGTTGACCATCCCGGTTGAGAGCGGGTCCTCCACTGCTGCCGGGGCGATTCGGGATTTCGATGCTCGTCTTCCATCCGGACAACCCCCGCGAGCCGAACGGGCGGGATCGGGTGGCCGGACCGGCTGCGAAAAATCGGCGGGGGCCTCGGTCATTGACGACGATGCCGGCTGGCCCCCCGGAAAATAGAATGTCACCTTTCGCCGGTGCCTCCTCCGCGATCTCAAAATGAGGCCCTCGAAGACCCTCAAACTTGATGATGGCAAGGTCGAGCGAAGGGAATCGCCGGACGGTCCGGCCCGCGCTGATGACGATTCCGTCCTCTCCCGACATCGCGTGATAGGGTGGAAAGCGGCCGACAACGTGGTCGGCCGTGAGGTAATAGCCGTCGCTGCTTATGGCCGTGGCGAGCGCCGATCCGCTCACTGGATCCCAGTGGCCTGAGCCGTCCTTTTGGATCGTGTCGAGCATTTCGGAGGTTCCGGAAGAGGGAAGGAGGGGAATTGTGCGGCGCAGGATATATCTCTCGATGGGTTCTCCCCGGAGGCGATCTTTGCGATATTCAGCAAACGACGCCTCCTGATCATCAACCGTTGGGAAATGAACCGTGCCGCAGCTGGTGAGCGCGGCGGCGGCAAGGAGGCCCAAGATGAATCCCGGTCGAGGCATGATGGCCGAAAGAATCGGCGCGCCTTTCCCGAACGCAAGCCCCTCCTTTCAGTTGAAATCAGCGGCTTCTCGACGGTATTGAAGCATGAATATCCCTCGATGCTGGGGCCAGCTTTTGTTGGTCGGGCTGGTTGTCTTGACGTCATCTTGCTCGGACTCGCCGGATGGCGAGAGTGCGATAGCCCAAAGAACGGAGGCTGGGGCGTCGGCGCCTGCGGCAGAGGACGTGCCCGAGGGAATGGTCTGGATACCGGGCGGAACCTTCACCATGGGCACGCCACAAAACCTCGCGGAACCCGTTCGTTCCAGCGCGGAGGAGTGGCCCCCGCACAAGGTCGCCCTGGAGGGGTTTTTCATGGACGCGACCGAAGTCACGAATGCCCAATTCGCAAAGTTCGTCGAAGAGACCGGTTACAAGACCTTCGCCGAGCGCCCCCTCGACCCCAAGGATTTCCCGGGGGCGACTCCGGAAATGCTGGCTCCAGCGGCCTTTGTCGTGAAAACGCCGGAGACGCGGGTCGACCCGTGGGCGAACCGGTCGGAGTCACCGGAGTGGTGGCATATGATCCCGGGTGCGAACTGGAGGGAACCTGAGGGACCGGGATCTTCCATCGAAAGGAAGGAAGACCATCCTGTCGTGAATGTGACGATTGAAGACGCGATGGCCTACGCGGATTGGGCGGGTAAACGTGTTCCGACGGAAGCGGAGTGGGAATACGCGGCGCGCGGTGGACACGAACAGCGCAAGTATATCTGGGGGAATGAACTGGCTCCAGGCGGCAAATGGCTGGCCAACATGTGGCAAGGAGACTTCCCGAACTCGAATTCCGCCGAAGATGGCTTCGAGACGACAGCCCCTGCAAAAAGTTTCCCGCCAAATGACTTCGGACTCTACGACATGGCGGGGAATGTTTGGGAACTCGTGCAGGACCGGCACGCCGAGGGCTACTACGCCAACAGTCCCCGTTACTGCCCGACCGGCGCGGTCATTCAGGGGGAACAGGCCCACCTGCAACGCAACCGCCTCATTCGCGGTGGCTCGTTTTTGTGCGCGGAAGGATACTGCTCCGGATACCGGCCTTCGGCCCGGCAGCTTTCCGACGACATCACCGCCTCTTACCATACCGGATTCCGTTGCGTGCAGGACCCTTGAGCGGACTTCATTCACTTCGATTCTCGTTCACTGCCCCTTCAATCCCGAACCCCGAAATGAAAATCCCCACCATCATCTCACTATTCATCGCCGCCGTTCTTTCCAGTACCTCGGCGGCGGAACCTTTGACCGTCTTTATTGGAACGCAGACCAGCTCGGGTGGAAGCAAGGGAATCTACCGTGCCACTCTTGATATGGAGACCGGCGCCCTTGGCGAGCCTTCACTGGCTGTCGAAGTGGCGAATCCTGGGTTTCTTGAGTTGCACTCTTCGGGCAACTTTCTCTACGCGACGTCCCGCGGAGCCGACGGCGAAGGTGCGGTCGCGGCCTTTGCCATCGGTCGGGAATCCCACGAACTGACGTCGCTCAACCAGGTGCCGTCGGGTGGCAAGGGCCCCTGCCACGTCAGTCTTGACCCGGGCTCCGCCACGGTCTTCGTCGCAAACTACAGCAGCGGTTCCGTCGCATCCATGCAGGTGCAGGAAGACGGCTCCCTCGCGGCTCCCTCGAGCATCGTGCAGCACGAAGGTTCCAGTGTGAATGAGAAGCGCCAGAAGGGGCCGCATGCCCACGCAGTGAACACGAGTCCCGATGGCCGCTTCCTTTACGCCGCCGACCTTGGAATCGACAAGCTCATGATCTATGTGCACGATTTTGAAACGGGAGCGCTCACGCCCGCCAACCCGCCGTTCGCGAAACTCGCACCGGGGGCGGGCCCGCGGCATTTCTCGTTCAGGCCCGACGGAAGGTTCGTCTATTGCCTGAATGAACTCGCGTGCACCATTACCGTTTTCTCGTGGAACGCGAAGAACGGTGCCCTGACCGAAATTCAAACCATTGACACTCTTCCCGAGGATTTCGAAGGGACGAACACCACTTCGGAGATTCGCGTGCATCCTACGGGCAACTTCGTCTATGCCGCGAACCGGGGTCACAACAGCATTGCCGTCTTCTCCGTCGATGGTAAGACCGGCGTCCTCACATTCGTGGAACGGGAGCCGGTCGGCGGCGAGATTCCGCGGAACATCAATCTTGATCCCACGGGGAGTTTCCTCATCGCCGCCAATCAGAAGTCGAACAACGTGCCGGTCTTTCGCGTCGATTCGAAGACCGGGGAACTAGCAGCGACAGGACACGAGATTGCCGTAGATCGCCCCATGTGCATTCGCTTCCTTGAGAAGCGGGACTGGTCCGAGGAGGGGTTTGTTCCGATCTTTGACGGAAAGTCGATGGACGGTTGGAAAGGCGAGGCGGCCTGGTTTCGAGTTGAAGATGGAGCGATTGTCGCCGGAAACCTCGACAAGAAGATCCCCAATAATTTCTTCCTCGCGTCGGCCAATGAATATGGCGATTTCGAGCTCCGCTTCCAAGCGAAGTACGTGGGGACGAGTAATGCGGGCGTGCAACTTCGCAGTCAGCGAATTCCGAACGACCACGAGATGATTGGTTACCAGTGCGACATCGGGAACACGCGCAGAGGACCGGTCTGGGGGAAGATTTACGACGAGTCGCGGCGGCGTCGATTTCTCACGATGGGATCGGATCCCGTTGTCGAGGCAAACGTGAACGAGGGCGACTGGAACGACATCACGGTTCTCGCGGAAGGTCCGAGGGTGCGGACGTGGGTCAATGGCATGCTCACCGCCGACTACACGGAGGGCGACCCTGACATTGTCCCCAAGGGCCGGTTTGGCCTGCAGATCCACGGTGGTCCGCCTGCCGAGTGCTGGTACCGGGACATCCGGATTCGCGGGCTTTGAGCGCTGGGCGCCTCGGCTACGTGGCCCAGCCTAACATGGCCAGCATCCGCCCGGTTTTTCCCTTCTCACGGCGATAGGAGTAGTAGATCTCCACATTCTCGGCGGTGCAGGTTCCGCAGTCGTGAATGTTTTCCTCTTTC
>JBCDLR010000283.1:0-5445 GCA_038745205.1 Verrucomicrobiota bacterium
CCCGACAAGGGCAAGATCGACGCCTTTGCCCAGCTCATTGCGGTGGAAGAGGTGACGGAGCCATTTGAGCAGATCCAGCTGGAGATTGCTCAGAAGATCAAACCAGGTTCGGAGCTTGGTGACGAGATTGAGGTCAAGGTGACGCCAAAGGATATGGGACGCATTGCGGCGCAGACCGCGAAGCAGACGATGATGCAGAAGCTTCGTCAGGCGGAAAAGGAAATGATCTTCAAGGAATTTCGCGACCGGGCCGGCGATATTGTGAGCGGTACCGTGCGTCGGTTCGAGAAATCGGACGTGATGATCGACCTTGGGAAGTTTGAGGGAGTCATGCCGTCACGGGAGCGTGTGAACACCGAGGAGTACAACGTCGGCGATCGTATCCGCGCCTATGTGGTCGCCGTGGACAACGGAACCCGCGGTCCTGAGATTATTCTTTCCCGGAGTCATCCGAACTTCGTGAAGCGCCTTTTTGAGTTCGAGGTCAGCGAAATTGCCGACCACACCGTGGAGATTCGCGGCATCGCCCGTGAGCCGGGCTTTCGGACGAAGGTGGCCGTGCACAGCGCGGATGAAAAAGTTGATCCCGTCGGGGCATGCGTCGGACTCCGCGGCGCTCGCGTGAAGAACATCGTGCGCGAGCTCAACAACGAGAAGGTCGACATTATTCGTTGGAGCGATGACGTGAGCGAGTTCGTGTCGGATGCCTTGAAGCCGGCCGTGATCCGTTCCATCGAAGTGGGCGAGGAAGACCGTAAAATCCGGGTCACGGTGGACGAAGCAGAGCTCTCCAAAGCGATCGGCCGACGTGGCCAGAATGCCCGCCTGACCTCCCGCCTCATCGGCTGGGACGTGCAGGTCGAGAAGGATGAATCTGCGCACGAAATCTTTGAGCAGCGGGTTCTCGACGCGGCACATGGGCTTGGTGAGAAACTTGGAATTGCCGAGGAGCATGCGCTTGCCCTCGTCCAGGGAGGCATTCACAGCATCGAGATGTTCACGATGGTCGATTTCGATGACATCGTGGAGATCTTTGGCGGCGACGAGGGAAGCGCGAAGATGGTTTTCAAGATGGCCCAGCGCCATTTGGGCGTCGAGACCGATGAGGATCCCGTGTCCTCATCCGGTGGCGGTGAAGAAGCGGTGGAAGCGGAAGAGTCTTCCAGCGAAACGGAGCCTTTAGCGGCGGACGCGGCTGCAGAGACGCCCGCCGAAGAAGAACCTGAAGCGAAGGAAGAGGAAGTAACCCAAGAGCACGAGGAAGAATCAACACCCGAGCCGGAAGGGACCAACGAATCCGGCGACTCTGTGGCCCCGCCTGAAGGCGAAGCCGAACCGGCTCAGCCGTAATTCGCAAACTTCAGGTGCCATGAAAAACGCGACTCCACCCTATGCCAGCAAAAAAACGGTCCACTGCCCCCAGGAAAGGAACGACCCCGGCTGAAAAGCCGGAGGGCGATTCCGCGTCTTCTGCCTCCGAGACGAAGGACAACAAGCCAACGCTCGACGAGCAGAAAAAGGAAGCACTGTCGCTGTTTGAAAAGGAGGACAAGGGGAAGGGTGGATCGAAGAAGGTAACGACGAAGACCGCTTCGGAGGCGGGAATCCTGCCGCCGATTTCCAAGCTGGCGGACGACGGGAAGAAGCCGACTGCGACGAAGCCGGAGCCGCCCGCGGAAGCTGCGGAAGAAGGGGGAGACGACGAGGATGGGAACATCATCCACATCAAGCCGCCGATCATCGTCAAGGATCTGGCGGACCGGATGAAGCTCAAGCCTTTCAAGATCATCGGGGATCTCATGAAGATGGACGTCTTCGCCAGCCCCGATTCCGGAATCGAGCCGGACGTCGCCGCGAAGGTCTGTGAGCTCCATGGTTTCGTTTTTGAACGGGAGAAGCGCGAGAAGGGCGCGGGAGTTCACAAGGTGGAGGAGGTTATCGAAGAGCCGCCTGAAGAGGAGGAGGTAACGGAAGATGAACTCAAGCCGCGGCCGCCCATCGTCACGGTCATGGGCCACGTCGATCACGGCAAGACCTCTCTTCTCGACGCCATCCGCAAGAGCCGGGTCGTGCAGGGCGAGGCAGGGGGGATTACCCAGCACATCAACGCCTACGCGGTCGACCACGATGGGAAAACGATCACCTTCATTGACACGCCAGGCCACGCCGCTTTCACGGCAATGCGGGCGCGGGGGGCGGACGTGACCGACATCGTGATTCTCGTCATTGCCGCGGACGACGGCATCATGCCGACGACGAAGGAGGCCATCAGCCATGCGCAGGCCGCGGAAGTGCCGATCATTATTGCGATCAACAAGATCGATGTGAAGAACGCCGACGTCATGAAAGTGATGGGTCAGTTGCAGAAAGCCGATCTCACGCCGGAGGACCTTGGAGGAGAAGTGCTCGTTGCCCAGACCTCTGCGGTCAAGGGTGACGGTGTCAGCGGCCTCCTCGACATGGTGAATCTACAGGCTGAGATCCTTGAACTGAAGGCGAATCCCGAAGGAATCGCCCGCGCCATGGTGGTCGAATCGAGCACGAAGGCAGGCAAGGGAAACACCGCCAGTGTCATCGTGCAGAACGGGACCTTGAAGGTGGGGACACCGTTTATTTGCGGACCGCACTGGGGGAAGGTGAAGGGGATGTTCGACGATCAGGGTGAAGCCATGAAGAAGGCGGGCCCTTCTCTCCCCGTCGAATTGCTTGGATTCAACGGGCTTCCGAACGTGGGCGACGAAGTGGTGGAGATGGGTTCTGAGCGGGAAGCAAAAAAGCTCAGCGACGAACGTCTTGACGAAGCCCGCCGTGAGAAGCTGGAGAAGCCGCAGAAGGCCCGCCTGAATGATTTCATGGGTGAGTTCGAATCGGCGGAAAAGAAGAAGCTGAAGGTAGTCTTGAAGACCGACGTGCAGGGTTCCCTGCAGGCGCTGCTCCAGGCCTTCGAGGAGTTTCCGCAGGATAAGATCGAACTCGACATCCTGCACTCTGCCGCGGGACCCATTTCCGAGAGCGACGTGCTGCTTTCGAGCGCCTCCAATGCCGTCATCATCGGCTTCAACGTCAAGGTCGAGAACAAGGCGGTGAAAGTGGCGAAGTCCGAGGGTGTGGAAATCAAGCTATACAGCGTGATCTACGAGCTCCTTGACCAGGTGAAGGAAGCGATGAGCGGGCTTCTCGATCCGGAGACCCGGGAGAACGTCATCGGTCACGCGGAAGTGCTTCAGGTCTTCAAGATTGCACGCGGCCGGGTGGCCGGTTGCCGCGTGAAGGACGGGCGACTCGACCGCAATGAACGGGCCAGGGTCCTGCGCGATGGTGTCGCCGTCTTTGATGGGGACATGAACACGCTGCGACGCTTCCAGGATGAAGTCGATGTCGTGAAAAGTGGACTGGAGTGCGGTGTCCGCGTTGGAGAGTACCGAGAGTATCAGGAAGGCGATGAAATCGAGTGCTACACGCTCGAGAAGCTGGAGGTCAGTCTCTAGTCGCCTGCTGTTGGAATCAATCCCCATCAAGTCATGAGTCAGCGAATGCTTCGTGTGGAGGAGTTGGTGAAGCGCGAATTGGGTGCGATCATCCAGCGGGACTACGCGTTCGACGGGGCCATGGTGACGGTCAACGCGGTCTCGGTGGCGCCCAACTTGCGCAATGCCAGCGTCTTCTTCGGCGTGATCGGCGATCCCAGCGCCCACCACAAGATCGAGCGCGCACTGAACCGGGACCATGGCGCCATTCAGAAGAAGCTCACTTCCCGTGTGACGTTGAAGTACACGCCGCAACTCCGCTTCAAGTACGACGATTCCGTGGAGCGTGGCGTCAAGACCCTTTCCCTTATCCAGGAGTTGGATGACCTGTTGCCGGACGAGGAGGAAGAGGAATTCGAGAACGAGCCGGACGAGGCTGATGACCGCTCATGAGGGACGCGACGTTTTCTGAGATCTTGGAAAGAATTGAGGCTGCTGAGAAAATCATGGTGGTGGCGCACGTGCGGCCGGACGGGGACGCCATCGGATCCACGCTGGCATTGGCGTCCGCTTTGAAAACGCAGGGGAAGTCGGTGCTGGCGGTCAACGAGGACAAGGTGCCGAGCGGACTGCGCTTCCTTCCTGAATCTGAAACCTTGTTGGGCCCCTCGGCGATTCCCGAAGACGTTGACCTCGTCCTTGCCCTCGACACATCCAATCGCGTTCGCCTCGGGGAATCGGTTCTGGCAGGTGTGAATGAGGGAGCGACGTGGATCAATATTGACCATCACATCAGCAACGAGCGTTATGGGGACCTCGTTTACGTGGATGCGCAGGCTCCTGCGACAGGGCAGATCGTTTTCGAGTTCATCGAGAGCAGCGGTTGGGAGTTGACCGATGTGGCACGTGACAACCTTTACGTGGCCATTTCCACGGACACCGGTTCATTTCGGTATCCGGCAACAACTGCGAGGACCTACGAGATCGCGGCGGCGTTGACCCGTGGTGGAGCGGATGTGGGGCAGCTCAACGCGCAAACTTATGACTCCTATCCCCTGCGACGAATTCAAGTTCTCCGTGAACTCTTGAATGATCTGACGCTGACGGGTCGTGACCGGTGCGCGAGTTGGGCCCTGACGATGGAGATGAAGGAGCGGCTCGGCATTCAGCCAGATGACACCGAGAGTTTGATCAACCTGATTCGTGGAATCGACACGGTGGTGGTCGCGGTGTTTTTTGAAGAGATTCGTGGCCGCACGGTGCGAGTGAGCATGCGCTCAAAGGACGATCGCGTCGATGTGAGCGAGGTTTGCGGGCACTTCGGTGGAGGAGGGCATCGGCTCGCGGCCGGGGCGCGCGTGGAAGGAGATTTGTCCAAGGTTCAGGCAGACGTATTGAAGAAAATTGATGAGACGCTCCCGTAGATCCAGCCACGATGACATCGACGGAGTTCTGCTCGTCGACAAAGGGACCGACATGACGTCGCATGATGTCGTCGCGGTCGCGCGCCGGACCATCGACCAGAAAAAGATCGGTCACTGCGGAACGCTCGACCCGCTCGCAACCGGCCTGCTCATCCTGGTCCTCGGAAAGGGGACGAAGATCCAGGATCTCCTCATGAGCGAAGACAAGGAGTATGTGGGAACCATGCGTCTCGGGCAGAAAACGAACACGCAGGACAGCGACGGCGAAGTGATTGAGGAGGCGGAAGTGCCTGATTTCACGGAGGAGGAGATCCAAGGCGCCTTTGAGGAATTCACCGGTGATTTCCACCAGGTGCCGCCCATGGTCTCCGCCATCAAGAAGGACGGAGTGCCCCTCTACAAGCTTGCCCGGCAAGGAAAAGAGGTGAAGCGGGATCCGCGGCTCGTGCATGTCTACAAGTTCGAGATTCAGGCCGTTCGCTTGCCGGAGATCGACTTTCGCGTCGTTTGCAGCAAGGGATTTTACGTCCGTACCTATGCCCACGATATTGGCG
>JBCDLR010000284.1:0-5435 GCA_038745205.1 Verrucomicrobiota bacterium
CTGGGTTGGGGCACAGAGCGAATCGAACGATGGCTTTACTCCGCTTTTCAATGGCGAGGATCTGACCGGGTGGGAAGGGGCTCCCGGTTTGTGGAAGGTGAAAGACGGCGTCGTCGTAGGGACGTGTTCAGGTCCTGAGGCGCTTGAAAATAATTCCTTTCTGGTTTGGAAGGGGGGCACGTTGAAGGATTTCGAACTTCGCGCCACCATCCGCGTCGTGGGTGACAACAATTCAGGGATTCAATATCGCAGCCGGTTGAAACCGGAGATCGGTCCCTGGGTCATCTCCGGCTACCAATGCGACGTCCATCCCGCCATCGAACACACGGGAATGACGTATGAGGAGAAGGGCCGGGGCATCTTTGGCTTGAACGGGAAGAACGTCTTGCTGGATCCGAAGGGACAACGTTGGCTGATGTCCGAGCATGAACCGGTGGAAGTCGATGTTTCGCAATGGAACGAGTTCTCAGTGGTCGCCCGCGGCAATCACCTCGTGCACAGGGTGAACGGAAAGGTAACCTCCGAATTCATCGATTGTGACGACGTAGGGAGGTCGATGGAGGGGCTGCTGGCCATTCAGCTGCACAAGGGCAATGCCAACCGTGTCGAGATCAAGGACCTCCGCGTGAAGACCCTCGACGACGGCGAGATCATTCCGTTCGATGCGGAGAAACTGCTCAAAGGCGCGGAGAAAATCGATAAGCCGAGAACGGTGCGGCCTATGGGGAAGCAAGCCGTGCAGCGGAAGGGGAAAAAGTGAGGTATGGGACTAGAGTCTCGAAATTCCTCATGTTTAATGGACTCGTATGAAGCCGGGTTTCCATCTCGCGAAAATTCGCTAAAGTCTGCTGAATGCCCGCAACTTTAACCCAGACTAGTGCCCTCAATCGCCTCATTGACGAGGTCGGTCCCGTTGACCGCGTGAACGTTGAGGAGCGTGCGGCGAAGTTCGCGACACGATCGATCAAGAAAGGGTCGAAGATCCAAGGGCTGAAGATGGCGGTGTCGATGATCGATTTGACGACTCTGGAAGGGAAAGACACGAAAGGGAAAGTCGAGTCACTGTGCAGGAAGGCGCAGCAGCCGGACGCGGAAGTCGAGACGCCGACAGTGGCAGCGGTGTGCGTGTATCCATCGATGGTGAAACACGCGCGAAAGTTCCTTGGCGATGGATCGCCGATTGCGATTGCTTCGGTGGCGACGGCCTTCCCCTCGGGACAGGCGCCCCTGCGTTCGCGACTCGCGGAGGTGAAGCAGGCGGTGAAGGACGGCGCGGACGAAATCGACATGGTGATCAACCGCGGGGCCTTCCTTGAAGGAAAGTTGCAGGTCGTGCAGGACGAGATTGCGGCCGTCGTCGAGGCCTGTGGCGAGGCGCGGTTGAAGGTGATTCTGGAGGTGAGTGAACTGGAGACCTACGACCAGATCCGCGCGGCCTCGTTCCTGGCCATGCGGGTTTTGCGGCCCGGCGATTTCATCAAGACAAGTACGGGCAAGACGTCTAGCAATGCGACGCTCGCCAACCAGCAGGTGATGCTCGAAGCGATCCGGGATTTCTACTTCGACACGAGCATCCCCATCAGCATGAAACCGGCGGGCGGGATCAAGACGGCGAAGCAATCGTTACACTACCTCGTCGCGGTGAAGGAGACACTGGGTGATGAATGGCTGAACAATCGGCGATACCGATTTGGAGCGAGTTCGCTCCTGAACGATGTCTTGATGCAACTCAAAAAGCAGGAAGAGGGTGTTTACCAGGCACCTTGGAAATTCAGCGATGCGAGTGGAGGCTATTAGGAGCACAGGCGTCTTGCCTGTGACCGCTACCGGACAGAGGTTCAATCGCTATCCCTTCCTAGAACCTCACATGCCCATGCACATTGACTCATCTGTCTCTCGGAGGCAGGGTGCCTGTGCTACTATATTTAACAGTGCCTAAGACCAAGAAAAAGACGTCCTCCTCCCGCAAAGCCACCGAACTCCTGTTCGGCGATCTTTGGGAGTTCGATCCTGCCCCGGAATCGGTCGACCCGCAGCTGCGCGACAAGTACCAGGTCTTCATCAATGGCGAATTCGTCGCGCCGAAGAGTCGGAAGCATTTTGCATCGTTGAACCCGGCGACCGAGGAGTCACTCGCGCAGATCCCTTCCGCGGGGAAGACGGACGTCGATTCCGCCTTCGCGGCGGCCGAGAAAGCGCAGGCCAACGTTTGGGGGAAAATGGAGGGCAAGGACCGCGGGAAATACCTCTACCGGATCGCCCGGTTGCTGCAGGACCGCGCCCGGGAGTTCGCAGTCGCAGAGTCGCTCGACGGCGGCAAGCCGATCAAGGAGTCGAGGGACTTCGACCTGCCGATGTCGGCGGCGAACTTCTTCTACTTCGCGGGCTGGGCCGACAAACTCGAATACGCCGTGCCCGGGGCGCAGGCACAACCATACGGCGTGGTGGGGCAGATCATCCCGTGGAATTTCCCGCTTCTGATGCTCGCGTGGAAAATCGCCCCGGCCTTGGCGGCCGGGAATTGCGTCGTCCTCAAACCTGCCGAGACGACTTCGATCACCGCGCTCAAGTTTGCCGAGATATTACGCGATGCCGAATTGCCCGCCGGCGTGGTGAACATCGTTTCCGGCGCAGGCGATACCGGTCAAATGATCGTGAACCATCCGGCGGCGAAGAAGATTGCCTTTACGGGATCAACGGAAGTGGGTCGCGCGATCATGAAGGCAGTGGCAGGTACGGGAAAAGGCCTCACCCTCGAACTCGGCGGCAAGGCCGCGAACATCATTTTCGACGACGCTCCCATCGACCAGGCCGTCGAGGGTGTCATCAACGGCATCTTTTTCAACCAGGGCCACGTCTGTTGCGCCGGAAGCCGCCTGCTCGTGCAGGAATCGGTGGCTGACGAAGTCATCAAGAAACTGAAGCTTCGAATCGCCTCGTTGCGGGTGGGTGATACTCTCGAAAAAAACACTCACATTGGGGCGATTAATTCCCGCGAGCAATTGCTCAAGATCCAGGAGTTGGTGAAATCCGGCGTCGACGAAGGGGCGGAGATGCATCAAAGCCCGTGCGCATTGCCCGGCGGGGGTTGGTTTTTCCGCCCAACGCTCTTCACCGGTGTCACGCAAAGCCATCGCATCGCGCGGGAGGAGATCTTCGGGCCCGTTCTAAGCATTCTTACTTTCCGTACGGTCAACGAGGCCATCGAAAAGGCGAACAACACCGCTTACGGATTGTCCGCGGGCGTCTGGACGGATAAGGGATCGAAGATTCTGCAGATGAGCACCGCGCTCAAAGCCGGTGTGGTTTGGGCCAACACCTACAACAAGTTCGATCCGGCGTCTCCTTTCGGCGGCTACAAGGAAAGCGGCTTCGGCCGCGAGGGAGGGAAGCAGGGGGTCGCGGATTATTTGAAGATGGATTCCTAGCATGACCACCCGCCTTCCCATCACCAAGACCCCGAAGTGCTACGTCGGTGGCAAATTCATCCGCTCGGAGAGCGGGCGCGTGTTTCCTTTGGAGACGAAGAAGGGGGAGTTCCTCTGCAACATTCCGCAGTGTTCCCGGAAGGATTTGCGCAATGCGGTGGAAGCGGCGGGCAAGGCGGGGAGTGGTTGGGCGGCCCGCTCGGCCTACAATCGGGGGCAGATCCTCTACCGGCTGGCCGAAATGATGGAGTCGCGGGCGGTTGAACTCATCTCATCTCTTCTCTTGCCGGATGCGAGTGCTGCCAAAGCGAAGGCGGCGGCGAAGGAAGTCGCAGTGGCGATTGACCGACTTGTGTATTACGCGGGTTGGACAGACAAGTTCGAGCAGGTGCTGGGCAGCACGAATCCGGTCTCGGGCTCCTTCTTCAATTTCTCCGTGACCGAGCCAGTTGGGGTCGTCGGCATGATCGCTCCCGGGACGCCATCTTTGCTGGGACTCGTTACGCAGATCGCCCCCGCCGTCGCTTCAGGGAACTCCGTCGTCGCCCTTGCATCCGAGGAGAACCCGTATCCGGCCATTCTTCTCGGGGAAATGCTGGCCGTTTCCGATTTCCCGGGAGGCGTGGTCAACTTGTTGACGGGATCGGCAGGTGAATTGATGGAAACGATGGCATCGCACGAGCACATCCGCGGGCTGGATTTGTGTGTCGAGGATGGACTTGCGAAAGAGGCCGGGGCACTCGCTGCACAGAGCATCAAGCGAGTAAAACTTCGGACCGCCTCGGAAAGTGTCGCGTCGTGGGCGAAGCCGGAGAAGCAGTCTCCCTACGCCATCCGCGACTTCATCGAGTTCAAGACCACATGGCATCCGGTCGGCGTTTGAGGGAGGCCACGAAGGAAACGAGATCATCGCGATGAAAATGCATATGGCTTTGACGGCAGTTTGGTTGTTTTCTTGCGCCGTCGCCGCCGCCGCGCAGGAGATCACGAAGGTGGAAGAGGCGGGTATTTCGTATCGCGTCATCGTCGCCGCTCCTTCGCAGATCCGCGTCGTCTGGAAGGATGAGAAGCAGAATCAGCTCAAGCAGATCCCGGCTGCCGACGCCTATCTCCGTAGAAACGGGGAGGACCCGGTCATGATTACCAATGGGGGAATCTACGAGCCGGGATTGGTGCCGAGCGGCCTCCTGATTCAGGAGGGGAAGGAAATGAACCCGGTCAACCGGAGAAAGGGGAAAGGAAACTTCTTCCTCCAGCCGAACGGAATTTTCCTGATTCGGGACGGAAAGGCAGAGGTCCTGGATACCGTGGACTATCGCGGCGGCACGGGGGTGAGTTTTGCCGTCCAGTCGGGACCGCTGCTCTTGAAGGGCGGAAAAACGCATCCGGTTTTCAAGGCGAACTCAAAGTATCGCCTGCATCGGAATGGGACTGGAGTTCGCAAGGATGGAAAGGTCATCATTGCGATCACCGATTTCCGGCAGGCGAAGCTTCCCACGCTCCATGATTTTGCCGACTTCTTTCGCAGGAAGGGCTGCGACGACGCGCTTTTTCTCGACGGCGATATCTCGTTGATGCGTGGACGTGGTGAGTTGGGGAAACGGGGTAATCCGTTTGCTTCGATGATCGCCGTCGTCGCCGAAGCGCGTGGGTGATTGGATCCTCTCGCTTTTAGATCTTGATGGTGGCTTCGATGGCGTTGAGGAGCACCTCGTTCTCCGTGGGTTTTCGGAAGAAGTAGGTCGCGCCCGCCCCGATCAACTCGTACTCGCTGAAGTCGTCGCCGCCAGTGAGGACGATGACCGGAACCATGCAGACATCGATGTGCTTGCGAACGTTCTCGAGGACAAACATTCCGTTGCCGGCGGGAAGCCCGATATCAAGAATGATGGCGTCCGGACGTTGCTTGATCGCCATCGTCATGGCCATGGCGCCATCTTCCGCCGCCACGGTTTCATAGCCCGCATGACGAAGAAGGACGGCGAGCCAAATGAGGGTTTCGCGATC
>JBCDLR010000285.1:0-5413 GCA_038745205.1 Verrucomicrobiota bacterium
CCTGATAGTACCCGACCCTTGCGTGCATGTGCCCGCAAGCTTTGGCACAAAGCCCGAGAATTTCCGGCTCGCTGTCCATGACGAGCCGTTCCGCAACGACGACCCAATGACTGAAATCACAATTCAGCCGCATCTCGGGGAGCGCCGTGAGGATCTCCAGGGTGACCCAGGGATTGAACATCGAGCGGCCACGATGCGTTTCAAAGACGAGAGAGTGCCCCTGCGTAGCCGCGAGTTCGATCGCCCTCGCAAAGAAACTAACACTTTCCTCAACACTCCATCGATCGCTCCCGCCCAGGACGTTGATGAACTTCGGTGAGAACCCTTCGAATCTCCCGGTGAGGATCCTCTCGAAATCCTCGAGATGTTCATCCACGGTCATCCCCGGCTTCGGAACGTAGTCCCCGCCCGTCACGATTTCGCCGATGTAGGGAAGCCCGCGGGTTGCCAGATTTTCCGCGACCCGGCTCCGTAAATCCCCTTCTTCCGGCGGCGGACCTTCCACGCCATCATATCCCCGGTCCGCCGCCACTTCGACGGCCGTCCCGAGATTCAGTTGATTCCCCCAACAGGATAAGAAATACGAGGTCTTCATGTCATGGTTTTGATCTTTCAACGGGGGTCCTGCAAATCACGCGCGACGCGGAAACCCAGGTTGTCCCGCCTAACGGTCGCGGGCGCGAAATCCCTCCAACTCGCCCGTAGGAGGCGGGGCATGTAGTCCCAGCCTCCACCCCTTATCGTCTTCAACCCGTGGTCAACGGCTTCGCTCTCGTAGCTCTCCCGCCAACTGTCTTCCACCCACTCGCAAACATTGCCGAGCATGTCGTGGAGACCGAAGGGATTCGCTTCACCCCAGGCGTTCGGTAGCATCCGACCCGGGCCAATGCGATTACCGCTCTCATCGTAGAGATAATTCACCTGACTCGGGTCTGGAATATCGCCGGTCGGAAAGGGTGCATCCGATCCCGCCCGGCAGGCATATTCCCACTCGGCTTCCGAGGGAAGTCGATACCCGGTCCCAAGCGACGCGCAAATGCGCTTTGCCTCTTCCCAACTGACGTTCACCCGCGGAAGTCCCGTCGCTTCTTCCGAAACTGGATGAACGGACAACTCGAAGGCCGCAACTTCGACCTCGTGCCGCGGCAATTCGTGGGCGTTCCGGAACTTGTCCTCCTCGCTGCAACCCATGAGAAACCTGCCCCCGGGGATGCGGACCATCGTCAGGGATTCCATTGGCCGTTCTTCCATTGAGGTGGCGGAGTTAGGGCATACTCGTTCCATCCGGCGGCAATCCCCCCGTCGAAGGGAATGACAGCTCCGGTAAGGAAGCGGGCCGCCTCCGAGGCAAGGTAGACAAAGAGCGGCGCGATTTCCTCCGGAGCCGGAACCCGCGCGAGGGGCGTCCGCGCTTTCACGAATGACACTTCCGGATTGTCGGGAATCTCCGCCACCGCGGGTGTGAGCACGACGCCCGGGGCCACCGCGTTCACGGTGATCCCGCGATCGGCCAATTCGATGGCACCCACCCTCGTCAGGTGATCCACCGCCGCCTTCGACGCTGCATAGCTCGGACAATCCGGAACTCCGACACTCCCCACGAAGGAACTGGCGTGAATGACGGTGCCGCCGCTTTCCATGAATTCCCGCGCCAGTTGAAGGCCATAGAAAACCGCGAAGCAATTGACTCGGAAAACAAGATCGAGAAGTTCAGGCGTTGTGTCTTCCAGGGAGACTCCATGGGGTTGCACCGCGGCATTGCTGACGAGAATATCGAGTCTTCCGTACGTTGCTTTCACCTCCGCAAACGCCTTCCTCAATTCCTCACGATCCGACACGTCTCCTTGAAGAAATTTTGCAGGACCGGCATCCGGAGGGGCCTGCACGTCGACGATTGTCACCGTGGCGCCCGCCTCGACGAATCGGGCGACAACGGCCTCGCCCAGGCCGGAACTTCCCCCGGTCACGAGCGCTACCTTTCCTTCGAGGTTGTCGAAACGAGAGGGGGTTGTTGAGGACACGGCGCAGTCGGATTCTCAACAGTTCAAGGATCCTGGCCTGGTGCGGCAGGACGGTCCACCGTGGGCTTCATCCCGCGAATGGCGGCGGCAAGGTAGCGCTGGATGAGCCAGACCGGCATCTCGAGGTGACTGAGGCGACCGCGCTGGTATCCCTCTGAGAGTGTCGAGCGCTGAACCGCGCAAAGGACTTCCATGTCCTCAAGATGGAATTCCACCGCTTCCCGCTGGCCCCGCTCCAACATTTGCGTGAACTCGGGGTGCTTCGTCGTCGATTCGGGAACGAGTGTCGAAGTCATGAGCCGGAGTGCGTCGGGCGCCACCGGTTCGATGCGATACCAAACAAGCTGGTCGGGCGCAGTGACGACCGTAAAGAGCGGGAAACCGAGGAGCAATCCCCACTCAAGGCGTGATTTTGCATCCAACCCCTCGACCGGCGGGAAAGCGTCCCAGATCTCACCTCTCGATTCCGCTTCCTCGATCTTCTGCTGCGTTTTTTCCCCATAAGGCAAGTGGCAACGGATGTAGTCGGAGCGCTCCCCTTCGGTCCAGGTTCCACGCGCCGGCATGAGCGGCTGCAGGGTCTTGATGTGCGTCCCGGCGTGGTGGTAGGACTCCATGAAGTTCTCGGCGAGGATTTTCCAGTTGCACGGTATGTCCCAGTGCGACTCGAAAACCATTTGCATCTCGCCCGCATTCCAGCGTCCGAAGTCGGGCTCAAGCTCCGCAAATTGCTCGGCAACGCTTTCGATCGCGGAGCCGTCGAGGTTCACGAAGACAAACCCGTGCCAGATTTCGTAGCGGAACTCCTTCAAGCCCCATTCACTCCGGCAGAAGTCTTCGGCCTGCCCCATCTCGGGACACGCTTTCAGTTTTCCGTCCAGCTCGAAGGTCCAGGAATGGTATGGACAAAGGAAGAGTCGTGAATGTCCCCGTTCTTTCCCGCCTTCCCGATATTCGGCAGGGCCATGCCCGTCGTGGCCAAACCCAGGCGGCATGATGTCCATGCCGCGATGGGGACAGATGCGTGAGAGAACGCGCACTTCATTGGACTTGTCACGCACGACAATCATCGGCTCACCAAGGAAATCGACATTCACGAAATCCCCGGGCAACGGCACCTGCGAGACATGGGCCACGGCGGTCCACCCGGGATAAAAGAGATTCTCGCATTCCCACGCAAAGAACTCTTCGCTCGAGTAGGCTTCCCGCGGAAGCGAAGTCGACTGCTGCAAAGGGAGGTCGGCGATTCTTTCGATCTCCGCGAACAGTTCGGGCAGGGAAAGGGATTGCCGCTTCCGGCGAAACGCGTCGCCTGTCTGCGTGTTCAACCGCAAGTTGAAGTCGCTCGCGGCGCGGACCTGTGGTTCATCAATGATCGGCATGTGAAGAATTATTTCGTTCGTATTACGGATGGAGCATCCCGCGTGCCACTCGATTCCCCCCTACCTGACTTGCACCTTCAGGCGGGAGAGAATACCCGGTTTAGCATGATGATTCACGCCTTCGCTGCGCAGGACGCCTCCTCTGCTTTCGAACGTTTCGCATACGACCCGGGAAACCTGGCTGACGACGACGTGGAAATCGACGTTGAGACGTGCGGTATCTGTCACAGCGACTTGAGCATGAAGCAAAACGACTGGGGCCTGACAAGTTACCCTTTTGTCGGCGGCCACGAAGTGATCGGCACCATTTCCGCGACCGGCGACCAAGTGACTCATTTGAAGGTGGGGCAGCGAGTCGGGTTGGGGTGGTACTCGTCGAGTTGCGGCGTCTGCCCCTCGTGCCTGCAGGGCGACCAGAACCTCTGTGAAAAAATTGGTGCAACCATTGTCAGCCGTCACGGCGGATTCGCCAACAAGGCTCGGGCCAGCGCTCTCTGGTGCACGCGGCTTCCGGAATCGCTGGACGCCGCCAAGGCGGGCCCCCTCTTCTGCGGAGGAATCACCGTTTTCAACCCCATTGTTCAGAACGGCATTAGCGCCCTCGACCATGTCGCGGTCGTCGGCATTGGCGGACTCGGGCATCTCGCCATCCAGTTCCTTTCCGCCTGGGGGTGCGAGGTTACCGCGATCACGACCAGTGAAAGCAAGGCAGAGGAAGCCCGGTCCCTTGGTGCCGATCACGTTCTGATTTCCAAAGACGAAGCGGCCATGAAAAAAGCCCACGACCGCTTCCGCATGATTCTCGTCACCGTCAATGTCCCGCTCGACTGGGAATTCTACATGAGCCTGCTCGCCCGTCGCGGCACGTTGCACGTCGTCGGCGCCGTGCCCTCGGTATCGACGACCTCATTCCCCCTCATCGAGCACCAGAAGTCCATCACCGGCAGCCCCTTGGGTAGTCCCGGTCTCGTGGCGAAAATGCTGGATTTTTGCGCCCGCAAGGACATCCATCCGGTGACCCAGCACTTCCCGATGAGCCGGATCAACGAAGCCTTCGAAGCGCTCCACGCCGGGCAGGCACGCTACCGCCTCGTCCTTGATAACGACTTCGAGTAAAACTACACGCCCCACACGCTTCCCGCACGTTCGGTATCCATGCGATAATCGCTGAAGTGCCGCGTCATCAGCATTTGACCAAGGGCATTGGCCGCCTTCATGGGGTCACCGGGATCGTGCTCGACGTCGCCGCGCTTGTTCCCGTGCCCCTGCACCCAACCGACAAACCGGGAGTGTGTGTAGCGCGAAAACTCCTGTATGGAATGCACGATACCCAAGGCCGCCGCCGGGTAGGTCTCTTCCGAACTCACGAGCAATCCCAGGCGCTTGTTCGACATGCCCTTTGCATTGGCTTCGCTGTCCGGATGCGACGCCGCGTAGTAGCAGAACGTCCGGTCAAAGAACGTCTTCATTTGTCCGCTCATGCCATACCAGTAGAGCGGCGTCGCGAAGACGACTCCGTCCGCGGGCAAGTACTTCGCGAGAAAAAGATCCCGAAAGCCGTCCACAATCGAACACTGTCCGTCTTCGCCCCGGCACTCCCGGCAGTCGCGGAGGAAATGGCCGACATGATCATCGACAAAGACGAGATCCGTCTCGTGTCCCGCCTTCTGCGAGCCTTTGAGACAGGCACCGGCCAGTCGAGCCGTGTTTCCATTGCGACGCGGACTGGAAACAAGAATGAGGATTTTTGCCACGGGCTTTCAGCGGATCATTGGTCCGAACTGCTACTTGGCAGCGGCGGCTATCGGTGTCAAATCGATCCCCGCCTCGGGCGGCTTCACCTCCTCGATGAAGCCGAACCTCTTCCACCAGTCACTGGTCAGCTTCCAGTGCTTCTTGATTTCCCCGTTCTCCCCGATGGGAGGATCCCCATCCTGCACGCCCATAAAGGCCGCAGATTCTTCGAGGCCGAAAACCCACCGGCCACCGTCTTTCGCGCCTCCATCGTCC
>JBCDLR010000286.1:0-5390 GCA_038745205.1 Verrucomicrobiota bacterium
CCGGCTTGAGAGGCGTTTCGCCCGACTCCCAGCGGGCGAGGGCGAGCAGGTTCTCGATCATGGACTCCAGTTGCTGCGCGATCTCGAGCGTTTCCTGATGCGTGCCCGGATCGGCCTTGTCCGGCCACTGCAGGGCGACCTCCGCCATCGTTTTCAATTCCGCGACCGGTGTGCGCATCTCATGGGCGAGATCGGAACTGAAGCGACGTTCGCGGTCGAAACTTGATTCGATCCTCGCGAGGAGGTCGTTGAGACGATCGTAAACCGGGAGCAATTCCGCCGGGGCGTCCTTCGCGTTGAAACGCGCGTCGAGCGAGTTGGAGTCGATTTCCCGCGTCTGCGCGCCGAGTCCACGAAGCGGCTTCAATCCCCGGTTCACTGCGGTTCCGACGAGGGCAAAAGTACCCAGTCCGGCGATGATTCCCACGGCGACGAGGCCCCCGAGGAGAGTTGAGAGCGTTTGTTCAAGGCCTTCCAAGTCGCGACCGATCACGATCGTGGTGCCGATTTCGGTTCGTCGGCGTTCCCCCTTTGGCCGGCCCTTGCCTCCGGGGGCAACTCTGAAACTCAGGAGCCGCACGGGTGTGTCGTCGTCGAGCTTGCCGAACGCAAAGACCGGGTCGGGACTTGTTCTTTCGATGTAGGGGAGGTTGCGTTCACCAAGGCTGGCGGACTTCTCATCCAATTCGCCGTCGCCGCTCCACGACTGGTAAAAAGCGCCGCTCTCCGAGTCCTCGTAAGCAGGAATCTTGTTTAGAAATCTTCGGTCTGATGGAGGCCTTCGCGCCAGTCCCTTGCCGGGTCCTTTCCCGTTGCCTTTTGGAAATCCTTTTCCCCCGAAAACGGGTTCGTTCTCGGGCTTGCCCAAGGTTCGCAAGACCTGGACATCGACCGCCATCTCGGCATCGACGGCCTTGATCAAACTGGTCTGAACGGCGAAGTAGATGCCGGCTCCAGCCGCGAGGAGGATCAGGGAGAGTCCTCCCAGGAGCCAGATGGTCAAGTTGCGGCGGATTGACTTCACAGTTCCAACAATCAGCGGGTTTCCAGAACATACCCCTGACCACGGCGAGTGTGAATCAGGGGTTTCGAGTCCGCGCTCACGGCGATCTTTTTGCGTAGCGCACAGACGGCGGAGTCCACGACGTTGCTCATCGGGGACACGAGGTCGTCGTAGATGTGCTCCTCGATCTGCGTGCGCGAAATCGTGTGACCCTTGCGAAGCATCATGAGTTCAAGGATGGCGAATTCCCGGGCCGTGAGGTCGAGTCTTTGTCCTGATCGTCTGGCGGCCTTGGCCGTGGTGTCGACTTCGAGATCGTCTATTTTGAGAACCGGCGAGGCGTTCTGGTAGGAGCGGCGGCAAAGGACCTCGATACGGGCGAGGAGTTCTGCGAGCGCGAAGGGTTTAACGAGGTAGTCGTCGGCGCCGATGCGCAGCCCGCTGACCTTGTCCTCGACCCTGTCGCGCGCGGTCAGGAACATGACAGGTGTCTTTCTCCCGGAATCGCGCAGGCGTTTCAAGAGCGTGAGGCCGTCCATCCCGGGCATCATGATGTCGAGGATGGCAGCGTCATAGTCGTGGTTCTGCGCCATCCAGAGGCCGTCCTCGCCGTTCTCGGCCGCATCGACCGCATAGCCGCTCCGCTTCAGCGCGAGGGCCACCTGTTCCCGCAGGCGACGGGAGTCTTCGACGAGGAGTAAACGCATTCTTTATTACAATAAGGTGCGGGAGAAAGATGACGCCAAGATGATGTGATGTCTAAGTTTCTGAGGTAAAGCGGCTTCCAGAGAGTTGAACCGCGAAAGAGCGGTATTGTTTCGGGGGTGGCTGAACTCAAACTTAATCGGAAGCTACCTCGTGTTCGAGGTGCCGGCGAAGGCTCTTCGCCAACGCGCTGACGAAGAGGGGGGGTGAGTTCTCCTGAGACGTGAAGGAGCTTAATGGCATACTGACCGCGGATGTAGTGGTAGCCGTGCCCGATGAGAATCTTGCCCGATTCGGTTTCATAATAGTTGGTGAATTCGAGCGCGGGAATCGAGCCGCTGAGTTCGACCAAGGAAATGGTGCCCCAGGCGATATGATCGATGGCGTCGCCTTCTTCGAGTGGCGGCAAGTGGCCGTCGGGATACTCGGAGTAGGTCACTTCAGCCTAGGGGCCTCCTTTGCGTATCGTAAAGGAGTGATCTTTCCCGTAGTTGGTGACGAGGACAGAGAGGCGGTCGTCACCGTGATACCCGGAGTATTCGTCAGCTTTGGTGCTTTCAAAGAGTAACGTGAATTGCGGCCACTTACCCCCGTAGTCGGACTCTTTCTTGCTGATGGTTTCCCAATTCTTGCCAAGCCGCAGGGCTTTTTCCAATTCTTCGAGGTCCAGAGCAACGCTGGAGATCGGGAAGGCGAGGAGAAAGGGCAGGGCGAAGGAGGGGACTTCATGGCCGGGAAGTGAGAGGACAAAAGCCTCCTCGCGATGACTTTGGCGGATTGCTACGCAGCGGCCACGCCATTCCCTTCCTCGAACTCGTGGCACCAGCCCTTGATTTCGAGGTCGTTGAAGATCTTGCCGAGAACGCGGCGGAGGAGGCCCTTGAGGTTCTGGTTGTCGACGTCCTGAAGGCTGCGGATGGCGGTTTCCTTGTAGGTCTCGAGATCGAGCATGCACTTGTCGTCGGCGCCGGTGGAGTGGGCGAGCTGGCGCACGCGATGGATGATCTCGCTGTCGCCGGTATCCAATTCGCCTTTCCAGAGTTGCTCCATAAACGCCTTGTCTTCGCCCGTGGCTTTTTCCCAAGTCGTCGCAAGGAGGATGCTCGGGCGGACCGAGGTGCTGTCGTCGAGGAGGTCGTCCATGTCGTCGCGGATCTGGTAGGCGATGCCGAGGGCTTCGCTGTAGGCGTGGAGGGCTTCGGCGTATTCGTCGAGGACGCCCGCGTAGGCGGCACCGAGTTTGAGGGCCACTTCGAACGCGGGAGAAGTTTTCTGCCGGAAGATCTCAAGAACTTCCTTGCGCTTGAGTGGGCTTGGCGACTTCGCCCAGAGCAACTCCGCGCCTTGTCCCAAGCAGAGTTCGCGCTGGCCCTCGGCGGCGATCCGGAGCATTTGCGACTTTTGTTCGGCGGAAATGGTAGAGGCGGCGATGAGGCGGTAGCCTTCACCGATGAGAAGGTCGCCGGCGTTCAGGGCGACGGCGGTGCCGTGTTCGACATGCATCGTCGGCTGGTCGTAGCGGCCTTCGTCCTCGTCCTCGATGTCGTCGTGGATGAGCGAGGCCTTGTGAAAGCACTCGACGGCGGCGGCGATCTTTTGAATATCGTCGGGGATCGGCTGGTCTCGGTCTTCGCGGAGGGCCTGGAAACTGGCGACGGTGAGGTAGGGACGCCAGCGCTTGCCGTCGCGGGCGAGCCACTCACGGGCGATGGATTCGGTTTGGTAATCGTCCGCCTGGTTGCCGAAGACGGTGTCGAGGTTCTCCGGCGTGAACCACGCGCGCACGTCGTCGTGGAGCGCGTTCAGGTTGAGGCGGCGCGTCTTGTCGTCGGCAGTGAGGTGGATGTATTCCCAGACCCAGTCGTTGTCGACCGTCGTGTTGATGCAGTCGTCCTGCAGAAGGGGAACGGCGATGGAGGGAATGGCGGCGGCTTCGACGTAGGGGAAGGTGCGCTCGAGAACGGGCAGGCAACTGATGCCGACGATGGCTTCAATCTGACCGGTCTGGATGAGTGACATGACGATGGCGGATCCCTCCGCAACGAGCACGGCGTAGCCAAGGCGCTCGGCTTCGTTCTGGAAGTCCTGGATCGTGCATAGCCCGCACTGTTTGCAGAGGAGGCCGAACTCATCGAACGGGGCAGGGCACTTGTCCTCGACGCGGAGGCACTTCGGCATGAGGAGGAGTCGCTTCTCGTAGGGGATGGTCGCGAGCGTTTCCCGCCACATCTCGTTGTTCAGATTGACGGCCGTGTAGTGGAGATAGATTTCGTTGTAGCCGGTGTCGGCGATGATTTTGCGCGCGTGGACCTCGAGTTCGTCGAGCGGCATCGGGGGAACGGGATTTTCCTGGGCGACGTATTCGCGGATGTAGGCGAGGAGGGCGTCGCGTTCCTGTTTCGTCTGCGGGATGTTCTTTTTCGGCGGACGAAACCGTGTGGTGGTCACCGGGACGGACTGGGGGACTTTGATCGTCTGGAGGGTGGACATGCGGAAAGCTGTATTAGGGATGCCGTCGGTAGGCACCGCATTGTAGATTAAACCGCCAAAACGTCACGAGTCTTCCGTCGATTCTTGATTGCGGAAATCCCGGCGCTACTTGCGCTTTTCGTTGGCGGCGAGGGCGTCAGCGGCTTTTTGCTTGGCCACTTCGGCCTTCTGAAGAATTTCTTCCTGGCTGGGAAGTGCCTCCAGAACCTCGGCGGGGATGTCGCCGGCGGCGGCGAGCTTCGTGAGGCAGCGCTTGCGTTCGTTGAGCGCTTTGCCGGAATCGCGCTCTTTTCCGAAGCGGGTTTTCGCGGCGTCGCTGCGCTTCTTGAGGGAATCGTAGATGTTGCCGCCGAGGAGGGCGGTGATGTCGACTTTCATCTTCTCGCGCTCCATGTCCTCCTTCTTGATCGGTTCGCCATTGATCGGACCCGCCTTGTATTTCGGGAACATGATGGCGACTTCGGGACAGACGCGCGAGCACGCGGGGCAGTTGGTCTTGCAATTGTCGTTGTTGTCGACCTGGATCTGGCCGTCGCCGTCGACGCTGTAGACGTCAAAAAGGCAAAAGCTGAGGCATTGCATGCAGTTCGTGCAGCGGTCGTAGTCGATGACCGGAAACCACGGCTTCCAGGCTCCCGTCGCGCCCGGAACGTTCGCCGGCTCTTCGTCCTGGGTGAAGGTACCTTCCGCCGGGTTCACGCGCAACGTGTGACCGGCGTCGAGGAGGGCAGCGAGGGAATCGGGTGTCATCGGTGTGTTAGTCCCTCAAATCGTATACCTTCAGCGCGCGTTCGCAAAGTGGATTCGAAATCTTGAAGGAAGCGGAGAGTCAAGCGGAGCGCCCGTGCCCTCACGGGTCGAACTAGAACACGCCATCCGGGCCAGAAGGAGTTTTGGTTGTCCATCGAGGTCCATGGCGAGCGCTGCTCCATGGCCAGTCTTCGGGCAATTTGCAGAGGCTTGCTTTGACGGGGTTGTTGTGGATGTATCGTATGGCGGCGGAGAGATGGTCGACATCACGGACGAAGCGGTCGAAATAGTCTTTTGCCCAGACACGGCCCGCAGAGTTGCACGAAGCGTTGATGCTCTTTGCCGAAACGCGCTTCCATGCCCTGATAGTCTCTCCTTGAGTGGTGCCGGGTCGTTGTTCAATCCCGCAATGCACAAGAGTGGGCATGACAACCCAAGCGAG
>JBCDLR010000287.1:0-5372 GCA_038745205.1 Verrucomicrobiota bacterium
CGCACTTTCCTTCATTTTTCGGAAGGACGGCACCGAGACGACGATCACAATGGCGACCAAAGCGATCACCAAAACCACCTCGAGGAGCGTGATACCAGCTGGTTTTCGATACTTTTTCATTATCGGCTCACACGCACTCTTCCAAAAAAGTTTCCAACCTCATCCAGCGTGACATAGACCTTGATGCCGCCAGCCACGGGCATTTCCTCCACGTCCTCGGCGTCCACGTTCACCGTCTCCCCGCCATTCTCGCTGATCGCGACCACGTCCCATGATCCCAACGTCGATCCGACTTCCAGCGCGTAGGTGAACTCGGGCATCCAAGGGACGCGCACAAAGGAAAACGTGATGCCGTCCCCTGACCTCATGACCTCAAGAATTTCGCCGGGGTCGTTGCTTCGAGGATCGCGAAGAAACGCTGCCTCCAGGCCGTTGATGAGGCCGTCCTGTTCGAAGTCGATGTCAAAGCCGGACTGGGAAGCCTCCGCGGCAGTAAAATTCCGTCCCGCCCAGTCATTGTAGGATTCGGAAAAAGGAAAGAGCACGGCCACGCCATCGAGGTCGAACCCACCGGTCGGAAAATTCGTTGGGTAGGGATCGTTGACCTTCCGGTTCATCGAATCGAAAGTTGCATCGGCCACGGCGATGGTTCCTATCACATCGACAATCCGCACGTGCGTCACCGCGTTCACATCAAGCAAAGTGCTCACCCCGTGGAGTTCCGCGAGATCAAAGGGCGTGCCGAAGCCGGCTTCATACTTGCCCGCGAGGTTGTAGAGATTGGTGGGATCGAGAGATCCGAAACCGCCCACCTGCGACCCCGTGGGCGTCAGTGACTCGGCGGGAAAACGGAAAAAGTCCACCCCGTTGGAACTGACTTCGACGAACGCCAACTCGAGGAAAGAGCCGTTGAAACTGTTCTCAAAGACCGCGAGATCCGGCCCCGGCAAGTCCCGCAGGGAATGGGCAAAAGTGACGGTGGCATGCCCGCCATCCCCGAGGCTGACCACGGGATCGAACTCAGACCCAAAAGCGCCGGCCGGGCCAATGAGGTCACTTGCGGAACCGAATGTCGTCACCGCACCAGTTGGAACCGTAATGTCCACCGGACCCCGGACCAGTTCCGCGACGGCCGTGACCCAGCCAGCCACCCGCGAATCATCAAACGCGATGGCAGTGGAACCGGGTTCAAGCGCCGCGGGGGCAAAAGGACCCGCAAACTGCAAAGAAACGCCGGAGGAAAACGTAATTATGGTGATAGCGAGGTAGCGAAGCGTCATTCCTTTCTGGAACTCCAAGGGAGAAAACCAAAGACCATTGAACGGACCTTTCAATAAGTAGTCGATAATCAGGAAACTGCGGCCTAATTTTCTCGATCCATGATCCTCCGTCCCCGGACCATCGCCCTTTTCATTCTATGCGCCACGGTGAATTTCGCCGGCCATGTTCAGTCCGAGGAGAAAGACGCTGAACGCCGGAAGGATGGCGACCTGAATTCGTTCATCGCAGAAACCAACTCGCCGGAGTTCCCCAAGCGCGAAGCGGCCATGCGGGCGCTTTGGGAAGCAGGACGGGAAGCGGAGGCGAGGATTCGCAAAGCGGAAGAGGCCACAGACTCGCCCGAGGTTCGCCTGAGGCTTCGCCAGGTCCTCGACAAGTTCGATTTCGGCATCTACCCGGACACCCCGGCGGAGACGATTTCCCTCATCACGCAGTTCCGCAGCGGCAACCAGGAAGACCGGCGTCTCGCCATCATGGAACTCTGCGAAAACAACCAGTTCCAGCTCGCGATGCGCCTCATCCGCACGATTTCCAATCCGGAACTCCGGAATCGCCTCTCCGATTCGTTTGCCCGGGCCGTGGACGAAAAAATCGTGCCATTGATCCTCGCCGAGAAGTTTGAGAAAACCGGCGAGTTGCTCTACGACAGCGCGGTCAACCGCGAAGCGATGATCGACTACGCAGTCTTCGTCAGTATTCGCGGCGAACACGCGGAGGCGCTCACAAGGCAAAAGAAGCACTTTGAGAAGACCCAGGATCCCATTGCCGGTGAACTTCTGCACTGGCTCTACCGCGCAGACTCGAATTTCTCCGAAGCCACCCGAGTCGCCGAAAGAATCGAGCAACCGAATCTCGCACGGGAGTCCACCATCCTTGGCGGCGACCTCGTTGCCTTTATCGAGTCGGCCGCCGACCTGAGGCTCAATACGATCCAGAGTCACTCGTTCAAGTTGGCCCGCCACCGGTTGACCGGCGACGCAACGAAGGCCGCGGAGCAGGTCGAGGTCATCAGGAATTACGCGCAGGAGATGCCCAAGGAATACCTGAGCACGGCCCTCGCGCTTGGACTCAACGGATACGTCGAGGAGGCCTTTGAAATCGTTCGCCCGAACAACCTCCCCCAGGTCTGCAGCTGGTACATGGGCCATGACAAGATCGACGCCGCCCTGGAGGTCATCGGGGTCGAAAAGGGCTCCACCGACGCCGGAGAAATTGCCGCCGCGATTGGCCGCCAGGTCTGGAAAGCCAACGACGCAAATGAGCAGTCGCGCTGGATCACGGTGGGAGCGGAGTTCGCCAAGTTGTTCGGGAAGTCTGAAGCGGCGGAGACGTTCTACGACACGCTTTTCGAAAACGCTCTCGCCATTGAAATCAACCTCTCCCTCAATATCATCGGCCACGAGACGCAGCAGGGACTCTTTGATCAGGCGAGGACACACGCGGCGAAGGCTCTCGAGGAGGGCGCGAAACGCGACTACGTCCTCACCTACCTCTTCCAGGACGAGACAAGTTCCGCGCGAAGCTGGTATTCTGCCGTCAGCGAGCAGTTTCCCGAAAGCGAACGGGATGAGGTGTTGAAATGGCTGCAATGGCTGCTCCTGCCCGATATCGGCAACCAGACCGGGGAACAGATCGCCAAAATTGGGGAGATCATGAATTGGGTCGAGGAAAACAAGCTCAAGGACGAGGCGTTTCCAGCCGTCCAAATGGCCTTCGACGACCCGCGCACCCGGCTCAATTTCCGGGATCTCCTCTTCAATGTCTGTGTCGGTCACCGCATGTGGGACAAGGCCGTGAAGTTCGCCCTGCACGGCCGCGACGAAGGCGACTGGATCAACCTGACCCGGGCCGGAACCATCTCCGCTTACCAGAAGAAATGGGGAAACGCCGCGAAATTCTACAAGGAAGCGTGGGAGAATGACCAATCGGTGGAGACCAACCTTTTTCTCTATGGCTGGGCTCTGGCCAAGGATAATCAACTGGATGAAGGAGAGCGCCTCATGCGCAAGGCGCGGCTTCTCATGCGCGGAGACTTCCCGACACGTTTGAATTTCGCGGAGAGCACACTGCTTCGATTCGGCCTTCATGACTGGGCAACCGAAGAGGCCAATCTCGCCTACAACCTGAGCGACCCGTTCGAGAACCAGCACTCCGCGGCCGTCGTCCTGCTCAGCCGCCTCGTTTCCCGGAAAGACCCCCAGCGAGGGGAGTTTCTCGCGGAGCGCATCCTGCTCGATGAAATGGAAAACGAGTTTCGCCGCTCCGTGAATTTCCTCTATCACCTCAACACGCTTTACCGGACGAAGAAAATGGCAGCGGTCCTGAGCGGGAATGGTCAAGCCGCGCTGGAAGCCATGGAAGTGTCTCTGCAATATGGCCCGTCGAACAGTTCCGTCATTGAGGATGGTTTCCAGGAACTGGCTGAAGCCGGGTGGGAGGAAGAGGTGGAGGCGGTCTATGAGCGCATTCACGCGGAAGCAAAGTTGCTCACTGACCGCTACCCGGACTACGCCCAGGGGCACAATAATCTCGCCTGGCTCAATGCCCGTTGCGGGCGTCGACTCGACGAGGCGCTGCAACACGCCAATACAGCGGTGAAATTGCAACCGCGCAGCGGCGCCTACCTCGACACGCTTGCGGAGGTTCACTTCGCGCGGCGCGATTTCGAAAAGGCGGTTGAGATTTCGGACGAGTCACTGGAAATCCTGCAATCCGACCCGCAGCTACGCGAGCAGAATGCCCGCTTTCATGCCGGTCTCGAGGCCGCGCGGAACAAGGGATAACCAACCGGGCGAACTCACCACCCGGTTCCCAGTCCCCACCGTTCACTCAGCGCCATCAATTCTTCGCGCATGGGCCATTCATCCGGCCGCGTCTGCTCATCGTGCCGATGGCTTGCTCCCTTCAGCATCATGCAGCCCGTGTTGTCGCCGACGGACCGGATCTCCTCAACCTCGGCATCAGACAAAACGATGTTCTCCGGCAGGGCGGCGAATTCTCGGATCTTGTCGAGGACCGGCCGCGCGTCGTCCCCGGCCTCCTGGATGAAGGTGGGGACCACCGACTTCACGGGCGCGTGAGAGAGGTTCCAGACTGCGGCAAGTTGCATCGTGGTCAGGCCATGGCGCTCCGCGATCGGACGCATTCTCTCCAGCTTGGCGTTCCCCTGCTCGATCCAGCCCTCCGGGCGATAAGTCCGATGGTCTCCATCGCGAAAATGGTGCCCCGGCTTCACGTCGTCATGAAAAATGCCCCCGAAATCAGCCACGCGCGTGAGCACGTCGACGCCGAACTTCTCCGCGGCTGGCAGCGGCAACAGACCCGGCCAGGGTTCCGCCGGGTTCAAGATGATCATGGCCCAGTCAATAATTTCTCCAAAACGCTCGAAGTTGTCGATGAGGTCAAGGGTAAACCCGTTGGCCGGTCCCGGCGCAATACCAATACGGTCGGTCAATCCTTCGTCCTTGACCGAAGCCATGGCTTTCCAAACGTACTCGTCCGCGTAGCCGCGGTTGTCCGGATTGTGCAGGAGCAGAAGGTCGAACTTCTCCGCCCGGCAACGCTCGAGCGACTTTGTCGTCGCCATCTTGACGAACTCCCCGTAGTCCTGCGGTCCGCGCAATTCAGGATTGGTAAAACGGGCGTAGCCCGCCGACCCCTGTCGATTGCCCTTGTAGAAATCGTGGCCAATCGCGCCCACGAGGCAATAACTGTCCCGGTCAATGCCGGTCATCGCCTCCCCGAGCATCTCGTCCGCGCGACCCGCCCCATAGACGTCCGCCGTCATGAATGTCCGGATACCGGCTTCGTAGGAATCCCGGATCAATTGGAGGAACTCGGACTCGTCGAGCATTTCCCCAAAATGCATGAAGCGTCCCCCGCTCCAGGTTCCGAATGCTGTCTTCGTAAGGTTCATTGCCAAACGTTACGACCTGCGGTAACCGCTGCAAGGGGCGGCGCGAAATCAGGCAGAGCCCCAAAAGTTCATTTTTCAGATTTCCGGGAACAAAATCCCGTCTCGACGGTCATATCCATCGATGAAAACAGCATTTCTCACACTGACAGCTATCGCCCTCTCTGCATTTTCGGTC
>JBCDLR010000288.1:0-5358 GCA_038745205.1 Verrucomicrobiota bacterium
GGCTCCGTCCGTTACCTTTACAAAGCGCCTTCTTTCTCAGCGAGCGATTCCCGATGAGGAGTCGTTCGCATCTCGTCAGACGCAATGCCCCCTCAATTACAGCCCAGGATTTGAAGCGAATCGCAGGCACAACGTCGCCTTCACCTCATCTCGACAGGTTTTTCGTTTGGGTTGCACTCGATTCCAAAGACTCCGCGTTCGTGGCGAGGCAATTGTCGAGAAAGATCAATATTGTTGATTCCTGCTGTCCTTGGCCCGCATTTCGCTGCAGACTGGTGAAGGATCGTGATCGGCGGCGAGATGTCCTTTCTATTCATCTGTCTGGGAGTAATCATCGGGTGGCTACTGGCTCGCCTATTGGGTAGCTCGCCCCAGTTTCGAAACGGCTACAAGCACGGGTTTGATGACGCAATGACGATCAAGTTTGGCGATGAGGCAGCACCACCCCACGCAGATCAATCCTCTTCTGCAATCCCCGAGATAGCGGACGTCAAGGGACCGGAGTTGAGCGAAGCGCCTCCTCGATGACAGTGCCTGGTGACACTGGCGTTGATTCCCGAAGATCTGCCCCGCTCAACCGATGCCGGAGCGCAGCGGGAAAGACTTTTTTGATGTCGTCGGGATAAACGGCCTCCTGCCCGGAGAGGAAGGCTGCGGCCTGCGCAGCTCGCAGGATCGCGATGGAGGCACGTGACGAGACGACGGTGCCCGTTCCCTTCTGTCGGCGAACCGCCTCACAGAGTTTCGTGATATAGACGCATATCTTTTCGTGAGCGCGCACTTCCCGGACTGCCTCTTGCATGTCGAGAATTTGCTCCGCGGAAAGGATGGGCGCCGCCTTTACGCCACTGGACTTTGTCCCGGCTTCCGCGTGGTGAAGCAGTATTCCCGCCTGCACTTCCGGTGGCGGCAGGGCCATTTGAATCGAGACCAGAAAACGGTCGAGTTGCGGCTCCGGGAGCGGGAATGTCCCTGTGGCATAAAGATTGTTCTGGGTGGCAATGACCATGAAGGGATCGCCCAAAGACCGCGTCACACCATCCACCGACGCCTGCCCTTCGTTCATGCATTCCAGCAGTGCACTCTGAATCCGCGGACTGGTCCGATTGATCTCGTCCGCGAGGATGAACTGGCTGAAGATGGGGCCGGCAACGAACTCGAACTCGCTCGACTGCTGATTGTAAATCGAATAACCGAGAATATCCGAGGGTAGCAGGTCCGGCGTGAATTGAATCCGTTTGAAACTCGCGGAAACCGATTGTGCGAGCGTCTGCGCCAGCGAAGTCTTCCCGATACCCGGCGCGCCTTCAATCAACGCATGCCCCTTGGCCAACAGGGCGATCAAAAGCATCTCGGAAGCGTCCTCCGCCCCCAGAACTGTTGAGTTCAGTCGTTGACGGAGAGCATCGATTTCCTGGCGCATTGGATCGAAACTACCTCAAACCTCCCGTTCTGAAATCGCAATATTTGAACTCTGGGCGCCTCCGCTTGCCGCAGATCTTTTTGGGCATGGGTCTCCCTAACGCGTCTTCACCAGACTTGCGTTCGCCCAGTTGGCGTAGTCGGAAAGATCGAGATTCACTCCCGGTTCGACGATGAGGGACAGGGTCCGGGCACCGTTGAGGGTGAGGTTCAGCGGGAAGGCTGCGGCATCACCGCGTACTCGTTTTCGAAAAATCTCCTCGCCGTCTATCCGCGCAACAAAGATACAGTCTCCGCGGCCTCCGGCGGAAAGGTCGATACCCACCGATCCGATGAAACGATCAAAGTCGGAGCAATCGAAGTCGAGCCGGGAACCGGCGGCCATCCCAATCCCTTTTTCGTAAACGGCCCCCTTGATGGCCATGGCTCCGAACGTCACCGACCGATCCCGCGCCCACTCGCGGGACAGGGACAAAATCGGTTTTGCCTTCACCAGTTTTGGATCGAGGTCGGAAAGATAGGCCAGGCGCGGGGACTGAATCCCGATGCGGGTCACAGACGACCATGCCGGCCTTAACTCCACTCCGGGGGCGACGCCCACTACGAGTTCCGAGGATTCCTTCCAGATGGAAGATCCAACGATACGGGAACCATCCGTTAAGTTCACATGGTAAGGCGGAGAGTTGCCCTTTTTACGCCACGGCGTAACGAGGACGATCCCGTGAATCTGCGTCCTTCCCACATCTTCCAGCTTTCCGTCATCCCCTCGCTCAAAAACGATCTCCTGCGTTTCAATCTCCTCGACGAATCCGTTCGTCTCCAGCACTTCACCCCTGGGCTGAATGAGAAAGAAGCGATCGGAATCGTCCTCCTCGAAAGCACTCGCTGTCGCGTCCATGAACCTTGGCTCGGGAAAACCGCGCCGGAAACGAGCCGCCCGCACAAGGTCAATAGGCAGACGGACCTCCCCAAGTATCTCCGTAAAAACCTGAAATTGCTCATCGAGTAGACTGACACCCAGGCAAGTGAGCCTTGTTCCGTTCACCAGGTAGAGGTCAATGGGTGCTGAGCTGGGCGAGTGATCGCCCGGATCGCTCCGTTCAAGGGCGACAATCTCACGGAGTTCGTCGAGCGAGCGCACCGAGTCACCGATGGTGACAGCGCCTTCCCTCGTGATGACCCCAATTTCTCCTTCCAGATGTATCCCTTCAATAGAAATGGCCCGCTTCGAGCCGACGGAAGCGCGCACGTCCGGTCGCCCTGCAACCAACAGACCGATCCCCAGCGTCAAGGCGAGAATCAGCCGCGCCCTACTCATCCTCCTCCCCGGCTTCCGCCTGCAAGTCCTTGTAATACTGCTCCACGATTCCCCGATACCTTGGCGGGAGCTTTTCGTTCAGCGCTCCGAGAGCCTCGGCATTCCGTTCACGATCCCGCAGATCGTCCCAGGCGCTCTTGGCTGCCCCACGCTCCCGGCGAAGCGCCCGCGGAGGTTTTTGCGCACTGGGGTTTCCCCCGGCCTGGTTCCCTGAAGCCGATCCGGGTTGGTTCCCCTGCTGGCTGTCTTGCCCTGATTGGCTCCCCTGCCCGCTGCCGCTTGGGTTCTGGCTAAACTCGTTCTCTTCGGCTTGTTCGATCAGGTCGTCCAGCATGGCGATGATTCTTTCCTGCACTGCTTGAGTCGGCTCACCGGGGTCATCGAAGTCGAGCCTGCGACCGGAGTAGTTCATGTGGTCCGCAACGTCAGCGATGGACCCGTCCTCCACCCGTTCCATGGTGTTGACGATTTCCTCGGCGGAGGCCCGCAAGTGGGCCGGCGCCCAAGGCGAGTTGTCGATGAAGTTGTTGAGCGCGTCGGCCGCCGCATCGCGTTGCAGCAACTCGGCGAGACAGAATCCGATGTAGTATTGGGCTTCCGCCGCATTCAAGCACCCTTCAATTCCCCGCGAGGCGCTCACTTCAAGGTATTCTACCGCTTCGTCATAGCGCTCTTCGCTGATCAACGCCCGGCCGAAGTAGTAGGCACTCTCCGCGGCAATGAAAGGATTCTGAAGTCCGGCCATCTCCCGTAACATGTCCCGCGCCTGGGCTCCTGCGGGCCCGTCTACAAGGACATCCAGCGTCGCCTCACCGAATTCCGGATAGGCCGCCATCAGCGCCTGCGTTGCCATCGCCGGAGTCAGCTCATTGAACTCCAGGGCCTCAGAAATGATTTCCAAGGCAAAAGCACGGCTCGGTTCGTCGAGGACTTGATCCTTCCTTATCGCCTCCCGAAGCCCCCGAAAATAGGCGCTCAGATCTGCGGGCACCGCCTCCCGTGTTTCCAGAAGTGAGGACTCCCGGGCATTCTCAAGCAATTCCTCGACGCTCGGCTCAGGGACTTCCTCTTTATCAACGGATTCCACTGATTTCACGCTCGCCCCGACCATTGATGAGGCAAAAAGTGCGCCGAGCAGCATGGAGCGTGAAATTCCCGTCCGGTTCATCAAGAGAAAACGATACACTGGAAAGGCAAAAAGGGAACGGCAGATCATAGGTTTATCGTTTGACAGAAAGGGCCGAAACCACTAAAATCCGCGCTCCCGTGAAAAGCGGGGCTCGCGCCCACAAGGGTGGAAATCAGACAGGTCGGTCCCGTCGGTTTCCTTGGACAATTCCCGCTCTCAGCCCGTTCACACGGCTCCAAATCAAAAACATGAAGACTTTTTCCGCCAAAGCTGAAGAAATCGACCGCAAGTGGTGGCTCATCGACGCCACGGACAAGGTGGTCGGCCAAGTTGCCGTCGAGGCGGCGAGTCTTCTTCGCGGAAAGCACAAGGCGGTCTTCACGCCTCACGTGGATATGGGTGATCATGTGGTTATCGTCAACGCGGAAAAGGCCCGGTTTTCAGGCAACAAGGAGTCGGAAAAAATTTACACGAGCTATAGTGGTTACGTCGGTGGCCAGAAGGTTGAAACACCCCGCATGATTCGTGCCGGAAAGCATCCGGAGCGGATTGTGGAAAAGGCCGTCAAAGGCATGATCCCGCACAACAAGCTCGGCGCACAGATTCTCAAGAAACTCCGCGTCTACGCCGGTCCCGACCACAAGCAGGAGGCGCAGTCTCCCGAGCCCTACGAAGTCAAGTAAGCTGAGTTCCCCTTCCCCTCCCCACTTTCGATGAGCAAGTCCGACGAAAACAGCAATACCTTTACCGCAACCGGTCGCCGCAAGACGGCCGTCGCCCGGGTGATCATGGAACCCGGTGAGGGCAAGATCTTCATCAACGACCGGCCTTACGAGGAATACTTCCCAACCGTCGCCTTGCAGAACATCATGTCTTACCCCTTCCATGCCGTGAACGCGGCCAAGAAGTGGGACGTTCGCATCCGCACGCACGGCGGTGGCCTCTCCGGCCAAGTCGGCGCCGCCCGCCTCGCCATCTCCCGTGCCCTCCTCAAGAGCGATCCCGAGTTGCGCGGCCAACTGAAAGACGAGGGTCTTCTCACCAGGGACTCCCGCATGAAGGAGCGCAAGAAGCCCGGCCAACCCGGCGCCCGCAAGCGCTTCCAGTTCTCGAAACGCTAGTCCATTTTGGACCTTGCCATTCCCGGATCCCGCCAACCGGAAAGCCTTGGTCTAGTAGGGATCTTCATCCGAAATTTCCGGGTGGACAGACACCGACCTTTTTCCCGAGGCTGACTCCGGCTTCTTCCCCGGTATCGCGGGTCGTGATGGCGGTGGCTCCGGCAGCATGATTTCGAAGAGATAGAGAAATGGAATAAAAAGCAAGGGAAGCACAATGAGGAGGACCCGGAAGGAGCGCGTTTGAGACCCGCGGATATCGGGGTATTTCTGTACAAAGCTCACTTCCCCCTTCTCATGGATTCGTACTGAAAGAGGCGCTTCATTCAGAAGAGACAAGAGTCGGCTCCTGCGCTCCTCAAGGCCTTCCC
>JBCDLR010000289.1:0-5353 GCA_038745205.1 Verrucomicrobiota bacterium
AAGACACGTTCAAACGACTGCGTGGACAGGGCCGCATTTCGGAGAAAAACGTCTCCGACGCCATGCGAGAGATCCGCATGGCCCTCCTCGAAGCGGACGTCGAGTTTTCCGTCGCAAAGCAGCTCATCGAGCGCGTCCAGGAATCCGCCCTCGGTGAGTCTGTCCTCAAATCCGTCACTCCCGGCCAGCAGATCGTCAAGATCTTCAACGACGCTCTGGTGGAATTGTTGGGGGGGGATTCCGCCCCCCTCGACCTCAATCCCCCGGGACGCATCCTCATCGTCGGCCTCAACGGCGCGGGTAAAACGACTTCATCCGGCAAACTCGCGCTTCATCTGAAAAAGCAGGGCAAAAAGCCCGCCCTCATTGCTTGCGACCTTTACCGCCCGGCCGCCGTCGAGCAACTCGCCACCCTCGGACGCGAACTCGACGTCCCGGTGTATGAACCGGAGAAAGGTGAAACAAACATCATCAAGGCCTCGAAGAAGGCCTTGCGCTGGATTGAGAAGCAAGGTTGCAACATCGCCATTTTCGACACCGCGGGGAGACAGGAAGTCGACGACGGGTTGATCGACGAGCTAAAGAAGCTATCGGCCATCGTCAAAGCCCGCGAGACCCTTCTCGTCGCCGACTCCGCAACCGGTCAGCAGGCGGTCAACGTGGCAAAGGTCTTCAACGACGCGGTCGGCCTGACCGGCATCGTCCTCACAAAACTCGACGGCGACGCCCGCGGCGGGGCGGCTCTGTCCATAAGGGAAGTGACCAACGTCCCCATCAAGTTCATCGGCGAAGGCGAAAAGATGGACCAGCTTTTCCCTTTCGTCCCCGACCGCATGGCCAGCCGCATCCTCGGCATGGGCGACGTCATCAGCGTCGTTGAACGCGCCGCGGAGGCCATCGACGAAGCGGAAGCGGAACGCCTCGCGAAACGGATGGAGAAGAACAAGTTCGATTTCGAAGACTTCCTCGCCCAGATGAAGATGATGCGGAGCATGGGCCCGATGGAGAACATCCTCGGCATGCTTCCGGGCATGAACAAAATGAAGGATCTCAACGTGGACGAGAAGCGCATGGCACGGATCGAAGCCATCGTGCTTTCGATGACGCCGAAGGAACGGAAGCGGCCGGAACTCCTGAATCCAAAGCGCCGCAAACGCATCGCCGCCGGCAGCGGCAACACGATGCTGCAGGTGAACCAATTCCTCAAACAGTTCGCCCAGATGCGGAAGCTCATGAAGAGCAAGGGCAAGATGGCCAAGATGATGCAGGCCATGGGGGGCGATTCCGGGATGGGCGATCTCGGCGGCCTGGGAGGTTTGGGGAAAATGTGAGGGATCCCATTTACTCTTGGACCTACCGCTTCCTTCTGGTGAAAAAATACGCCGACACGCGGACGAGATACCAGGGAATCGCTGCCACCGCGACAATTGCCCAATTGGGACAGGTCAGGAACCCCGTCCACGAACCATCTCTCACGCTGCGGGAGCAGGAGAACAGCACTAGATCCTCGAGGTCAGGCGCGAAGCCAACGAACTCTGTCACGTGCAATTCACTGAATTCCAGGCTCCATCCACCTCCTTTCCGGTCGATCTCCAGCCGGAGATTCGACCAGTCGACGAGAACCGCCCCCTCAAACTGGAAACCGGGGCCGTGGATTTGCACCTGAAAGGCGCCTGTCATCATGACAAGGCACCGGAAAAGGTAAGTCAGCGCCACCACGAGGAAGACGTAGTAGAGGATGGAACGTACCCCGGGGAACCTCTCAGTTCTTGCCATTCCCTTCTTCTAACCTGAATGCCTGATCACCAAAAGACTTTCTCCCTCATTCCCTTCTCCCACCGTTACCTCGCGAAAATCAGGAATTTCCGGCAGACAAAATTCACGAGGGCGGATGTCACCATGAAAGACAACTGCGAAAGGTGCGTGGAAAGTCCAAAAATCCCGATGATCAGCTTTGGCCCGCCAAACAATCCCGCAAAAAAGCTGATTGCAGAAATCAGGGTGAAGAGCCCGAACTCTTTCCACCGATTGTGCCTTCCTCCTTCAAAAACCCAGGCGACGTTGAGGAAATAGGCCACGAAGTTCGACGGGATGAAAGCAATGGCATTGGCGTAGATGTTGTTCCTTTCACGGATTTCATCCGTCACCGGGTCTCCATTGGCCAGGGTCATGCCGCTGAAGGCCGGCAAGACGGTATACATCAGCGCGTAGGAAACTCCAATCAGGACAAAGGTCGCCGCGAATCCGCAGGTGACATACTTGCAGAACTGAATGAACGGATGCGCTTCCCGACTGTTGATATGCTTCCAAGATCCCGCGATGCCGTGTTCGCAGAAATACCGCCATCCCTGTAAAGGAAGCAGGAACAACGCTTTCGGGGTAGGTCGCCACGGCGGTCTCGCCGGAGCAGTCGATGTTGCAGCGGTATCGGCCATGGAGGAAAATCGCGCCATTGAACGCCCGAAACGCGTCTTTGCAAGCATTCAGGACCAAAGGAACCCGCCAATTCTAGGTCCCGCGAAACCGGGACCGGTATTCACGAGGCGTCATGCCGGTCACCTTCCGAAAGCGTTTGGTGAAATGGCTCTGATCGTAGAATCCGACCTCGACCGCGATTTCTCCCAACATTCCGTGACCGGTGACGAGAAGATTTCGCGCGGCCTCCACCCGAAGCCGAAGAAGAAACTCCGACGGCGACATCCGAAGCAGCATCCGGAATCGATGGTTGAATTGGGTCGAGGAAAGCCCGGCCATCTCCGCCATCCTCTCCATTGAAACGTCGGAAACATAGTTCGCTTCCATGAACTGGATAACGGGAAGCAACTCCCGAAAATAGGCCGCCTGCTCTTCCGGCGTTTGGATCGCATACATGACTCCCGCGATCCCGATCACCTCTTTCGCCGCGTTCGTCACGGGTGTCTTTGTCGACACGTACCATCGCGGACGACCGCTCACATCTGGCACGAGCCAGACCTCGTTTGGGATCGTTTCCCGCCCTTCGATGACCCTCCGGTCTTCCGCGTGATAGGCCTCGGCAAGTGCCGGCACCTGGAACTCGCTGTCCGTCTTCCCAAGAAGTTCCTCTTCCTCCTCGAGGCCGAAGACATCTTCAAGCACCGGCTTGTTGACCGCGAAATAGCGATGATTGGTGTCCTTGGCGTAAAAATATACCCCCGGGAGAAATTCGAAGAGATCGACGATACTCTGCGCCTCGGGCTGCTGGCGAAAAAAGGCTACCTTGAACTGCTTCCCCAAAGGTTCCATTGGCGTCAAAATATACCAAAACTTTCGCAGTCGCTACAAGACGTCGCACGTTTTTTGCTCCAGTTTTTCAAGTGAACTTCTTTCGCCATATGGTCGGATTCCTTGCTGTGGCTCTCGCCGCAACAATGGCGGCGGCCCGCGAACCGGTCGACTTCAACCGCGAGATCCGCCCCATCCTCTCGGACCGGTGCTTCCACTGCCACGGTCCCGACGCCTCCGCCCGCTCCGCGGGCCTCCGCCTCGACATCCGCGAACATGCTCTCGACGTCATCACCCCGGGCAACTCCGACACCAGCGAACTCGTGTCACGGATCTTTTCCAAAGACCCCGACGAAGTCATGCCGCCTCCGGATTCCCACCGGACCCTGACAAATCAAGAGAAGGAGTTGCTCAAGCAGTGGATCGAGGAAGGCGCCGGCTACGACCAGCACTGGTCCTTTAAACCGCTCGCCGCGACCCCGCCCCCTGCGACCGGGAATTCCAAGTGGCCCCGCAACAACATCGACTGGTTTATCCTCGCCAAGCTCAAAGGGGAAGACTTCGCGCCAACTCCTGAAGCCTCCAAGGAGCGACTTCTTCGCCGTCTCGCCTTTGATCTCACCGGCCTGCCACCTACCCCGGAGGAACTGGCCTCATTTGTCGCGGACGAGAGCCCGGAAGCATACGCAAACCGCGTCGATGACTACCTCTCCCGCCCTGAGTTCGGTGAGCGAATGGCCACTCCCTGGCTCGATCTTGCCCGCTATTCGGACACCTACGGATTCCAGCAGGACTGGGACCGCTTCGTCTGGCCATGGCGAGACTGGGTCATCGATGCAATCAACCGGAATCTCCCCTACGACGATTTCATTTCGTGGCAAATCGCCGGGGATATGTTGCCCGATGCGACCCGTGAACAAATCCTCGCCACCACGTTCAGCCGGCTCCACCCGCAGAAGGTCGAAGGCGGGAGCGATCCTGAGGAGTTCCGCGTCGAATACGTCGCCGATCGTGTGCACACCTTTGGCACGGCGTTCCTGGGACTCACGTTGGAGTGTTCCCGCTGCCACGATCACCGCTACGATCCGATCTCGCAGACGGAATACTACCAGCTCTTCTCTTACTTCCAGAACATCGACGAAGCCGGCCTCTATTCCTACTTCACGAAATCAGTACCTACTCCCACTCTCGCCATTCCCGACGAGAAGGAGGAATCCCGGCTTCGCGATCTCAGGGCCGCGGCCGCAGCCGCCGAAGACGGGTATCGAAAGCAATGGTCGAAACTTCAGGCAAAGGCCGAACGCATTGCCCGGACGAGGGTCCGTGCATTGCTTGCAGATCCCCGCCCCCTCGCCGATTTCACTTTCGATCTACACGAGGAGAAGGAAGAAAAGAAGGGTTTGGCGTGGACCTTCTCCAGTGTGGCCGGAGAAGCGAAGGCCAAGGCCGAACAACGTGGAGTAAGGATAGTTTCCGCAAGGTCCGGAAACGCTCTTCAACTCGATGGTGACACCGCGGTTGAGTTCGATTTTGGAGACTTTGGGCGCTACGAACCCTTCTCCATCTCACTCTGGATGTGGACCCCCGACCTGAAGGAACGCGCCGTGATTTTCCATCGCTCCCGCGCATGGACAGACGCCGCCAGTCGTGGCTACCAACTCCTTCTTGAAGACGGAAAACTCAGCGCTTCTCTCATACACTTTTGGCCGGGAAACGCCATTCGCATCCGTGCAACTGAACCTCTACCAGTCAAGGAGTGGCAACACGTCACCATCACCTACGACGGCAGCAGTCGAGCGGACGGATTGCGCCTGTTCGTCAATGGACAAACCGCAGCCACGAAAGTCATCCGGGACAACCTCTCTCGAGAGATCCGTGGCGGCGGGGCGGACAACATCACCATCGGTCAACGATTTCGAGATCGGGGATTCACCAACGGCCGAGTCGATGATTTCATCGTCTTTGACCGTGAACTTTCCGAACTGGAGATTCGAGAATTGCACTCACCAGGAAGCACGAGCGATCTGGCTGAGACTGAGATTGAGAATTCGCTCTTGGAGGAATTCTCCCGCCTCCGCGCCTCACCGGAAATGCGGAAGGCGGCCGAGGC
>JBCDLR010000290.1:0-5315 GCA_038745205.1 Verrucomicrobiota bacterium
CCCGCTTCAGAATCCTCCACTTGATCGCGGCGAAGATCACCCAAAGCAGCGCTAGAACGGAAATGATCAAGGCGGGACGTGTCCCGTAGACATAGAGGAAATCCGTGATGCCCTTCAGCAGCGGCCACCCGCCCTCACCGACTCTCACCTTCCAGGTTCCCTCTTCCTGATCAAAAAACGCAGCCGCGGGTCCCAAGTCGACCGACGGATCGAGTCGCATCCAAATGGTCCCTGCGCCTAGAATTAAGGCTGGCAACCAAAACAACCATAATTGCGTAGAGCGTGAGGTCATGCGCTTCAGAACCGGCGAAGAATTTTAGATTGTTTCAATTTTCCAAGGTTCGAAAGAGACCCGTTTACCAGCTCCTTTATCTCGCGAGATCCCCCATCTAGCGAAAAGACCTCGTAGCTCCTCTTATGGTGAGGCAATTGCGAAAGCTCGGTTGCGGAAGACGACGCAACAGAGACACATTCTCCATGTGAAAATCCTATTAAATTTTGTGAATAAGTTGGGAATAATTTAAACAAATTCTTGCGCGTCATTTGCCGTTGTGTATAACTTTCTTCGGTTCAACGAGACTACTCCGCGAACCCGCCTTTCTGCAAAGGTTGGTTGTTGGTTTCAAATCACTGGCCTGGGAGATTCGCTCTCCCAGGCTTTTTTTCGGTTCAATTCGATGATTGCAGGAGGAAGCCGTCTCGCGGAAATACTCGCATGCGCATTCTCGACGGCAAAGCGACCTCCGCAAAGATTCTTGAACGCTGCAAGAGGGAAGCTGAAGGCCTTTCCGTCGTTCCCGGTCTGGCGGTGGTGATTGTGGGCGACGACCCTGCTTCCCACGCCTATGTCCGCAACAAGGTTCGTACCTGCGGCAAGTTGGGCTTCCATTCCGAGAAGATCGAATTGCCCGCCTCGACAAAGCAGGAAGAATTGGTCGATGTCGTACACCAGTTGAATGCCGACGCTCGGATCCACGGCATCCTCGTACAGTCGCCCCCGCCCAAACACATCGACGAGTCCGCCGTCGTGCTTGCCATCGACCCTCGGAAGGACGTCGACGGCTTTCATCCCGAGAATGTGGCGAAACTCGCCCTCGATGACGACAGCGGATTCGCCCCATGCACGCCACTGGGATGTCAGGAAATTCTTGAAGACCACGGCGTCAAAATTGAGGGAAGGCACGTCGTGGTTCTGGGGCGAAGCATGATTGTCGGCAAATCCCTCGCCCTGCTTCTGCTGCAAAAGGGCAGGAAGGGCAACGCCACGGTGACGGTCGCCCACTCGCGCACGAAGAACATCGCGGCCGTCTCGCAGCAGGCGGACATCCTCGTGGCCGCGATCGGACGCCCTCATTTTGTCACCCCCGACTTTGTCCGCGAAGGGGCCATCGTTGTCGATGTGGGCATCAACCGCGTCGACAACCCTGACTCCGCCAAGGGCTACAAGTTGGTCGGTGACGTGGACTTTGAAGCCGTGTCCCCGCGATGTGAAGCCATCACGCCCGTGCCGGGAGGCATTGGTCCCATGACCATCGCCATGCTCATGCAGAACACCCTCAAGGCCGCGCGCCAGCTCTCGAGCCAGGGATAGCCGCATGCAAAAAGCGATCACCGACACCCATTGCCACCTCGCATCCTCCCAATTCTCCGAGGATCTTGAAGAGGTGGTGCGTCGCTCGGAGGAAGCAGGTGTCCGGCGCATGGTCACCATCGGAACCGATCTTCTGGATTCGCGCAAATGTGTCGAGATTGCGCACGAATTCAGCGGCGTCCACGCCACCGTCGGAGTGCATCCCTGTTCGGTATTCGACGTTCAGGACGAAGACTGGCTGAGCCAGCTTTGCCAACTTGCCAACGACCCTCGAGTCGTCGCCCTGGGTGAGATGGGTCTCGACTACTTTCATCCGCCACCGGACGGTATAAGCGTGGAGGATTACCGCGCTCACCAGAAAGACTTCTTCCGGAAGCAATTGGAACTGGCGGCCGAGACCAACCTCAACGTGGTCGTGCACCAGCGCGACCGCGGCGATCAATGCTGGTCCGATTTGTTGGAAATCGTCGCTCCGTTCGCCGGCCGCGTGCGAGCGGTGTTTCACTGCTTCTCTCATCCGTGGGAAGAGGCCGCGAAGGTCACCGGAGACGGACATCTCATTTCATTCACGGGGATCGCCACTTTCAAAAATGCCCGAGTCGTCCAGGAATGTGTGAAAATGGCAAGCCCAGGGGCGTTCATGCTTGAAACTGATGCCCCCTACCTCGCCCCGGAACCCCATCGCGGCCGCCGCTGTGAACCTGCCTTCGCCGCGGACACGTTCGGCGGAATCGCGAAAATTCGCGGGGAATCAGAAGACACTCTCGCTCGTCACATCGAAGAGACCGTCGATTCCTTTTTTCGCTTCCACCGATAAACATCCACCCCGATCTCCATCATGAATCCAGCCATCGCCTTTTACTCTCTGATCCTCCTCGTCTCGCTCTTTCCGGCCGTTGCCGCCGCCGATGAAGAGACTGCCTTGGAGAAAGCCGTTTCCGCCATTTTCCCACCGCCTGAGGAGGCGTCGGAATTCGAAGCCGCCTATGCCGCCGCCGTCGACGCCGGAGTGCCCGCACAAATTCTCCTGGAATCAAAATTCGCTTATCACAATCAGAACAACGACGACGTGGAACTGATTGCGTTGCTCGACGACTTTGAAAAGGTGCTCGCGGATTTCGATCCGAGCCTCGGGAAGATTGCCCGAACGAAGGAAGAGTTCGAAGGACTGCATTCCTTCCTGCTCGCGCTCGAGGCCCGAGCCGGCGGAGACGAATCGGTTCGGCAGCACCTCCAGGACGCGTTCTGGAAAAACCCCGCGCAAGCAGCCCTCTTCGCGGAAGTCGTCTCTGAAATCAAGAAGGAGGAGTACTTCCGGAACCTTGTCTTTGATCTCGATATGGAATTGCTCGACGAGAATGGCGAGACAATCACCCTCCGGGATGCCATGGGGGACCAGAAAGCGCTCCTCCTCGACTTCTGGGCGTCATGGTGCGGGATTTGCATCGAAAAGATGCCGGAGCTTAAACGCATGGAAACTCAGCTCGCCGCGCACGGCATCGTTGTTGGCGCCATCAACACGGAAGCTTCTCCGAAGATCGCGAAAGCGACGAGGGTGGAGGAAAAAATGGGAGACATGGTCTGGCTCGTCGAACCTGAGCACGAACCGCTCACGAAACCGCTGGCCTACGAGAGCTACCCCTACTTCCTCCTGCTCGACACCGAAGGAAGAATCCGCTTTCACGGCGACCCCGACTACGTCGACATGTGGGCGGGCCTGCAGAAGTTCGACCCCACGATCCAGCGCCCTGTCACCGACTCGGAAGAGAAGGAAGAATCCTAGCTCTCGCCCTTATCCGGTTCGAGGACGCTCTCCCCTTCCGACTTCGCAATCACAACAGCGCCGCAGGAATCCGAGAAGACATTGATCGCAGTGCGGGACATGTCGAGCGGCCGGTCCACCGCGAGAAGAAATCCGATGATGGCCCCGGTGCCCGCCAGATGCTCGCCATCAATGGTCACGTTGTTCAGAATAATCGTGATGGCGACCAGACTCGCCGAGGGGATTCCCGCCACACCAATACTTGTGAGCAAGGCGAGCGCGACGACGAGAAACTGCTGAGCCATCGGCAAGTCATAGCCCAGGAGCTGCACGGCAAAGATGACCGCCACGCATTCGTAGAGCGCGGTCCCATCCATGTTGACGGTGGCCCCCAGCGGGATGACAAAACTGCTGACGCGATTGGAAACTCCCGCATTCTCCCGAAGGGCCCGCATCGTCACGGGAAGCGTGGCCGAAGACGACGCGGTGGAAAACGCGGTGAGCAGCGCATTTCGCATCGCATAGAAATGCCGCCATGGATCGACTCTCCCAAGGAACTTGAGGATGAGGGGAAGCGTCACGAGGAAGTGAATGAGAAGCGATCCGAGGACCACGAGGAAGTATTTTCCGAGCAGCCCGAACGTCTCGATGCCCGTGTAGGCCACCGTCTTCAGGACCAGCCCGAAGACCCCGATAGGGGCGAGAATCATGATCCAGTTGGTCACCACCAGGGTTATCTCATTGACCCCCTTGAGGAACCCGAGAACGGCACTCCGCGCGGCCTGGCTGACGGCCATCAAGGCGAATGCGACGAGGAGACTGACAAAAATCAATGAGAGCATCCTGCTGTTGTTCCCGAACGCGTCGAAGACGTTCTCGGGAATCATCCGCCGGAATATGTCGCCGACGGCGCCGAGGCCCTCAACCTTCTGGCCCTCCGTCTTCGCGGCCACCTTCCCTTCGTAGGCTTCGGCATCCCGTGTGATGATTTCCACGATCTCCGGGTTGGGTTCGCCATTCACGAAGCCGGGCTGAATCCAGTTCACGAGCGTCAGTCCAGCAAGAATCGCAAAGAAGCTGGTGAGCACGTAGTAGCTCAGGGTCTTCACCCCAAGCCGGCCAAAGCCACCCGTTTTTCCGAGGCCGGCGATGGCGACTACGATCGACGAAAAGATCAGTGGCACGATGATCATCTTCAAGGCTCGAAGGAAAAGTTCTCCAAGGTAGGCGAAGAATCCCACGAACCCCGCTCCGAAGCCGTTCAGAACCAGATCCGGTTCCCTCGTCGTCGCACAGGTCGCGTTGATCACCCAGCCGACAATCGCGGCCGCGACCAGTGCTCCCAGGATCTGCTGCCAAGGTTTCAGCTTCACCCGCTTTCCTTAGCGGCTGCCGTCACAACGGTCAACCACGCTCCCGCTGTCACTTCTGCCCGTAGTAGGCGTTCGGTCCGTGCTTTCGCTGATAGTGCTTGTCGAGGACGAATTGAGGCAAGGACTCCATGGAAGGGTTCAGCTGCATTCCGCCAAGAGCCATGAGCGCGCACATCTCGAGCGCCACGGCATTTTTCACGCTTTCAGACGCGGACTTTCCCCATGAAAAGGGGGCATGACCATGCTGCAGCACGCTGGGTATGGCCACCGGATCGAGTTGATTTTCCGCGAAATGCTCAATGATGGCCGTGCCCGTCTTAAGTTCGTAGCCCTCGGCGACTTCATCTTCGGTAAGGAATCGGCAGAGAGGAACGGTTCCGGCGAAATGATCGGCATGGGTGGTTCCGTAGCAAGGCAATTCTCTTCCCGCCTGGCAAAAGGTGGTCGCATGCGTGCTGTGTGTATGGGTAATGCCTCCGATCTCCGGCCACGCCTTGTAGAGTTCGAGGTGGGTTTTCGTGTCACTGCTGGGCTTCAACTCCCCTTCCAACTGTGCGCCATCCAGTCCGACGAGAGCAATGTCCGAGGG
>JBCDLR010000291.1:0-5300 GCA_038745205.1 Verrucomicrobiota bacterium
ATTCGGGGGATAAACAGTTCGAAACCGCAGAAGCAGGGAATTGACGGATTTATCTGTGAATGGTCGAAACGCCCGAATGGAAATCGTTGAAGGTTTGGTCTGAGATCGAGGTGGCAAAGTTTATCGATGGTTACATTTTTGATGGGCCGACTGCTCCGTAGGTCGGTGGTCTGGTTCTCTTAGTTTCTGCTCGTATCAGAGTCCCTGAAATCCCCGGTCTGAAAACTTTTTCGCGAAGTCGTCCGGCAGCCGGAACATGGAGAGGTCGCTGAGGACGTTGGCTTGTTCCTCGACGACGCGGAGGTGGATGCCGAGGAAGCGATTGACGTTGCTGTTGGCATCCGCATTGGGCCAGTAGGCGTGGAAGTCATTGGCGGAGATTCCGCCATCAACGTCGAGCTTTTCCGCCATCCAGCGCGCAGTGATTCCGTTGGTGATGCCATAGAGGGTGCTGTCCATTTGCCAATCGACGAGTTGGAGCGCTTCTTCTGGCCGCACGCTGTTGGAGGCGTAGATGGAAACCACTTCGATGACATTCTGGCTGCCGCGAACGGTGAGGTGGGGAAGTTCCGATTCCGCGGGGAGGAAGTAAAAACCGCGGCTTGTGATCGTGGAGTTGAGGATTTCCACATCGACAACGAGGTCGGGAACTGTGCTTTGTTGGGAAAAGAAGATGCCGGTGCAGGCGATGCTGTCCTTGAAACGAATCTGTCGGTCCCCGGATTCTCCGTTCGAGCGTGAAACGAAGGCGGCGCCGAATTCAGAATAGAGGAGGCAATTCTCGACATCGACGGAAGCTTTGCCAGCGAGGAGAATCAAGGGGATGCCGTTGCGTTGCCGCCAGGCACGGAGTCCCCGGTCGGTGTAACCAATCCTGGAATTGGTGAGGCGGAGTGAGCCGTTCTCGACGCGCACGACGGCGCGCTGGCGAGGGCTGCGCGGCGTTTGCTGGAGGATGACGCCATCGATAGTGACCTCTGAATGCACGCGGAGAAGGTTCCCTTCCGAATCGTCGTGGCGCAGGACAAGTTGTTCGTCGGTGGCGGAGGACAAGGTCAGTGGCTTGTCGAAGACGAGGGCTTCGGAGACGAGTGGTTTCTCGCCGTGGAGTTCGATGTGGCTGCCGGGCGGCGCGGCTTCGATGGCGGCGGAGATAGTGGCGAAGGTGCCCCACTGGCCGCGAATGGAGGCCGGGTGTTCGTTGTTGCCGGCGAGGAACCGGTTGATGGAATTGGAGCGGCCGGTGATCTCGAAAGTGGTAAAGACGCCAAGGCCGAGCAACACCAGTGTGGCGGCGGCAACCCACCGGCGGAGTCGCCTGACGCGACGGGATGCGCCGGAGGGGGAGGATTTTTCCTCGAGGAGAGTTGCGACCCTTGCCGCGGATTCGGGGCGTCGTTCCGGTTCCGGCTCGAGCAGTCGCTCGACGATGGCGGCCAGCCATTTTGGCGTGGAGGGCGCGACTTCGTGAATTGGTTGGATGCGGGCGTTCGTGATGGATTTCATCACGGCGGAAGCGGAGTCGCCTTCGAAGGGAGGTCGCCCGGCGAGCATGAAGTAGAACATCGATCCCAACGAGAACAGATCGGATTTCGCGGTGATGGGACCGCCGTTGATTTGTTCCGGCGACATGAACTGTGGTGTGCCAGCGAGTCCGTCGGGACAGGTGAGGCGCGCTTCTTCCGTGGCGCGGGCCAGTCCGAAGTCGGTGACCAAGGCACGCCCGGTGGCGTTGTCGAGAAGGATATTTCCCGGTTTGATGTCGCGGTGGACGAGACCCGCTTCATGCGCGGCGGCGAGTCCGCGGGCGACCTCGATGCCGATGCGTCGGGTCTCTTCAATAGAGAGCGGACCCTTCGATTCGGAGAGTTTTTCTTCGAGCGAAACGCCTTCGACCAAGGGCATGGCGAGCCACGGCGGCGAGTCATCGACGGAAACGGAATGAATCGGCAGGACGTGATCGTGATCGAGTTTCGCGGCGGCACGGGCTTCGCGGAGGAAGCGTTCGCGGGCTTCGGGCACGGCACTGACGCCGGGCGCCAGCACTTTCACCGCGATGTCGCGCTGGAGCTTCGTGTCAAAGGCGCGGTAAACCGTGCTCATGCCGCCGTGGCCGATCGCCTCGCGCAAGATGTAGGGACCAAGCCGGTGCTCCGGGGGGAATTCCGTCGGTGGGGTCGTGGGTTCGGGGATGGTTTTCAACCCGTGGAATGTCTGCGTGACGCTCTGCACGAGATCGTCGAGGACGGCGCTCTTTTCCTCGGGAAGCCTAACGTTTTCCCCAATCGATTGCGTGAGTGCGGACGTGGCGGCGAGGCGGTCGAGTTCCTCTGTGGAAATCTTCCCTTCGTCGATCAGCGTTTCGACGGGGCCGATCAATTCCTCCTCCAGCCTGCCGTCGAGGTAGGCGGTGAGTTGCTCGGGGGTTGGCTTGAAATCACTCACGATTTTTGCAGGAGGAAGTCATCGAGATCGCCGGAGATGCTGGCGATTTTCTCGCGGAGGCGCGCAGTGACTCTGGACCTCGCGGTGTAAATGGCGCCGAGACGCATGTCGAGTTCGGCGGCGACGTCGCTGGCGGGAGCGTGTTCGACAGCGGTGCGCCAGAACGCTTGCCATGTTTGCGTTTGGAATTCGTCGCGCACGGAATCGGCGGCCCATTGGAAGAGGCGTTGCCGGTATTCGCTTTCCCAGAGGGCGTCCGTTCCGCTGTCAGTTTCGTGTTCATCGGCGAGGCGGGTGACCGCGTTTTGGCTGATTGCTTTGGGAGATTGTGAGGATTTCCTGAAGTGCTTCGCGAGCCGGTTGCGCGTGATCGTGTAAAGCCACGAACGAAAAGTGCCGCGCTCGGGGTCGTAGGTGAAGTTCGTGATCGAGCGGGCAATCGAACTCATGACGTCCTGCACGATGTCGGCGGCGTCCGCTTCGCCCAGCCCCTGCTTCCGGCAGAAGTAAAAGACGAGTGGCGTGTAAATCTGGCTGAAGGTTCCCCATGCCTGTCCGTCGCCCGGGTCGCGGATGCGAAAGAGGAGGGTTTTGCTGGTGAGGACTTCGGCCATGCGGAGGGAGCGCCTCCAATGTAAGGAGGACTTCCCATCGCGGCAAGGAAGGCTGCGGCTTCACGGCGGACTTCAATTAGCCTCGCTGGGATCCAAATATTCAAGCCGTCCGAGATAGAAGGGTATTCCGATTCTGCTCACGCTTCCGCGCCGCGTGCGCGTGTTGCCTGCGCTCGGGCCGGGATAGACATAGGCGTCGGGGGAGATTTCGAAGTCGTCTGGATCATGGATCTCGGCGAAGCGGAGGGCCGCGTTTTCTTCCGGCGCGATGGCCGAGTGCGGGTAGGCGATGCGAAATCCGGAGCTTGAGAGGCTCGGTGTGACCGTGGGATAATCGTTAGGGTCAAAGGGATCGGTTCCGCAGATGAACTCGATGCCGTCCCGCGCGCCGTCGCCGTCGCTGTCGGTGTTGATCGTGATGACGGGGGAAGACGGGTTGATGAGGGACTGGATGGCCGCCTGGTATTCGGCCCAGTAATCGAAGTAAACAGTCTGGTGTTCGTAGGCCCCAATGTCGGGGCTTCCCTCATCGTTGATCCGGTCGAGCCCGCGCTGGTCGGTATCGGGAAGGCTGTTGTTCAGGCCTCCATCAATGGCCGGGCTTCCGACCCAGAGTGCATGCGTCATGGTCGGGCCGCCATTCATGGCGAGGGGGCCGAGGACGGGGTCGATGGGGACGAGGCTCGTGCCGACCTGGTCGGTGGGCTGGGAGAATCCGGTGCTGCCGGTGCCGTCACCCAAGAGGTTGCCGCCGTTTGAACTGACGGTTCCGGTGACGTCGTTGTCCGCAGGCGCCGTGTTCCCGGCGATGATGGTGTTTTGGACATTCGTGGTGCCGCCCGCAATGAAGATTCCTCCGCCTTGAGTGGTTGCGTTGTTCCCGGTGATGGTGTTGTGCTCGAGGCTTGCATTGCCGCTGAGGTAGAGAGCTCCGCCATTCGTGCCCGCGATGTTGGAAGAGAAGGTGTTGTTGGTGAGGCTGGTGGTCGCGCTGCCGTTGGCCCAGATCGCGCCACCGGCATCCGCCGCTTCGTTCCCCGTGAAGGTGCAGGCTGTGGCGTTGAGTTCACCATTGTTGATGATCGATCCGCCGTTGCCCGATGAACTGCCTCTCGTCAGGGTCAGGTTCTCAAGGTTGAGAACACCGTTGTTGATGATTGAAAAATGATGGCTGAGTTCCTGCGGATCAAGGACTGCTCCGAGACCGTTGGTGGATGGGCCGCAAATCTCCACCGCCTTGCCGTCGATGACGATTGCCGAGTCGAGGGTGATCAACGGTCCGGACGGGTCGGAGGGAATGACAGCGGTGCCACCATCGGGGAGGTTGAAAATGACCTCGCGCAGGCGCCCGGCTCCGGAGTCCGTGAAGTTGGTCACGAGAAGATCATTGTCGTTGATGGTCACCGTGGAGGAATCGCCCTCGATCGCGAACTCGTCGCCCACGACGGATATTTCGAGGGTTTCCGGGCCTTCGACGAGTTTGTCGTCAAAGGTCGTGACCGTCAGTGTGACTTGTGATTCGCCGGGCGGAAAAGTAATTTCCGACCCGTCAAAACTACCGATGGCGCCAGAGAGTTGAAGGATGATGTCGTCAAGACTGCCGCCGGTAACGGAGACGGGGACGACCAGTTCGTCGTTGGTGAACATTCGGTCGAAGAAGATTCCGGTGCCGAGGCCGCTGCCTTCGGTAAAAGTGAGGCTGCCGGGCGTGACCGATATGGTGTCGGCGCGGTATTCGATGGATCCGGCCTCGGGGTTGATGCCTTGGATGCGGTCTGCGCCGCGTTGGTCGGTGTCGAGTCCGGCGGCGTTCACGGGATCGCCGATGCCGGCGGCAGGACTTCCGACGAGAGGGCGGTGGTTTTGTGTTTTTGCGCCGTTGAAGGCGAGCGCGCCAAGGAGCGGGTCGATGGCCGCCACGGTCCCGAGTTCATCCGTGACCGAGTCGAAACCGGTCGCTGACCCTAACGTGCCGACCAAGTTTCCGCCGAGCGAAATGAACTTGCCCTCCACATCGACGCCGCCTGAGCCGCTGAAGTTCATGTTTCCGGCGATGATCGAGTTTCCAATGGTGACGGAGGCGGGATCGATCTGATGGATACCGCCGCCTTCCTCGGTGTCGCCGCCGGAAGTGCCGCCGTCGTCGTTCGACCTGTTGTCCGTCAACGTACAGTGAATGAAGGTCGCGACCGCGCCCGACTGGGCCATGACGCCGCCACCGCCTTGATCGGCGGTGTTGCC
>JBCDLR010000292.1:0-5267 GCA_038745205.1 Verrucomicrobiota bacterium
TGGATATGGTTTTGCTTGGATACAAAGTTTCTGACGCGGACGGGCGCGCAAAATTCAAATCCCGGCGCAGATTCCCGGTTTCCCCTTTGAAATCACGGGATTTCGCGTTGACGGACCCCCCCGGAAAGGACACAGTGGCCGCCCTCTTCGACCCCCGCGGCGAAAATTCATGGAAACCGTTAAGCGACATACCCTTTCCGTCCTCGTGGAAAACAAGTTCGGCGTGCTTGCACGCGTTGCCGGCATGTTCTCCGGTCGCGGGTACAATATTCACACGCTCAACGTGGGCCCCAGCCACGATCCGGCCATTTCGCGTATGACCATCGTCGTCCGCGAAAAGGAAGACACGCTCGACCAGATCATCAAGCAGCTCGAAAAACTCGTCGACGTCATCGAAGTCACCGACTTCCGCGCCGGCGAGAACGTGAACCGTGAACTCGTTCTCGTTCGCGTGAAGGCCGACAAGGACGAGCGCGCCGAGATCATCGAACTCTGCGACATCTTCCGCGCCAAGATCATCGACGTCGGGAATGGCGAGCTGACCGCCGAGATCACCGGTGACGAAGGCAAGGTTTCCAAGTTCATCACCCTCATGGAGGACTTCAAGATCGTCGCCCTCACGCGGACCGGAAAGATCGCTCTCCCGCGCATCTGATCCCACCACTTTACCAAACCCGCATCACGCAACCTGCAACCCGTATCACGAATCATGCCCGCTAAAGTCTACCGCTGTGACGATGCCGACCTCGGCGTTCTCGAAGGAAAAACCATGGCCGTCATCGGCTTTGGCTCCCAAGGCCACGCCCACGCCCTCAACCTGAAGGAGAGCGGCGTCAACGTCATCATCGGCCTCTACGAAGGCAGTAAGTCGCGAGCCGTCGCCGCCGACCTCGGCTTCGAGGTTCTCGACACCGCCGACGCCGTTGCGAAGGCTGACGTCATCATGATGGGCACCCCCGACACGAAGATTCCGGCCATCTACGAGAAGGACGTCGCGCCGAACCTCAGTGAAGGGAAAACACTTCTCTTCTCCCACGGCTTTGCGATCCACTACAAGACGATCGTCCCACCGGAAAACGTGAACGTCATCATGGTCGCGCCAAAGGGGCCCGGCCACATCGTGCGTCGCCAGTACACCGAGGGCAAAGGGGTTCCCACCCTCATCGCCGTCTATCAGGACGCGACCGGCAATGCCCGGGACACTGCCCTCGCATGGGCGAAGGGAATCGGCGGTACCCGTGGCGGCGTCATCGAAACCGACTTCCGCGAGGAAACCGAGACCGACCTCTTTGGCGAACAAACCGTCCTCTGCGGCGGCGTGACCGCCCTTATCTCCGCCGGTTTCGAAACGCTGGTTGAAGCCGGTTACGCCCCGGAGATGGCCTACTTTGAATGCCTCCACGAGATGAAGCTCATCGTCGACCTCATCAATGAATCGGGCATCGCCGGCATGCGCTTCTCCATTTCCGAAACCGCCGAATACGGGGACGTCACCGTCGGGCCGAAGATCATCGACGCCTCCGTCAAGGAACGGATGAAGGAAGCCCTTACCCGTATCCAAAACGGCGAGTTCGCCAAGGAGTGGATCACCGAGTGCGAGACCGGCCAGGAAAACTTCAACCGCCTCCGCAAGGAGGGCGAGGAACACGGCATCGAAAAGACCGGCGCCGAACTCCGCGCGTTGATGCCCTGGATCAAGAAACGCGATATCAAGGGCAGCCAGGCGAGCTATTCCTGAGCCTGCGTTGAGGCGCCTCACCGCAGGCGTCCCATTTGATGGCCGCGAAGCGGCGACGTTCGCGTTGCGATACTGTTCGGGGACATCTCGGCGAGACGTCCCTACCAGACGAAAGATTTGTCATCCGTGCCGCCCGCCGCTTTCTTGGCGGGTGTCCAGCCGCCGAACCAGGATCGCGCACTTGACGCGGAGCAAGCCCGTTCTCATCAAGGGGTTCTTCGCCATCTGTGCCTTCTTCCTTGCGACGGGGGTCGTCGTTTCCTTTTTCAAGGAAGGGCTGAAGGATTACCTGATGGTGGCAAGAGGCGGCGAGGAACCAGCGGTGTATCTCGTGCATCTCGGAATCACGATCCTCGTCGGCCTGATTTGGTTCTTGATCGTGGCAAAACTGACGGGGCTGAAAAGCTGGAAGTCGCTTTCTCTTGTCATTGGCTTGAGCGGAGTCGTGCTCGGATGGTTCAGTGCGGTCGTGACCGGAATGGTCATCGGTTGGCACGAGGAAACAGCGGGGATCGCCCTCAACGGGGAACTAGTGAATGACCTGATCTTCTGGGTCAGCGGCGTGGGCGTGCGGGAGGAAACGCTTAAACTCCTCTTTTGCCTGCCATTGGCGCTGATCATCGTTCCGTTGAAACGGAACCGGTGGGAGATGGTCTTCGCCGCCGCGTGCGTCGGCCTCGGCTTCGCCATCGAGGAAAACCTGTATTACTTCACCATCAGTGGAGGTGGCGCGATGATCACGCGACTCCTGACTTCGAACTTCGTGCACATGGCGTGGACGGGAATCGCAGGATTCGCGCTTTTTCAAATGCTCCGTCGTCCTTCGAAGAACTGGGACGAATTCCTCGTCGCCTACATCTTCGTCGTCGTGACGCACGGACTGCACAACCTCCTGCTCACCTCGGTGGTTCCGTCGGACTTCGGGATCTTCCAGATCATCCTTTTTGCCGTCATCGCCTACCGTTTTTTCGGGCTCATCAAGGCCCACCGCAATCCTTCCTTTCACGAGATTTCGCCCCTTGCCGTTTTCATCTTTGGAACAGGCATCATCATCGGCCTTGCCCTCAACTACTCCGTCATTCTCATGCCGTGGAGGACGGCGGTTTCCGCGTCCGGAATGGCGGCCATGAACTTCGCCATCATCGGCTACCTCTACATCCGCGAATTGCGCGACGTGTGACTCAATGCGTCAGCCGCCGGACCGTGCGCGCGGCATTCCAGCGGTAGTTGATGGGAGCGACTTCGTAGCAGATTTCAGGAGCGATCTCCGGTCTGTTCTCGAGGAATTCGAAGCGGGTTTCCGGTGTGTGGACGAGTTGGCTGTTCCATGCCGCGTCGTCCCGCGTGATGGAGAGGACGCGGACGCCGTCCTGGTCGACGGGTGCGAGGGCGGCGGGCTTGTAGGCGAGGACGGCTTTGGCTTCGTAGAGGGAATCGAAGGGTGATCCTTCGCCGAGCGCGGGAGGTGTCTGGCGATCGATGGTGGCCTCGACATGGCCGCCACGGGTCTGCACGTCGATGCGGTCGAGCGCTCCGCCTTCCTCGAAGTCGATTTTCGCGTGGTGGAATTTGAAGTCGGTGAGGGCATTGCCCGCGAGGGTCATGACACCGGAATCGCAGTCGCTCCGGAGAAAATAGAGGCCGTCGATGGGCAGGCCATTGGGGCGCCACCGGGCGTAGAGCCGGTAGCCGACCTGGCGGCATTTCATGCCCGCGGCCACGGGAAAACCGGCGGGGCGCATCGCTTCCAGCTCGCACACGACGACGTTCCAGAAGGCGAAGCCGTCGCGGACGATAAGTTCGAGAGGCTCGGGGAGGAGAGTGGCTGCGGATTCGGCCGGTTCGCGGAAGGTGAAGAGCCAGCATTTGGCCAGGGTGCCGACGACCGGGAACGGGCTTTTCGGAAGAAGCGAAGGCATGGCGGGATCGAAGGTTGTTTGGTTAGAGCAAGACATGGCTGGTGACGAGGGCAAGGACGACGGCAATGCCGTGAAGCGCACCGATCCAGAGTATGGCGGCGTGAAGCGGATGCAGCCCCATGCGGATGAGGTGGTGGGTCATGACGATGGCCATGAGGGCATCGGCGGCCATGAGACCGGCGATATTGGTGACGGCCGGGACGAATCCCGGATCCGGGCCAAGCAGGAAAAACGCGGCGTTGAGTGCAGCGGTGACAAGGAGGACGGCCTCTCCGGCGGCCATGGTGAGAAGGCTTGCACGGGCCATGTCACGGATGGGAACTTGAAGCCACAGGACGGCGCCAAGGCCGAAAACGACCCAGGCACCGCCCGTGGCCATGACGAGGATGATCATGCTCTCCCGCACGGGCAGGACGGGAAGAAAAGGGGCTGCACTCGCGGCGTAAAGTGCGGTTCCTCCGAAGGCGAGGAAGACAAGGCCGGCCCAGAATGCGGCGGTTCGGCGCAGGGGCTGCGGCGGCGAGGCGGTTTCGGTAAAGTCGAAGCCGGTGAAGTTTTCCAGGATGTGGGTGCGGGCGGTCATGTCAGTGGGCGTTGGCAGTTTCGTTGTGGGGCAAAGCACAGTTTCCGTCCTCGCAGTCGGGCATCGTGGCGTCGGCAAGCTTCTTCAGTCCGAGCCAACCGCTGAGGCGGAGTCGATTGCGTGAGACGAGAGCGCAGGCCTTCTTGGCGAGCGGAAGGAAGGCGGGCGTGGCAAGGCGGCTCGCCAGCTCCCGGTAGTCACGAAGGGCCCAGAGGCACATCACCCAGGCGGCACCGCCCTGGTAGATCTCGCCGGAGTCGGCGAGGACGATGATTTGCCGGTCGGGATGCAGGGTGTGAAGCCCGGGGCAAAGCCGTTCCGCGTTACCGCTCTGGTAGGGCGTGAAAAGGACTTCCACGAACTTGGCCTGGTCCTTCATCCAGTCGCGGCAAGCCCGGCAAAGGCCGCACTCCGCGTCATAGAAGACGCGAAGAAGGGTGATGGTGGCGTCGTGGCCGGTGGTCCTCATGGGGTGGCTCCTTTCCGTGCGACGAGATCGGCAACGGTCGCAGTGGGGGCGACGGGAGGCGGCATTTCTCCAAGCCGGGCCCGGTGACGGAACCGGGCGAAGACATAGATGTTGAAGAAGTGCATGCCACCAAGAACGAGAAGGACGACCCCCAACTTTCCGCTGAGCGCTTCAAAAACAGCGGCAATCGTCGGTACGGCGTCGGTAAGCTTCAGGTATAGGGTGACGAACCCGATGTTCACGAGGTAGAAGCCGACGACGAGCAGGTGGTTCACGCTGTCGGCGAGATCCGTGTTCCCGCCGAAGCAATCGACAAGAAAAACACGGCCATTTTTGTGCAACGTCCGCGCGACCCAGACGGTCAGGGCGATGCTGATGAGGAGGTATAGGATGTAGGTGTAAACGGTGAAGTCTTTCATGGCTTTTTGATGGTCAAATGTTTAAGTAACTTCTGTAGTTTCGAGAAAAAATGAAAGTTTGAGCGAAAAGGAGTTCAACCAGGAGGGCGGATGTGAACTGGCTTCGGAGAAACGGTTTGATTGGCCAAGTGGACCATAA
>JBCDLR010000293.1:0-5255 GCA_038745205.1 Verrucomicrobiota bacterium
CCCGAGCGACCTTTCTGGAGGGGCTCGAGATTCGCCGGCGCCTGCATGGTGAAGATCACTCGGAAGTCGCCGGCCTGACCAACAGCCTGGCCCTGGTGCATCGTCGCGAGGGCGACTACGAGCGCGCCGAAGCGCTTTTCCGTCGGACCCTGGAGATCCACCAGAAGATCTACGACGGCAGCCACCCCGGGCAGGTCACCGCGAAACCGCTGGCGCCGCTTGAAATCGATGAGTCGATTGAGCGCCGTCCGCGTCAGAAAGGCATCGATGCTTCCCTTGCCCGAAAACCGGTCGAGCAGAGAGCCCCGCTCCTGTCCCGTATTGAAACAATCCGCCCAGAGATCGGCGACAAGGTCGCGGGATTCCGTTCTGCTGGCCCCCCGCCGCTCCAGGATCGACTCCAGGCGTGCCGTGCGGTCCGGAGTGCGCAGAGCCGCCGCCGCCGCTTCGTCGCCGGCGAGGGCGGACTCGATCAGAGCGATTTCTTCAGTGACTGTCGCGGCTTCGCCGTCCATAGGCTAGACGAGACGGCGGATCAACGCGTTCGTCAATGCCGTTCGTGCCCTTCGCGACCGTTGAGCGGGAACGCTCAACGGTGGGCGACGATCTTTTCGCGGGCAAAGCGAGCCTTGGGGAGCGTGGCATACTTGTCGCCTTCTGCACGGTATCCGGCGGGCGCGAGGACGGACGTGGTCAGTCCCTTCTCCACGAGTCCAAGAATACGGTCGTACTCGGTGGCGACAAATCCCTCCATCGGACAGACGTCCACCCGCAGCAACGCGGCGCTCGTCATGAAATTCCCGAGGGCAATATAGGTTTGCATCCTCGCCCACTGCTCCTGTTCGTCGCTCGTCATGCCGTTCACGACTCCGCTGATGAGCATGTCACGGAAAGCCCCCAGCGAGGCGACTTCGACGCCACGGGAATCGGCCGTGGCCTGCATCCATGCGTCGACGTCCGCCTCCGTTACCACCTTCTTCGCGGCCATGACAACAAGGTGCGAGGCGTCGGCGACCTGGCGCTGGTTCCACGAATGCTCAACCAGCTGCTCGCGGTAATCGCGGTCGGTGATGACAATGAACTCCCAGGGCTGGAGGCCGTAGGAGGACGGGGTGAGAACGAGCGACTCCTCGAGCGCATCCCAGACATCGGGGCTGATGTCTTTCGTCGGGTCAAAGGCTTTCGTGGCGTAGCGCCATCTCAGGGCTTCAATGAGTTGGGAAGGTTCCATGGATTTCGAATGTTGGCTGGTTCAACGCGTCGTCAAGCCGCCGTCAATGGGGAGAACCTGTCCCGTCACGAAGGACGCCCCGTCACCGGCGAGGAAGACGATGGCGTTGGCGATTTCGTCGGCTTCGCCGAGGCGCCCCATGGGGTGCATGGACTTCAGCATTTCCTTGCCTTCATCGCCACCAGCAAACCGATCGATCATCGCCGTTTGAATCGCTCCAGGCGCGACCGCGTTGACGCGAATTCCCATCTCCGCGAATTCCAGCGCCGCCGTCCGCGTCAGGCCATTGACGGCATGTTTGCTCGCCACGTAGATCGACGCTCCCGGAAAACCAATCTGACCGGCCACGGAGGAAGTGTTGATGATGGACCCCTTTGTTCCCATGGCTGCCATCTTCGCCAGTTCGTGCTTCAGGGAAAAGAAGACTCCCTTGACGTTCGCGTCCATGATGAAGTCGTAGTTCGCCGCCGATTGCTCGACGATCGGTCCGAGATCACCCTCCACGCCGGCGTTGTTCACGGCGATGTCAAGGGCGCCGAACTCGTCGACGGTCCCGTTCACGAGAACCTTGACGTGGTCTTCATCAGTCACATCTCCCTGGATAAATCGAGCTGTGCCCCCGCGTCCGGCAATTTCCGCGGCGAGGCTGTCGCCCAATTCCTGACGGCGACCCGAGACCACCACCTTCGCCCCCGCGTCAGCGAGAGCGATGGCGGCAGCACGGCCGATTCCCGATGTCGCGCCCGTGACGAGCGCGGATTTTCCTTCAAGTGATTTCATGTTTGGAGTGAATTAGAGGTGTTTGCGGTTAGTTTGATAGTTCGTCGAGCTTTCCGACGATCGCCGACTTGGCGGCGACCCCGGTGATGCGGTCGGTGACCTCCCCGTCCTTGACGAAAAGAAGCGTCGGAAGTGCACGCACGCCGTACTCGGCCGCGAGTTCGGGCTGCTGGTCAACGTTGACTTTAGCCACGGTGATCTCCGGCTTTTCTTCCGCGATCTCCCGAAGCACAGGATCCAGCATGTTGCAGGGTCCGCACCAGCCCGCGTAGAAATCCACGAGGACGGGCTTCGAACTTCCGAGGACGTCAGGAGCAAAGGTTCCCGCTGTGGGATGAAGAATGGATGATTGAATCGTATTCATGATGATTTGGGTATGTTTACGGGAAGTGGGAGTAGACTGATCGGTCTAATATTCCCGGCCGGCGAGATTTTTTTATTCAGCGGAGAGGGTTTTCCGCATGTGACCGGCCGCAGCGACCAGCGGCTTCGCATCGTGTTGAATCTGAGCTGACAAGGAAGCCCCTTCCCAGAGGTTGTGGAGGACTCCGGCGAGTTCTTCGGCCGAGTCTTCCGTCCGTATGCTCCCGTCCTGCTGTCCTTCGCGGATGCATTCCGCGATGATCGAGAGCCAGCCTTCGAGGACTTCCTCGAGCGTCTTCTTGATGAGTGGAGAGGTCGCCGCCATTTCTGTTCCCAGCTTCAGGAAAAAACAGGACTGTTTGAAATCCAACGACTTCATGTAGTCAATCTGGGCCTCGAAATGAAACTGCAGTCGCTCCATCGGCGTCCGCTCAGGATCCGACAGTCGACGCGTCAGGGTGTCACGAAAACACTCGGCTCCGCGGAGGACGATGGCGCGGGCAAAATCCTCTTTCGACTCGAAATGGTGGTAGAAAGATCCCTTGGGCGCTCCGGCCCTCTCGAGGATTTCCTTCAATCCCACAGAGGAATAGCCCTTTTCCAGGAAAAGGTCGCTCCCGGCGTCGAGAAGGGCCGATCTGGTATCACGGGGCATGGAAGTCAGAGCGTTAAACCAAGTGGTCTATTCCACCGGGACAGCTTGCATTGAAGAGCGCCGGGGGCAAGTTCGCCTCCAGCAACCGATGCCGGCAAAACCGAGGACAACCTACACGGAACCCCTGACAACAGCGCAGGCGGATCAACTCCGGGCCCTTTTGGGTCATGACGGCTTTACCTTTACGGACAAGCCCTACGCACTCTATGCCGCCGCGAAGGGAAAACTGAATGTCACGGTCTATGAAAAAGGGCCAAAAGTGCTGGTCCAGGGGAAGGAGACGGAGGAATTCGTGCGATTTCGGCTCGAACCGGAAATCCTCGGGGAGGCCAAGCTCGGCTACGAAGAGGAACGGAATCCAGAAATGTTCTTGCCTCATTTCGGGATCGACGAGAGTGGAAAAGGAGACTTTTTCGGCCCCCTTGTGATAGCCGGCGCCTATACCGACGGGGACATTGCGAGACACCTCATCGAAGAAGGCATTCAGGACAGCAAGCGCATCACCTCGGACGCAAAAATCCGCAAGCTCGCCGGCATCATTCGCGGGACTGACGACATTGCCTTTGAGGTCATTTCCATCGGACCGGAACGCTACAACGAACTCTATGCGTCGATGGGAAACCTCAACAAATTGCTCGCCTGGGGCCACGCCCGTGTCCTTGAAAATTTGTGCACACTTCGCCCTGATTGTCCCCACGCCATATCTGATCAGTTCGCGAACCCGCGCGTTTTGCAATCGATGCTTTTGGAACGCGGCAAGAACATTGAACTCACGCAAAAAACCAAAGCGGAATCAGACGTCGCCGTCGCCGCCGCTTCCATTCTTGCCCGCGAAGCATTCATCAACTCGCTGGACCGCCTCGGTGAGGAATTTGAAATCGTCATTCCCAAAGGAGCCGGTGCTCAAGTGAACGCCACCGCTGCAAAACTGACGGCGAGAGAAGGTGTGGAGATTCTGAATCGCGTCGCAAAAACTCACTTTCGCAACGCTTTGAAAGTGCGGAGTTCGTCAATTCCGTAACACGATGGATTTTCCCTTTGTAATTGAGAATACGGTGGTAAGGATGGTGTGAACTCGGAGTCGGAGGCAGTATTTCAACTCAATCGCGGAGAGTTTTTCGAGATTCCGATATTCCGGGAACAGAACCTGCTACGAAACGTATTATCTTTCACACTTTTCAAAAGATTCCTTTCCCATGGCGACGGTAACAAAACGAGACCTTCAAATCGAAATCAGCAACGACACCGGAATGACTCAGCAGCAAGTCCTCGATGTCGTGCAGTCCCTCATCGACAAAATCACCCATTCACTGGCAAAGGGCGATGAAGTCGTGTTGAGGAATTTCGGTTCGTTCCAGGTCCGTGAAACCAAGCAGAAGATTGGTCGGAATCCGAATCGCCCCGGGACTGACGTCGTCATCCCACCACGCGCCGTCGTGAAGTTCAAACCTGGCAAGGAGATGAAGGAGAAAGTGGCCAAGTTGCTTCCTTCCCTTCAGAATAGCAGCGAGCCACCCGCTGCCGAGTAGCGGAGAAAATCGTCAGGGCGGCGGTGCCTTGTCGTAACCTGTTGTGACCGTTGGGTCAGCGCCGCAGTCAAAGACGCCGCGGCAGGCCTCCGTCCCTGAACCTTCCGGAAGAGCCGCCGGGTCGGGACGGTTGATCGATGGTTTCGTCCAGTTCTCCAGCTTCCACGCTGAATTCTTGCCATCGAAGTAAACAGTCTTCTCTTGTCTCTTTCAGCCGGGTTGATCCTCTCTCTCTATACGCGAGGGTTTTTCCGGCAAGATTCGCCAGTTCTTCCGCCGAAGTGATGAGCGGATCGACCCGGAGCGAAGACTGGGCTTTCAACGTGGCGAGTTGCTCCGTGAATCGCTCATTAATGGCGAGAAGTTCCTCGGTTGCCTGCGTCGAAACTTGAGGGTCCTCGAGCGAAATTGAATCGATGACTTCCTTCCAAGCACGGAGATGGCTGTTGAGGATGCGCAACGTTCCGCGCCCGCTGAACCTCGCGGGCAGTTTTCCTTCGGCCGCCCGCAGCAAGACGGCCGCGGTGGCATGGTTGGGGGACTGCGCGACGATGTTTCGCAGTCGCTCGACAGTTCCCTCAGCCCGCAACGAGGCCAGCGTGGCGCCGGGCCCGAGCACATCCTGAATCTGGCCGAACTCCAAAAGCGCCCGTTGAAAACTCTCGGCCGGACTTGCCGTGGCCAGCCGCGCGGCCTC
>JBCDLR010000294.1:0-5172 GCA_038745205.1 Verrucomicrobiota bacterium
CCGCCAATCGATTCTGGCCCGTTGTTTGCGATAACGCAGAGCTGCTCGGCAACACGAATCACGTCTTTCCTCCATGTGTCGCTCTTCATCGAGAAACCATATTCAGCCTCGAACTCGACTTCGACACCACGCTCGATGATGAAATCGAAGACGTCCCAACCGGCGTCCTCGCAGATGTAGGCGCCATAGTCATGGAGCACCTGGAGCAGAAGTTGATCCGGCTCAGTCTCCAAACCGATCTCTTCGGCCTTGACCTCCGGTTTGACCGCCAACAAAGATCCCATCACGAGCTGAGGGCTGTCACCCACGTAGGCGTTCTTGTGATCGGGGTCGTTCGCGTAGCGATCTGCAGATCGAGCCGGCCAGCGAAATCCAGGAACCTCCTCCGAGTAGTGGAGATGATGCGCCAACGGACTATTCTTGATCGCATGCCGTAGCGGGCGCTCACCGGTCATTCGCCGAGCCGGATCGTCCCACCAATTCCCGACATCCCTGACGCCCCCTGCCCTCCTGTGTCGGTCGCCCCATCCTCAAAGAGGTCGTCGTGGTGACGATTCTTCGGATTGACGACCATCGAGAACATATAGAGCCCGCCGCTAGCTTCCGGTCGCGCAATCGCAGGCCCGTTCCACGAGCGTCGTCGATCAGGAAGAAGGAACACGAAGCTGCTGTTGGGCTTGAGTCCGTAAGGATTCTCCTCCCCGACATCAGGGACGATCCAGTCGTCCGGCAGGGACACCGAAAGCCCCTTCCTGTCCGTGGTGCCAGAAGCCTGCCCTTCCGGAGGAGCAAAGCGGTCAAAGCCAATCACCTCACGCTCGGGGTTCGCTGGGTTCAGAACCAAAAAGTGCTTCACGTCTATCCCCACCCTCTTGGAAGGAACAAGGTCCACGGGCTCGTAAACCGCCTCATCACCAATCGGCTGGTTCCAGATGGAGTCCGCCCGAAACGCCCAAAGCCAAGGGCCTCGTCCTTCTGTCGCCACCTTTGACTTCACTAAGGTGTCCGAGCCGAGGCGTTCGCAACCGACGAAAGTCAGAAAAACCGGAAACAGAGCGAGATACGACCACTTCATCTTACGCGGCGACGTGATCAACACGCCAACGGATGCTCCCTTTTCACAGCCCATTGAATGGACACCGTCGTCGCACCTCACTGGAAGACCCCGCAAAAGGAACGCGTTTTGTCTCTCCATGACATCACGGGACTGGTATCGATACCTTACGGAGAATCTCAAAGAGCAGCGAATTGATTGGGGGCTGACACCAATACTGGATCGCAAAAAAGATAGGAAGCTGGTGCGCTCGCTTCAGGCGTGGCAAAAGGGAGAGACGTCGGACGGGCGGCGCTTGCTGCGAGCCGCAGGGAAATTCGCAAGAATGCGACAGGATCCCGACTACTTGAGCGCCATTACGTTGTTCATCCAAGTGGAGCAGAAGCATGGTGAAAATCTCGGGAAATACTTGGACAAGATCGGGGCGGACCGGATTCGCTTCGATCTGGGCGACTGGCTATTCCGAAGAGTTCGCTATTTCAACACGAGCATGGAGCTTTGGACCGTGACGGTGATCGCGGTCGAGAACTTCGCGGAAATGTATTACGCACGGCTGGCAAAGGCCGCGAACTGCCCTCTCCTTTCCAACATCTGTCACGACATCCTCACCGATGAAGCGCCTCATCTGCGCTTTCAGTCAGAGAGGCTTCATGCGATCCTCGCAGAGAGGAGTTCCGAGACACTCCACCTTACCTTCTTTTTCTACAGCCTCCTCTTTGCCACCATCACCGTCGCCGTTTGGATAGGTCACGGCCATGTTTTCCGAAAAAGGCGGCCTCGGCTTCGGTCCATACTGGAAGATCGCCGGACGCCGGTTTTCCTGATTGCTCACCGAGCTTGATACCCTCAAAGCCACCCGCGAAAGGCCATTCAGCCGGGCAGAGCCTGCTCCAAAGCCTGGATAAAACGCGACGAGCCCGCCGCAAAGGATTGGCTCGAAACCCACCGACGTCATTCTCATCGAGCAGAAGGCGGAGACTTTGAAGGCCGTCATGGAGTAGTGGCGCGTTTTCCAGACATTTCTTCCGCCACCAGCTCTCTTGAGTGTCCGACGTTGGCGATGACAGCATACAAAGCCCGCAGGGTAAGGGGCAAAGTCCGCGAAAAGACGCCCGACCGCACCGATTCGAAGCTTCCCGCGGTCTAGCGAAGGTGGATCGCGGCCTGACCCTGCCACTCCCGCAGGAGTCACGAAAAATCGCCGCACCCGTGAAGGCGCGGCGTCGGGCAAAAGCTTGGCGGATCGATGACCGCCTGCTTCCTCCGGCGGCGGAGGATGAGCAGCCCGGCCAGGCCGAGCATCCCGAGGGACGCGGGCTCGGGGATCACCATTCCATTGTCGGAGACGCGGCTCAGGCCGTTAATGAATCGCAAAAGACTCGGTGAGGGCTAGCCAGCCAGCCTATTCTTGACAGGATGCAAGTGACCACGCTCTTCTCCCGCGACTTCGTTGCGGAGGGCGTGTTTGGGGGCGATAGGTCGACGCCTTGGAAAACTTGCTGCAGAACTCGCCCTTGAAGATCGCGGATCGGGAATTCGGATCACGGCTTCTCGTCGGGACGGGGAAATTCTCTTCGAATGAAGCGATGCGCGATGCCCTCGCGGCCTCGGGCACGGAGATCGTAACGGTGGCCCTGCGCAGGGCAAACCTTACCGGAGAGACGGATCCGTTCGCGAACATCCTGGATTTCATCGAGCCGGAGAAATACCTCCTCCTCCCCAACACGAGCGGCGCGAACACGGCCGAAGAAGCCGTGCGCTTGGCGCGGCTGGCGGTGACCGCGGGGCTCCCAAAATGGGTGAAGCTCGAGATCCACCCGGACAATCGCTACCTCCTGCCCGATCCCATCGAAACGCTCGCCGCTGCGGAGACTCTCGTGAAGGAAGGTTTCACCGTTCTGCCCTACATCAACGCCGATCCGGTCCTCGCGAAGCGCTTGCAGGAGGTCGGCTGTGCCACGGTCATGCCGCTGGGATCGCCGATCGGCTCCAACCAGGGCATCGAAACCCGCCGCCAAATTGAGATCATTGTCGAACAAGCGACCGTTCCAGTCGTCGTCGATGCCGGACTAGGCGCCCCAAGTCATGCCGCGGAGGCACTGGAAATCGGGGCGGACGCAGTCCTCGTCAACACGGCGATCGCCGTTGCCAGTGATCCGGAACGGATGGCTGTCGCTTTCAAGGCAGCGGTTGAGGCCGGGCGCGCCGCGTTTGAACTCGGCCTCCCCGAGAGGGGTGGTGAGGCTTCAGCGACGAGCCCGCTGACAGGCTTTCTGCAAGGCAATACCAGTTAGTCCTCGTCCACCGCGTCGGCGACTTCGACACTCGAGGTGGGCTCCTCGGTTCTCCGGCGCTCGAGTTTCACCGTCGCCTTCAAGTCGTTTCGTTGCGCCGCCGCTTGCACGAGGCTGCGAATGGCGGAGATCGTCTGGCCGTTGCGCCCCAGCACCTTTCCCATGTCCTCCTCGCCAACCACGATGACAAAGACATGGCGCCCACGGTCGTATTCGTGCGCAATACTCGCCTGGTCATGATGGGCGATCAGCTGCGAAACGACGTATTCCAGAAATTCCTGTAATGCCGTGGGAGAATCCATGGTTCCAAACGCCTGACAAAACTGCCAAAGCGCCTGCAATTTGTGCCATTCTCCTCGCCTCTGCAAGGAAACCCGGGGTATTCCAAGAGCCCCCTGGATCGTCAACTCAGGCCGTCGCCCTGCGGCGCGCCCGCTTGATGATCGACTTCACGGTGTCGCTCGGCTGGGCACCCTTCTTGATCCAGGCCTCTGCCTTCTCGAGGTCGATCTCGTAATTGTCGTCACCGCCTTCCATGGCCCTGTAGTTCCCAATGACCTCGATATACTTCCCGTCACGGCGCGAACGACTGTCGGCCACCACGACCCGGTAATACGGGCGATCCTTGGAACCGTCTCGACGAAGTCTGATTGCTACTGCCATGATGAATGGAGGACGAAGTAAAAAAATTGGGAAGAAGAAATCTGCTGACGGACCGGATTCTTTCTGACCCCGCTCAGCTCCCCCGTTTTTGAGGGCTCGTAAAGTGCCGCAGAAGACTCACAATGCAACGGAAAATATCCTGAAAACTCGGGCGAAATCGCAAAATTTGAAGGGACCCGAGCCTCTATCATTTCAAATACTTCCCCCATTCTCGAAATTTCGAAGGTCCTTGAATTCATCGCTAATTTTCAGTCAGCATCAGATCCTCAAACTTCGTTTTAAATCGTCCAGACGCTAAGAATCAGGATGTAAGGCCCCCTGGAAAGAATTTTACGTTTTTTCTTTGAGAATCCCTTGACGCTTGCCCCCTCCTCTCCATTCTAAACTGAAATTACCGAGTTATTGAATTTCAAACTCTCGGTGATTCAAATTCCTCCTTAAAAACGAGGGGGATGTGCCAGCCAACCGACAACCCGCCCATAATGATCAGTCTTCGCGAGCAACTCAAGAAATTACTGCCGGAAATTTTACCACTCGATCCTGCCGAAGCCATTAAAGGCACGGAATTGATCGATCTCGTGAAAGGAAAGCTCACTCAGGATTACAGCGACGCAACGCTTCGCTACCACTTCTCCATCATGTCTTGTGATCCGAGTTCGCCGATCGCGAAAGTGGATCAAGGGCAGGGCTACTATCTCCGCACCAACACGCTGAGTGCGATGACCAATGCCCGACACCTCGTTTCGGCGGCGCAGGCGAGTTTTGGAGGAGAAGCTGCGATCGACCCGAACCAAGCCCTCCTTCGGGCGAGCAAGTTCCGCTCCATCGTCGACAAGCTCTACACCGAAGAAAAACGCTTCCCCTATGCGCTGGAGAAGACCTTTGGTGAAGACGCCCAGTATTCCGACCTCTGGTCGTACCCGGACATGGTGGTCATTGACTGGGACCTCGGATCACAGGACGGACGCGCTGTCGCAGGTCTCGACGATTCCATGATCCGCCTTGGACAACGATTCGGGGCGCAACCATTCATGCTGCGTAGCGTGAAGTTGAAGCTGTCCGTGAGCGAAGAGACGGTGCGGGAAGACTTTTTCCAGTGCTTGAGCAACAGCCGCTGGGCGCACTACGGAGAGTTTGTCGTTGCAGAACCCATTGAAAACG
>JBCDLR010000295.1:0-5106 GCA_038745205.1 Verrucomicrobiota bacterium
CCGGGATTCAGGCGGGAGGGCACGAGGAAATCCCGGGCACCCTCGGGCGTGCTCTTCGAAAGGATGGGAGTCTCAATTTCCAGGAAACCCTCTTCGTCGAGATAGTCCCGAATTGCCTTGGCCGCCTTGTGCCGTACTTTCAGGTTGTTCGCCATGCGTGGACGCCGCAGGTCGAGGTAACGGTGCTTCAGGCGGAGGTCTTCGTTGGAGAGTTCCTTGTCGAGTTGGAAAGGAAGGACCTCGGATTTGCTGAGGACTTTCAATTCAGTGGCGACGACTTCGATCTCGCCGGTGTCGATGTTTTCGTTGACCGTCGACTGGCCTTCAATTTCCGGCCGGACATCGACGCGACCGGTCACTTGAATGACGTCCTCCGTGCGCAGGGAATGGCTCGCTTCGGCCGCACCGGCGCTTTCCTCGGAACGAAAAACGACCTGCGTCACACCTTCGCGGTCACGGATGTCGATGAAGATGACGCCGTGGTGGTCGCGGTTCGTGTTCACCCAGCCTGCGAGGGTGACCGTCTGGCCGGCGTGTTCCTTGCGCAATTCGTTGCAGTTGTGCGTGCGATACATGGTTCTTCGGAGCGGGAGACTAAGGGGCCAAATCGCCAGATTTCCAGCGATTGTTTCCTGCAATTCCAAGGCCCTATCACTTATTTCGGAGCTTCGAAGCGTGATGAAGAGAAGAAATGCTGCCGGGGCTGGTAAGCCCCAAACGGCGTCAATACGAATTAAGGGAAGATCATTTTTCGAAGCCGCTGAACCGGACTGTTTGATTTGCCGATCGGGACTTCGTTCCATGCAATCGTCGAATGCCATTGCAGATCATTGTCCAAATATGCCTTAGCTTTGGATCTGGCTTCAGTCAGTGAGATCGGGTCAAGCGTTTGCTTCGCAGACTCGACTTCTTTCAAGCGAATTCTCAAGTCACACTTGCCGTCCGGTCTTGCAGTCACCTGAAGAAACTCACGATCGTTACGATTCATATCGACACAAGAATCTGCCATTTTGTTCCAACGAAGACTGTCGATTGCCTTTGCAACTTCCGCTTCGGACGGGTTGCTAGTCGAAATATCGGAATCGGGGATTTCAAGTTTCATTTTAGTCGTGGCGCCGAGAAGCCTTGCTCGCGAATTTTCTTGAGCAACGCCTGCATCGATTCGACACGATCGGGATGATCGGCCGCCACGTCATTTCGCTGACCGGGGTCATTTCCCAGATGGAACAACTCGAAACTAGCATCGTTATCGGCGGGGTAGTTGCGCCTGTTTTCCCATTCCTTGTTTCGGCCGCTTTCGTAGCCGTTGGCGGTGTCGATGAGAAGCCATGGCCCCTGACGGATCGCGTAATTGTCCACCTTCGTATTGTGAATATGAGCCTCCCGAACCTTGTCGGCTTTTCCGGCGAGCAAGGGCACGAGGTCATGCGAATCTTCCGCGCAATTTTCTTTGGGTAGATCAATTTGAAGGAAGGAAGCGACTGTGGCCATCAAATCGACTTGGGAGACGAGTGCATCGGAGACGCTTCCGGGCTTCGTCAGGCCGGGCCAGCGGACGAGAAACGGAACGCGGTGTCCGCCCTCGTAGATGTCACGCTTCAAGCCGCGAAGCGGATTCGACGACCAGTGACCAAATTTCTCGTCACGTGCATAGGCATATTTTTCCGAGCCGTTGTCCGCGGAGAAGAAGATGAGGGTGTTCTCGTACTTGCCGCTGTCCTTGAGCGCCTGGATGAGCTGGCCGCAAATGAAGTCTGTTTGATAGACAAAGTCGCCGTAGGGACCAGCACCGGACTTGCCGTCGAATTCATCATTGGGGATGATCGGCGCATGTGGGCTGGGGAAGGGGAAGTAGAGAAAGAACGGCTGCTCGCTGTCCTTCTGCGCCCGCAAATACTCCACGCCCTTTTCCGCGAGTGTGGGTAGCACGTCATAGAAGTCCCAATCCGCCATCCCGGGGCCCGGCCGCACTTCCCACCGGCCCTCCTTGGGATCTTCCTTGAACCAATCCCTGGTGATCGTGTGATTGGGAACAGAAAGAACCCGGTCGTTTTCGATCCAGCAATAGGGTGGGAAGTTGATGACGGCGTCGCCGAAGTAGTAGTCGAAACCGTGGGCGAGCGGGCCATCGGGAATCGGCCGCGTCCAGTCGAAGTCGGTGTGCTCGTGGCTCTTCGGATTCGTTCCGTCCTTGCGAAGGGCGTCCCAGTCCCAGCCCAGGTGCCACTTTCCGATGCAGGCCGTCTTGTAGCCCTTTTGTTGGAGCATCTCGGGCAATGTCAGGCGGTCGGCTTCGAAAACGGAAGAACCGAGCGCGTTGACGATTCCGTGAAAATCTCGCCAATGGTGCCGCCCCGTCAGGAGTGCGTAGCGCGATGGCGTACATATGCCCGATGACGAATGCCCGTCTGTGAAACGCATTCCATCGGTCGCAAGCGCGTCGAGCGCGGGTGTGGGGATCTTGCTGTCAGGGTTATAACACCCAAGATCACCGTAGCCGAGGTCGTCGGCATAGAGGAAAAGGACGTTGGGCTTCTCGCCATGGGCGATGTGCAAGAGACAGGATGCAATGACGATTGGCAGGAGAGTGCGCATAGGAAGGGTGTTGTAAAACGTAGGAAGGCGGCGAATTCCAACAAGAGAATGGATGACGAATTCGTCCAGCTAAGGGATGAAAAAGCAACGAAAGCGAGTGGAGCGCCCGTGCCCTCACAGGTCCACTCTTCACGCTTGCGCAACGCACCACCATCTTCCGCCTTTGGCGGCCATTGGTCAAAGCCCGTGGAGGCACGGGCGCTCCGCTCGCTGCGATGACTAAATCGTTATATCACGGTCAATCTGCTGATGGCTTGGAAACGCGGAGATACGGCACTTGGTAGTCATTCGGAAGTGGCGTCACGAGATTTTCTTCGGCCCAGCTCTCCCATCTTCTCGCAATACCCTCCGTGATGTTCGGAAATTCGGCGGCGACGTTCTTAAGTTCGGTCCGGTCTTCCCAAGTGTTATACAATTCCCAAGGCTCTTCGCGAAGGGCGACGAGCTTCCAGCTGTTTGTGATTACGGCTCGATTGCCCTCATGTTCAAAGAAGAGGCGTCGAGGAGCGAACTCTCCGCCTCGGAGTAAAGGAACAAGATTGGTGCCGGGCAGAGGAAGAGTGCCTTCATAATTGGCCTCAGCTGCTGCAAGAAAAGTGGGAAGCAAATCAATGATGTGGGCGGGCGTGTCGACAATGGCCTCTGTCTCAAGTTGTCCGCTGGGCCAATGGATGATCCCCGGCGACGCGATTCCGCCCTCGTGACAGAAATGCTTCTGCAAGCGCCAGGGTGTGTTCGACGCATTTGCCCAACCGGAGCCCACGCTGTGGTAAGTCCCAGGTCCGCCCATCTGTTCGAGCTGCTCTCCCTCGTGACGGATGTTCTGATTGCTGGACTTGATATCAAAGCCATACGGATCCCATTCCGCGCAGGCACCGTTGTCCGAAGTGAAAACGATGAGGGTGTTTTCGAACTCGCCTTTTGCCTTGAGTTCTGCGAGGACCCTCCCGATATTCCGGTCCATGCGATCGATCATTGCGGCGTAGATCGCCATGCGTCGGGCGAGATCCACGCGATCTGCCCTCGGTACAGCGAACCACTCGGGATTCGTCCCCGACTTTGTCTCTCCGTGGTTCCACCACCGTGAGAGCGGTGTCAATGGCGTGTCTTCCGGGACGATCCCTTCGACTTTCATGCGGGCGAGACGCATCTCCCGGAGCGCATCCCAACCGACATGGTAATCATCCGCGTACTTCGCGATGTCTTCCTTCGGTGCCTGCAGTGGAAAGTGGGGCGCATGATAGGCCAGGTAGAGAAACCACGGTTGCTCTGGCGTCTCGCGGGCGAGATCGAGGAAATCAAGGGCGTGGTCGGTGACGGCGTCGGTGCCGTAGAAATTCTTGCGGTCATACTCACGCTTTTTCCGGTCGGCGGGGAGCCGAAGGTAGTGATCGGGAGCCCAGAAGGTCTTCGCGCTGACGAGCGTGCCGTAAAACTCCTCGAAGCCGTGCTTGGTGGGATCATCCGTGCCGAGATGCCATTTTCCGGAGAGAAACGAGCGGTAGTTCTTCGCCGCGAGCGCCTGCGCGATCGTCACCGCGTCCTCGGAAACGCTCCCGCGATACCCCGGCCGCCCGATGTCCTGCGTCATGTGCCCGAGTCCGACCCGATGCGGATACTGCCCGGTCAGAATCGCCGCCCGTGACGGACAACAACGCCCCGTGTTGTAGAAGCGTGTTAGCCGGACGCCATCCCGGCCGAGTTGGTCGAGGTTTGGCGTTTCAATCTCCCCGCCGTAGCACCCGAGGTCGCTGTATCCGAGATCATCGGCGACGATGAGGAGAATGTTGGGTGTCTTCTCATCTGCCCCTGTGAGAAAAGGATATAAAAGGAGAGAAATAAGGAAATACGGGGCTTTCATTGGTTGATTTTGGCGTCAAATCTGGACTCATCCACCACCTCCACACCCAGCTGCTCCGCCTTCGCCATTTTTGATCCCGCCTTTTCTCCGGCCAGCAGGTAGGTCGTGTTCTTGCTCACGCTGCCGGCGACTTTGCCGCCGTGTTGTTGGATGAGGGCTTTGAAGTGGTCGCGGGGTTGGGAAAGGGTGCCAGTGATGACCCAGGTGGTGCCGGCGAAGCGGGCGTTGGAGTTGTCGACGGATGGGGGTGTGGGGGCGAAGGCGTCGTTTGACGGGTGGATCCCGAGTTCGATGAGACGCTCGAGGGTCTTGGCGCCGGCCTCAGTTTGGAAGAAGGAGAGGATGCTACTGGCGGCGACAGGGCCGACCTCGGAGGCGACGCCGTACTCGGCCACGGATTCCCGTGTCGCAGCAATCTCCTCTTTCAACTGATCATAGCGTGTCTGTCGCTCTGCCTTCTCCGCGTCGTCTTTGGGTGGGTTGTCCTTGTTGCGGGGGGAGACATCGCGCTGTTTGGCTTCGAGGGAGGCGATCTTGCGGATCGCGTCGAGAATCGGGGACGTGGCGATGGCCTAGAAATCCTTGTGGAGGCGGGCGAGTTCGAGCGCGGCGCTTTCACCGATCTGCGGAATACCGAGGGCGAAGATCCA
>JBCDLR010000296.1:0-5105 GCA_038745205.1 Verrucomicrobiota bacterium
AAAGTGCGGGGGCATCCGTGTCTTCCCAGCACCTGCGCGCCCTCGTCGCCGCGAACGAGGCCTACGCCGCGGAGCACAAAATGACTTATTGTCCGGCGACAAGTCCCAGCAACAAGGTTCGCTGGCACGGCAGCCGTGAGTCGCGCCGCGGGAAGTTCAGCACGGAAGGAGGATTCCTCAGCCCCTACCTGCAGAACAGCTCAAATGTCCTCAGTTGCCCGCTCTTCAAGGAATTCATTACCGGAGGCGGGTCGTTCGAGGAAGGCGCGGGTGCCTTCGGCTACAATTGGACCTACATCGGTGGTCTTCCGCACGATCACTTTCAGGCCAGTCGGACCGCGAACGTTCCGGACAAGGCGCAGACGATCATGTTTACTTCGACGGCGCTCGCCAAGAGCAAGGGCTTGCAGGAATACCCGTTTTGCGAGCCCTACGAGTGGGTTGACCCGAACTGGAAACTCAGTGGCCAACTTCAGCCGAGCGTGCATTTCCGGTATGGCGGAAAGGCCCTCGTCGCCTGGTGTGACGGTCACGTCACGCTCGAAGAACCGGAGGAAATCGGCGGGCCGAATTACTACGGCGGCGACAACTCCGAATCGATGATCGGCTGGCTCGGGCCGAAGGATGAGAACGGCTACTGGAATCCGCGCTACCGCGAAATGATGGCCGCGAAGAGTGAAGAAGCGCGATGAGGGTTCTCCATTTCGGCGACATCCACTACTGGAAGATCGGCACGGATGTCGACTTTCTCTATCTCAAGAGAATCCTCGGGCCGGTGAATCTGCTCCTCCGCCGGCACAAGAAGTTTCCGCCGGATCACGCGCATCGAATTGCTGCCGACATCGCGACGCGTGAGGCGGATCTCGTCATTTTCTCCGGCGATGCCACTACAATGTCCCTGAAAGCGGAGTTCGATCGGGCCGCCAAAGCGTTTGCGCCGATCCATGAAAAATGGGGCGACCGGTTCTTCTGCATCCCGGGGAATCACGATCGCTACTCGCCCCGCAGCGTGGCGCGAAAATACTGGGAAAAGGCATTCCCGTTCAGCCAATTCGACCAATACCGCGTCCAATCCCGGGACGTTGGCGGTGGCCTTTCAATCGTGGGCTTCGATGCGTCCGTGCCGTGGCGCGTGCGCTCGAATGGCTTGTTCACGGAAGGATTGAAGGCGGAGTTGGACGCCGAACTCGAACGCCTTGGGGCTGAGGGGAAGCGAATACTGCTCGTCGGCCATTATCCGTTTGCCTACCCACGGGGTATCATGGCCGCGGCGCATCACAAGTTGATTGGTGAGGAGCTGCTGGCGGAATCCATTGCCAGGTTCAAGCCGGGTGTCTATCTCCACGGGCACAAGCATGTCCGCTGGGCGTTGAAGTCCGGGGAGACGCTTTGCCTCAACTGCGGAGCGGCGGGTATGACGTCCAGCGATGAAGCCAGGCAGGCCGGCTATCTCGAGTTTGAGTTCGATCCCCGAACTTCCGCGGTGGCCTCACTCACCGCGCGAGTGTTGCGCGGTGATGGGGTGGAATCCGTTGCGCTCGATCTTCCCGATTAGAAACGGGGACCGCCACGACCGCCGGGACCTCCTCGGCCTCCGCGACCGCCTCCGTCGTTGGAGGCTCGCATGTAGAGCCCGACGGCTTCCCGCAACTGGTCGTCTTCCAGCATGAGCAAGCCGTCGACCTGGGCTTTCGGGAGCCCCGCGTCCTGCAGCATGGTTTCGCCGGACTCGCGGTCTCGCACAAGAGCCATGGCCGCGATGCCCGTGGTCGAGGTCAGGCGTTGGTCGTCATTGGAAAATTCATTGGCCCAGGCGAGCGCCGTCGCGGGATCGTCTCGCATCAACTCGCGGTTTCCGAGCAGTTCGGAGATGCCCGCGTCCTTGGCCTCACCTGCCGGCTGGCCGGCCAGCCACTCGGAAGCGGCTTCGGAGTCGGTGCGCAGCCAAGGTCCCATCAATGACTCCGTCGCTTCAACCTTCTCCGCGGGATTCTCGAATGTGTCGATCAAGGCCGCGGCCTCCAGGGGCTCGTTGAATGTGTAGGAACGGATGATGTCCCCGAGGGCGTCCATGCGGGCTTCTCCTTCCGGCAGGCTGGCCCAGGCCGTCAGCGCCGCTTCCGGATCGTCGCGCGCCCAGGTCTGCATCGCCTGCTCGATGGCCATGGCTTGTGCATCTCCGTCGAGTGTGAGGGCCCAATCCATCGCGGCCTGCGGATCAGTGCGCGCCCATTCATCCGCGACCTCGCTCAGGACATCATTCCGCACGTCGCCTTCCTCCAGTTTCATTGCATATCCAATGGCCATTTGCGGATCGGTGAGCACGAGTTCGCCAATGACCCGGGAATAAGCGTCCGCTTGCTGGTCTTCGGGCAGGCTGCCCACCCATTCCCACGCCCCGGACGGGTCTGTTTTGGCCCATTCGAGAGCCAGCGCACCCGCCGTGCGGCCTTGTCCTCCAAACGGATTGTCAAAGTCGCCCATGTTTTCGATGTAGTGCGCCGCAGCCGCTTGTGGATCCGTTGAGGCCCAAGTGCGCAGGATGGAAGCGGAGCCAAACGCGCGTCCCATCCCATTCAGATCGCCGGCAAAGGCGAGCGCTTTCGAGGGATCAATTTCCGCGTAGCGCGCCATGAGAATCTGCATTGTCATCAGTTGCTCGGGTCCGCGACCAAGCGCCCCCATTTCTTCGAAAAGCTGTTCAATCCCGTCGGGTCCCATCGATTTTGCCAGTTCGAGCAAGGCTTCGATGCGTTGGAGTTGCCCCGGCATGTTCATGATTTCCCGGAGGGACTCCGGCTGCCCATTGGCAAACAAGTCTTCTTCGCTGTCCGCGCCTTCCTCGCCATTCGCGGAGGATTTCTTCTCGCTGGCCTTGAGGGTGGTGGTCGTGTTCCGGACAACGACCTGGTCCTCGGTCGTCGCGGCGACCGGTTCAACGCTCCCTATTCCGACGAAATATCCGACGGCGCCTCCCGCCGCAGCGGTGAGCAAGGAGATGATGATGGCAATGGGTTTCATGGTTTCTTCGGGATGTAGTTCACGGGTTCCGGCGGCGCCGACCCTTCAATTTACTAACCTCCGGCGCGTTGCCAAGTTGCGGAGAAATCGGGGAATGAAATGAATTGGTTGGCGAGGATTCGGAAACCACGGAAGGCGCGAAAGTCCGCAAAATCAATCATGACCAGCCAACTCTCGGAAGACCCCGTCGATTGAGGCTTATGGGGGAGATCGACTCGCGATTCGCTCTCAGATCGAGAGTCGCTCGCATTTCTGCGTGTCTTTCGTGGTTCCTATCCATTCACCTTCGCATTGGTCTTCAATCGCAGGCCGTTCAGGCGGATGAAGCCGGTGGCGTCGTCCTGGTTGTAGGCATTGGTCGGATCGGCTTCCATCGTGGCGACGTCGGGATTGTAAAGGCTTTGCGGGGAACGCACGCCGGCGGCGATGACGTTGCCCTTGTAGAGCTTCACGCGGACTTCGCCGGAGACATTCCTTTGCGACTCGGTCACCATCGCCTGCAGGGCTTCGCGCTCGGGGGCGAACCAGAAGCCGTTGTAAACGAGCTGCGCGTATTTCGGGATCAATTCGTCGCGCATGAGCATGACCTCGCGGTCCATGGTCAGACTTTCCATGCGGCGATGGGCGTGGAAAAGGATGGTGCCTCCGGGAGTTTCGTAAACGCCACGGCTCTTCATGCCGACGAAGCGGTTTTCCACCATGTCGATGCGCCCGACCCCGTGCTTGCCCCCGAGATGGTTGAGTACCTTCATCATCCCGTAGGGGGTGAGCTTCGTGTAGTCGCCTTCCTTGCCTTCCGGTTTCAATCCGAGCTTCGCGAGCACTTCGTCGAGGCCGTCGACGAGCACTCCCACGCAGTCTCCCGTCTCGAACAGCAACTGGACGTATTCCGGCGTGTCCGGCGCCTCTTCAGGCGAGACGCTCAGGACGTACATATCGCGGCTGTCCTCGTCGCTGGCGTCAAACCACGGGTCCTCGAGAACGCCACTTTCGAAACTGATATGCAGAAGGTTGCGGTCCATCGAGTAGGGCTTCTTCGCTGAAGCTTGGACGGGAATGCCTTCTTTTTCCGCGTATTCGATCATCTCCGCGCGTCCCGGGAACTGTTCACGGAAGTCGGCCATGCGCCATGGGGCGATCATTTCGAGGTCGGGGGCGAGAGCGGCCGCCGCGAGTTCGAAGCGGACCTGGTCGTTGCCCTTGCCGGTCGCTCCGTGGGCGAGGGCGTTGGCTTGGTCGGCGAGGGCGATATCGATCATGCCCTTGGCGATGAGCGGGCGCGCGATACTTGTGCCGAGGAGGTACTGGCCCTCGTAAAGCGCCCCGGCTTGGAACATGGGATAGATGAAGTCGCGCGCGAACTCCTCGCGAAGGTCGCCGATGACGCATTTGGAAGCGCCGGTATTGATGGCTTTTTCCTCAAGGCCCTCGAGTTCTTCCTCTTGTCCAACGTCCGCGCAGTAGGCGATGACTTCGGCGTCGAAACGCTGCTGGAGCCACTTGAGAAGGACGGAGGTATCGAGGCCTCCGGAGTATGCGACGACGATTTTCATGGGCCGTGAGATTGGACTAGGTTGTCTTCAGGATCAAGGCGAAGTGGCGGACGCCTTGTGCTAGGGTGCTGGATGCTTCGCACGATTCTTCTCGTCGGCTGCGGTGGATTTCTTGGCGCGGTCTCGCGGTATTTCGTTGCCTTGCGGATGTCGAGCGCGCTCGATGGACTTCGGTTTCCGTGGGCGATTTTCACCGTGAACATGATCGGCTGCTTCTGCATCGGGGTTCTCGCTTCTGTCTTTGCGGCGAGGGAGGAATGGAGCGCGAAGGAGGGTCTCGCCCTGTTTCTCATCGCGGGATTTCTCGGGAGTTTTACCACCTTTTCGACGTTTGGCCTCGAGACACTCACGCTCTTGCGGGAGAACCGGCTCGGCGCAGCGGCCTCCTATGTGGGGGCGAGCGTCGTCGTGGGCGTGCTGCTCGTTGCCGCCGGATTCTGGCTCGGCGGGCGATGGGTGAATTTGTCAGGATGATGTTGCCGCCGTTTCGGCGGTCGCAGCTTTCGGGGCGCCGTATTTCGGGAACTGCTT
>JBCDLR010000297.1:0-5067 GCA_038745205.1 Verrucomicrobiota bacterium
CGGTGGAGAGCGTTGTCCAGCCCATTTCCGGCTGCGGCTTCCAGTTGAAGGTGGGAATGACGGCGTCCGTTTTCTTGTGTTCCTCGATGAGCTTGATGTGTGCGCAGATTTTTTCGGGGCTCTGCGTGCGGAAGTAGCGTTTCGGGGAGCATTCAAAGTGCTCCCTGATGGCGGCGTCGAACACGGCGGGAAGTTCCGCTTCGACTTGCTCAAAGAGGACGGCCTTGTCGGTTTCGTATTTCTTGAGGAAGCTTTCGTGGTCCTCGATGTACTCAACCGTGGTGAAATAGAGCTGGCGGATGAGCGATGCCTTCCAGTCGGTCCAGGCCTCGTCGTTGGTTCCCCTCGAATCCGCGTAAGTGTGGAGGAAAAGGTAATCGAGGCGCGTGCGGTCGCGGATGATGGAGGCGAATTCGGAAATGGTGACGGGATCCTCAAGGTTCTTGGTCGTCGCCGTGCGCCAGAAGGTGAGGTGGTGGTCGACAAGGAACAGGACGAGTCGGCGGCGACGGATGTCGAGCCCGAGTCGGCGGCAAACTTTTCCGGCGAGTTCGGCACTGGCCTGGTCGTGGGCATCGGTATTGAAGGCACGGCCGGTGTCGTGAAGAAGCAGTGAAAGGTAGATGACGAAAGGGTCCTCGAGCTTGAGGAACTGCTTCCGGAAAACTCCCGCTTTCGGTGACTCGTCAGTGGCGAGGCCGTCGAGTTCCTCGATGCATCGCAGGGTGTGCTCGTCGGCGGTGTAGCGGTGGAAAAACTCGTGCTGGACGAGGTTGGTCAGGGCGCCGAATTCCGGCATGTAGCGGCCGAGAACTCCGGCGCGGTGCATTTTTCGGAGGGCTGGGGCCACCTCGCCTTTCCGCGAGAGAATGGCTTCGAAAGTCTCGCGATTGGTCTTGGAATAACGGAAGGTACGGTTGATCTGCTTGTAATGCCGCTGGATCTTCTGCACCAGTTCCGGGGCGAGGCGGAGCTTCCGCAATTGCGCATGGCGGAAGAGCTGAAGGATCTGGTTGGGGTCGTCGGCGAAGCGAAGTTTCGGGTCGGCATAGAGACGGTCCTGCTTGACGACGAACCCATCGATGGAGTGGTCGGGCTTGTTGGCCTTTCCGAGCAAACCGGAGAGGCCGCCTGCCTCCGCGGTTTGTTCGAGGTAGAATTCGTCAAGAAGCTCGGAGCTTCGAAGGAGGACATTGCGGGTGTGTTCGTAGTAATCCCGCATAAAGGCTTCGGTTTTGCGAAGGACGCCTCGCTGGGGGTATTGGAAATTCCTCGCGACGATGCCCTGCAGCCGCAAGGTGAGGATGTCGCCGCTCCTTTTTTGAATGTAGTGGAGCTCGTTCCGTACCCGCATGAGGAAGTCGTATCCCTTCCGCAATTCCCGGTAGGCGCTGACCGTCATCATTTTCCTCTCGTGGAGGTCCGCAAGCCGGGTCGAGCCGGTCTTGACGAAGGCGACCCAGATCAGGTTCTGGTAGTCGCGCAGCCCCCCGCAGCTTTCCTTCACGTTCGGCTCCTGCAGGAAGACGGTATTGGCCCATTTGGCATGACGGCTCCGCAAATCCTCGAGGCGAGTGGTCAGGTATTCCTTCTCGTGCCGGGCGATGCACTTTTTCTGGAACTCTTCGAGAAGGGTGTCGAACAACTCCTCGTTTCCGCAGATGAGCCGGGCTTCGATGATGGCGGACTTCGTCTTCGTGTCCTGGTTCGCCTGTTGAATGGTCTCGCGGACGGACCGCACGGCGTGGCCGACCTTGAAACCGCAGTCGTAGAGCATGTAGAGGACGCTTTCGACGAGCTTCTTCTGCGCGGCCGGGAGCTTTGCGCCGCCTTTCGGGGTGATGAAGTGCAAATCGATGTCGCTGTGCGGATTGAGGCGCCCGCGACCGTATCCTCCAGCGGCGAGAATGGCGAGGGGAGGCGCCTTCGAGGTATCGCCTTCCCGCTCCGCGTCCTCGAGGCCGTCCTCGTAAAGGTTCCTCACGATGACATCGATGAGGTCGGAACGTCGTCCGGCCACCCGCAGGCCAGCGGCACCGCTCTTGTGAAGGAGGTAGATGCGATGCTCCTCTGTCTTGAGGAAACGCTTGTAGAGCGCCAGCTTTTCCTGTCGCGTCAGTCCTTTCTTCTTGGAGGGCGCCAGCCGCGTTCGTGCGTGGGAACTGAGGTCCTGGATGTCGGCAGAAGGCGGCATATGAATAGCTAGCTCGCGGCGGAAAACCGGTCTTCCGCCGGGAAACTACCCCGTTCCGCGCGAACCCGGGGATCGTTGGCTTCAAGATGGTTCAGCGCATGATAGATGTCTTCCGTGTTGCCGTCGACCTTTCCTGAGATTTCTGCGGCCGTCGAGGTTCCTGAAGCGAGCAACGTCTCCCGGGCGTTTTTCAAGAGGTCGAGAAAATCGGCGGCCGCCTTTTTTCCGGCCTCGACGCCGGGTTGGTGGTAGGCGTTGATGTTCACGAGGGAGGCGTAGAATGTCACGGCGCGTTCGAAGAGTGCAATGAGCGCGCCGAGAGAACGAGCATCAAGATCGTCGACCGAGATGGTGACGGACTCCCGGTTGTTTCCATAGAGCGCGGAACGGGTGCCGCGAAGGAATCCCTGAAGAAAGTCCCCGGAGTTCACACCGTCCTCGACTTCCGGGGACTCCCCGTCGCGCATCCTTCGCACTTCGATGAAGGTGGCGAAGAAATTGTTCAGGCCGTCACGAAGTTGCTGGATGTAGGCATGCTGATCGGTGGATCCCTTGTTGCCGTAAACGGCGATGCCCTGGTTCACGACGTTCCCGTTGAGGTCGTGCTCTTTCCCCAATGACTCCATGACGAGTTGCTGGAGGTACTTGCTGAAGAGCACCAACCGGTCCTTGTAGGGAAGAACGACCATGTCTTTTTCGCCGCGGCCGTTTCCACAGTGATGCCAGGCAAGGGCCAATTGCATGGCGGCATTCTCCTTCACAACGGGAACGCGGGTGTGCGTGTCCATCGCCGCCGCCCCTTCGAGGAATGCGTCGACATCGATCCCGATGAGGGCAGCCGGGACGAGACCGACGATGCCGGTGATCGAGGTGCGCCCACCAATCCAGTCCGGCATCGAGAAGCGTTGCATCCATCCGCCGGCCTCGGCGAACTTGTCGAGTTTGCTTCCGGGGCCGGTGACGGCGACGGCGTACTTCCCGAAATCCAGCCCCGCTTTTTCATAAGCGTGAATCGCCTCGAGCATGCCGTTGCGGGTTTCGGGAGTGCCGCCGGACTTGGAAATGACCACGGCGAGGGTCTTGGCGAGGCCATCCCCGATTTCCGTCATTACCCGGTCGATGCCATCGGGGTCGGTGTTGTCGAGGAAGTATGGATTGAGCGCTGCCCCGGGAGTGGCGAGTGCGTCCGCGGCAAGTTGAGGTCCGAGGGCGCTCCCGCCGATGCCGATGACGAGGACGCTTTCAAATTGACCACCGGAGGGTGGTAAAATTTCGCCAGTGTGGATCCTGTTGGCGAAAGTCTTTGAGGACGAGATGGCTTCTTCGATTTCGCCCTGGATGGTTTCGTTCGGGGAGAGTTTGGAATCGCGGAGCCAGTAATGGCCGACCATCCGCCCTTCATCCGGATTTGCGATGCTGCCGCTCTCAAGTTCAGCCACGTGTTGGAAGGCTTTCTCGCAGGCGTCGGCCATCCCCGCATCAAATCCGGGAGTGAAGTCTATCCTGCTGAGGTCGAGCGAGAAACCGAGATTCGGGTAGCGCAGAAGCGAGTCGGAGAAATGGGACCATTGTTCGTCAGGTGTCATGCGGGTGAGATTACAGACAGACCTTTGGTCACACGCAACGAATTGTTTTGCCCCGAAAACATTTGTTCGGCGCGAGAACTGGAGAAAGGAAATCGAGGATTTTTCGACATTTTTCGTCAGAAGCGGAATTTGGCACACCCGATGCTAAATAGATCCGTAGTTAGATCGAGGATGCAGTCCTCAAGATTCAATGAGACGGCCTGACCGGCCACTTTACTCTACTTGCGAGTTTCGGGGGTTTCTCGCAGTTTTCCCGGTCAGGCCGTCTCGCTTTTTACCTTTCGGTTTCACTGGACGCTCCCGCCAGGAGTTGAGAGAATACTACTCCCGCGGGGGCCTCTGATGTTGAAGGTGTCCGCGACGTCTCATGCCTCGAGTTTCCATTGTTGCCGCTGCTTTTTTCGCGCTCTTTTTCGTGAGCGTGGCCGTTGTGACGCTCATGTTCCTGCCGGTCGTCGAGCGGGATATCCTCGAAAAGATTACACTCGCGATGGACAAGTCCGACGGGGAAGTGGCGGACTTGGTAGTCGACGTGCGGGGGAGGGACGTCATTGTCATGGGAACCGTTCGGCGCAAGGCGCACCTCGAAGGTGTGTTGCGGGGTCTTCGGGAGTTGCCGGGCGTGGCTTCGGTGGAGAACAAGTTGCGGTGGGTTCCGATGGATCCGTGGTTGCTCGTCGCGCGCAATGCGGATGGTAGTCTTCAGGTGACAGGACAGGTCAAGGACCGGGCGGAAAAAGCGCGTTTGAGTGTCGCCGTTCGTGAATCGGACGAGGAGATCCAACTCGAGCACAAGGCGCGGATCGATGACGACATTCGCGAAGCGACCTGGATGGAAAAACTCGGGAGGTCGCTCCCGGAGTTGATGGCGATGGATGCGGTGAAATCGATTTCGGTGAGAGACGGGAAAGTTGAAGTGAAGGGGGATGTCTATTCCGATTCCACAGCGGACGCGACCATGGGGCTGGTGGCTGCCGTTTTCGAGGGTCTCGACTTCCGAATGGACAGTGACCTGAGGGTCGTGCCGCCGCCGCTTGCGCCCTGGATTGAGATCAAGAAGGAGTCGCCGGGCAAACTGGCAGCGAGCGGAACGCTGCGGTCGACGAAACAGCGGCACGAAATAATCGGTATCGCCGCGTCGGAACTGGCGGAGGGCGCGAGCATTTCCAATCTCATCGAAACGGGGGGGAACGTGGCTCTCGCCGAATGGTGGGGTTCGGTCGTCACCGTGCTTCCGGCGGTGCTGGCGGAAATGCAGCCTTGTGAGATAGAGATTCGCGACTCGAA
>JBCDLR010000298.1:0-5032 GCA_038745205.1 Verrucomicrobiota bacterium
TGATTCCGGGTCTGCCCCGGCAAACAGGCTGATGACGAGCGGATTCGGTCCCCTATGCCGAGATTTTTGCCCCAACGGTTCTTGCGAAATCACGGCGCTCAGCGGATACTCTCCTCCCCCCGACGACGGAACGCGCGATTAGCTCAGTGGTAGAGCACATGCTTCACACGCATGGGGTCACTGGTTCGAACCCAGTATCGCGCACCATCTTTCCCCAAGGCCACGGCTGGCTTCACCCCTCCTCGTCTTTCCGCCTTGCCGGTCGGATGATGAGGCGTTTCATCCGCGAGTTGTCCTTCGGACTCCAGGTTTCCACCGAAGGATCATTGGCGATGGCATTATGCACGAGACGACGGTCGTAGGAATTGAGGGGCGGGAGCTTGACGGCGCGTTTCGACGCCTTCACGCGTTCGGCGATGGCCTTGGCCTCCTCGACGAGCTGGTCTTCGCGCATCATGCGGTAGTGCTGGGCGTCGACGCGGACCTTCGGGGCGTCGGGCATTTGTGTCTGCACGATGCGGTTGGCGAGGTATTGAATGTCGTCGAGCCGTTCGCCGCGGCGGCCGATGAGGATGTCAGACTCCTCGGAAATGATCTCAAGGACAGTGCCGTTCTCGGTCTCGAGGGGCTGGACATCGACGACAAACCCGAGATACCCGAGCATGGTGTCGAGAACTTCCTTGGCCTTGTCGATCGGTTCCATCTAACCGCCAGACTACACCAAGGAGGCCGGAACGCCAAGCCGGTCAGGAAGGCTTCTCGGCGATGACGAGGAATTGCTTTCCAAAGAACCGCCAGGCAAACGGCATCTTCAGATAGAGCTTCAGAAAGAACGGCGGCAATGGCTTCTTTCCGACCATGGTGTACGGCAGGAAACGCGCAAACGATTCCACGACTCGAAAACCGGAGAGTTCCAGTGCCTCAGCGAGGCTCAAGTCGGTCAAGGCGACATAGTGATCATAGAAATGCCAGTAGGCGCCATGGACACAGGCAATGTTCGGCCCGAGTCAGAGGATGCGCCCGCCAGGCTTCAACGCCCGTGACGCATGCCGCAGGGTGCGATCGAGCGCCCGCTTGTCGGGCAGGTGCTCGAAAAAGTTACTGGTGAAGACAGCGTCCAGCGTCCCCGCTTCCACGGTCCAATCCGCCGAGCAATCCTGAGCGAGCAATTCGATCCCCTCTCCCAGTTTCGACGCCGAATCCGGATTCAGATCCATGGCGAATTTCCGTTCCGCTTCGATGTTGTTGATGAATTCGCCCCAACCGCAACCGAGGTCGAGGACGGCCCCCGAGCGCGGAAGGTAGGCTTGGAAGAAATCGGTGGTCAGGATCTTCCATACCCGGTTCCGGTATGCGGCCAGATCGGCAAACCGCGATCGATACTCCTCCCTCAGAGTTTCGCGAAGCTCTTCCGATTCGCGCTCGCTGGTTGTGTTGGAATTCATGGGAATCTCTGGATTCGCCCGTGGACGCCCCAATGCTGGCGTGTCCAGAAGATGCGCCGGATTCGCGGCAGGTCATGAAGAATTCGGAAGGAATCAGGCCAGCCATTCTCAGGGCGCGGCGAACGGCGGCGCGGCGGCTCAAAACCCGCGACTTGACGAACGGGCCTTGGCAGTGGTGAATCTCCGCATTCCCGTAACTCCGGGAAAGTCTTGAAATCATGACTCGCCTGCCCAAATCCACGACGGATTCCCTGTTCCCCTGGTCGCCCGCGGCCGGGTTTGCATTGCTCGGTGCCCCCGCCCTCGCTGGCGCGGCCGAGGAATCAGAGAAGACCGATAGCACAGCACCGAAGGAGGAGGCCTCCGAACCTGCCGGCAAGACAAAGGAGATTGTCGGAACGTCGACGCTCCAACCGGGGCCCGAAACAATCACGCAAGGCAATTGGAAGCCCCTGGCGGTCGGCGCCGCGATCTTCTTTCTGACCTCGGCGTTCATGTGCGCTCTGATCTTCAAGCTCTACACGAAGCGCCAGCTCGTCTGACTTCGAGCCGCTGAAAACATCCATCATGCGCATTCTTTCCGGCGTCCAACCGTCCGGCCGGCTTCACATCGGCAATTACTTCGGCATGATGGAGCCGGCGATCCGCATGCAGGACGAGGGCGAGGCCTTTTACTTCATCGCCGAATACCATGCGCTGACGTCCATTCACGATCCCGCTGCGCTGCGCGAAAACGTCCGGGAGCTGGCCGTGGATTTCCTCGCCTGCGGGCTGGATCCGGAGAAATGCGTCTTTTGGCGCCAGTCGGATGTTCCGGAGGTGACTGAACTCACGTGGATTCTGAGCTGTGCCACGCCGATGGGGTTGCTCGAACGTTGCGTCTCTTACAAGGACAAGATCGCGCAGGGCATTTCCCCATCCCACGGGCTGTTCGCCTACCCGGTGTTGCAGGCGGCCGATATCCTCGCCTTCGATGCAAACGTCGTCCCCGTGGGTAAGGACCAGAAACAGCACTTGGAGGTCACGCGCGACATTGCCCTGAAGATCAATGATCGCTACGGGGAGGACTTGCTCGTTCTCCCCGAGCCACGCATTCGCGAGGAGACTGCCGTCGTCCCCGGTCTCGACGGGCAAAAGATGAGCAAAAGCTACGAAAACACGATCGACATATTTGAAGAGTCGGAGAAGAGGCTGCGCAAAAAGATCATGCGAATTGTCACCGATTCGACCCCGGTGGAGGCGCCCAAGGACCCCGAGGGAAGTTATATCATCCAGCTATACAGGTTATTTGCCGATGCGCCGGACGTCTCGGCTCTGGAAGAGGAGTTTCGGGCGGGCGGAAAAGGATACGGGGACTTCAAACAGCTGCTTTTCGAGCGCATCCGGGATTATTTCGCACCAATGCGGGAGCGCAGGGACGCTATCGCTGCCGACACGGACTACGTTGACGGCGTCCTCGAAGCCGGAGCCTGGAAGGCCAGCGCCATCGCCCGGCAAACGTTGGACCGTGTCCGCTCCGCGGTGGGGCTATAGGCTTCCAATCTGGAAGAAACGTTTCAAAATCGTCACGAGGCGTCGCTTGAAACTGGAAAATATCTTTCCGCGATTTCCCGATTCCTCTTGCTTTGAAGGGTTTTACTCCTACACTCGAGCCTCTCAATCTATTTAAGAATTTGCAGCGGAACACCCCCGAACCCTCCGTGGTCAATAAACTGGAATGAATCTGCTGAGTAAAGTGAAGACAATGCTGGATACGCCTTCGGGTGACGATGACAACTACCCGCAAGAGCGTGAGTACTCCCAGAACCGTGAGTCGCACCATCCCCTGTTCACCGAGAAGATCTTCTCGGACCGGAAGGTGTTCTTCATGGATCTGAAGGAGAACAATCGTGGGCGGTTTCTTAAAATTACCGAAGACGTGCGCGGACGTCGGGACACCATCATGCTCCCGATTGAATCCTTGAACGACTTCATCGAAGCCCTTCATCGTATCGAAGATTACGAAAAAGGCCTCGAATAACAGGGGTTTTTGCCGACCCTGTTAGTAATCCACATTGACGAGAGTGAGCCCATCCGCGGGCGCACAATGGGAGGAGTGTTTCCCGCCCCCGGGCTCTAACAAGTCCATAATCCAGGACACCGGCTCTCCTCCGGTCGCACAGTGCATGGCACTGCCCGTGAGGAGTCGGACCATCCTGTAGAGGAATCCGTTACCGGTGAAGGTGAGGATCAACGTCTCGCCACGACTTTCGAGACGCGCCTCATGAATGGTCCGAATGGAGTCGACGTCCTTGCCGTCGCCACGATTCGCAGCGAACGCCGCGAAATCATGCTCACCTAAATAACATTGAATTGCATCGCTAATTCTTTCCCTTTCAACGAACTGAGGGTAGTGCCATGCAAGTCCGGCGCGGAGAGGTTGGAGCACCTCCCCTGTATCGATCTCGTAGCGATAGGTTTTTTTTATCACTGAAAACCGGGCATGAAAGTCCTCTAAGACCCGTTCCGAGGCCATGACACGGATCGTCGAGGGAAGGTTTGCGTTGAGCGCCCGCTTCCACGCGGCGGCATCCATCGAGGAACCGGGGGGTGCGTCGAAATGGGCAACTTGGCCCAGGGCGTGGACGCCGGTGTCGGTCCGGCCGGAAGCATGGAGGGAAATCCGCGCCTTGGCGATTCGTCCCAGGGCTTCTTCCATCTGGTCCTGCACCGTCCGGCCCGACGGCTGGCTTTGCCATCCTTCGAAGGGCCGACCGTCATAGGCGATGATCAGCTTAATCCTCATCGTCTATTTCGAGTGCCCCGGGCAAGTCGCTCAACGCGCCGTTCTTCAGCGCCGTTTCATCAAGGTAGTCCTGCAAAATTACGACCGCCGCCATTTGGTCGATGACGTTCCGGCTGTTCTTCACCGTGCGTCCCGCCTCATGCAGTTTCCGCTGGGCTTCCACCGTGGACAGTCGTTCATCGACGGTCTTGACGGGAATCCCTTCCGGCAATTTTTCCCGGAGGCCGGAGACGAAACTCTCGACTTTTTCGACGGCGGCGCCCCGGCTCCCGTCGAGGTGCAGCGGTAGACCGACCACGACCAGCGAGACCGCCTTCTCCGCGGCGACTTCCACGATGCGGGCGAGGAAATCCGGAACCGCGTTTCGGTGAATCGTTTCCACCGGGTGCGCAAGCATGCCCAGTTCGTCACTGACGGCCAGCCCGATACGGGCTTCTCCATAATCGATGCCGAGGACGCGCTCCATCGGCGCCAACCTACTTCAATTCCGCAGGCAAGTCCTTCACGAGGTGCTTGATACGGTCGGCCTGATCACGGGTCGTGACGAGAAGCGCATCGCCGGTTTCAACGACGATAAGGTTTTCCACGCCGAGCAGGGCGATGCGGCGATTCTTCTCCTTCGAAAACACGACATTGTCCCGGGCGTCGAGGACGGACAGGGGTGCGTTTCCACGATTGTTCGTTTCATCCGCATCGAGGTACTTCGCGACGGAGATCCAGCTTCCAACGTCGTCCCAGTCGAAGGTCGCTTCAATGTTGAGGACGCGGGAGGCCTTTTCCATGAGCGCATAATCGATAGAAA
>JBCDLR010000299.1:0-5029 GCA_038745205.1 Verrucomicrobiota bacterium
CGCGAGCGCGCTCTTCATCTTTTTCCACCTCGGGCGGGTCGCCATCGTTCTCTACCTTCCTGCCCTCGCTCTCTCAAGCGCGACCGACATCGACATCTTCGTTGCCATCTTCGCCATCGGGGTTCTTTGCATCCTTTACACGGTCATGGGCGGGATCGAAGCCGTCGTCTGGACCGATGCCATTCAAGCTCTCGTTCTCCTCGGCGGTGCGCTGCTTTGCCTGCTCGTCATCATCTCCCGCATCGACGGCGGCTTGGGAACAATTCTCGAGATAGGCGTGACCGACCAAAAATTTCTTCCCGCCGACTGGGGAAGCTTTGACGTGAGCGCCTCCACCAATTCAGGGTTCGTCATCTTCCTCGGCTTCCTCTTCGCCTCACTTCCCTCCTACACCGCCGGGCAGGATGTCGTGCAGCGCTACGTGACCACTCCGAGCGAAGAGGCGGCCGCTCGCTCGCTCTGGCTCAACATTCCCATGACCTTTTTCGGCTCCCTTCTCTTCTTTTTTCTCGGAGCAGCGCTCTACGCATTTTACAAAACGCAACCCGCACTCCTCGATCCCACCCTTGAACGGAACGACGGCATCCTTCCCTTTTTCATCCTGCAGAACCTTCCCGCAGGGCTCGCCGGCCTGATTGTCGCAGGCATCTTCGCGGCGGCCCAGTCAACGATCTCGAGTTCGCTCAACTCGGTCGCCACTGCCTTCACCACCGACTTCTACGGACGCGTTTTCAAACCGAAATCGTCCGACCAGAAGCGGCTTGCCGTCGCGCGCAAAGTCGTCATCCTTCTCGGTGTCATCGGCATCGGCATCGCCTCATGGATCGCCGCCTCCGGCACGAAATCCGTTTTCGACGCCTACAACACCTTCATCGGCATGGCCCTCGGGCCCGTCGCGGGCATCTTTTTTCTCGGTGTCTTCACGAAGCGCCCCACTGGTTCCGCTGGTCTGGTTGGAGCCTTGGTTGGATTCGCCAGCGTCCTCTTCGTTCACTTCCTTCGCGAAAGCGGTCAACTTGACCTCTGGCCCGTCCTCAACGGCATCATCAGTTTCACGATCACTGTTCTCGCAGGAGTCTTCGCCGGCTTCTTCACAAGACGTCCACCCAAACCATGAAACTCTTCCACACGCTATCCGGGACGAAGTTTCTTCGCCCCGTGCTCTTTGCCCTCAGCCTGGTCTTCCAGGCACCATGCCCCTCGCTCCATGCCGACGAAGATCGTCCCCCGGACATCGTGCTGATTCTCGCCGACGATCTCGGCTTTTCCGATCTGGGCTGCTATGGAGGAGAGATTCGCACGCCCGTTCTCGATGAATTGGCGCGCAACGGGCAGCGCTACTCCCAGTTTTACAACGCGGCTCGATGTTGCCCGAGTCGTGCCAGCCTTCTGACCGGCCGCTATCCCCACGAAGCCGGAATCGGGCACATGACCTACGATGCGGGCGAACCCGGGTATCGCGGCGACCTTAGAAAGGGCACGCCGACTATCGCAGAAATACTGAAAGAAGCGGGCTACTTCACCGCGATGAGCGGCAAGTGGCATGTGACATACAACGTGCACTCCGATTCCCCCAAAGACAACTGGCCTTGCCAACGGGGCTTCGACCAATTCTTCGGGACCCTGCCCGGCCATGGTTCCTTCTATGATCCCGCCGGCCTCATGCGCAACAACGAACCGGCAAAACCGGAGGAGGGCTTCTTCTACACCGACGCCATCGCGGACAACGCCATTGGATTCATCGAGCAAGCGGACGACCAACCACTTTTTCTTTACGTCGCCTTCACCGCTCCGCACTACCCCCTTCACGCTCGGGAGGAAAGCATCGAAAGCTACAACGGAGTCTATGACGTTGGGTGGGACGCGATCCGCAAAATGCGCCACGAGAACCTCATCAAGGAAGGAATCATCCCCGGAGGCACGGCGCTCACCCCCCGGGATCCGGCGAGCATTCCGTGGGAAGAGGATCCTCATCGGGACTGGCAAGCCCACCGCATGCAAGTCTACGCCGCGATGGTCACCGAAATGGACACCGCCATCGGTCGCATCGTGGAATCACTTCAAAGCAATGACAGGCTCGAGAACTCCCTGCTCGTCTTTCTTTCCGACAACGGCGGATCCAACGAAGGTCACCTCTACAACACGATCGAACGCATGAAGAAACCCTGGGTGAGTCCCGTCATTCCGGAATCGGCACCGGACGGGACACCCATGCGTGCCGGGGACTGGCCCGGCGAACCGCTCGGCGGACCAGCCACCTACGGGAGTTACGGGCCACGGTGGGCCAATGTCTCCAACACGCCTTTCCGCCGTCACAAGTCATGGGTACATGAAGGCGGCATTGCCACGCCCTGTATCATTCATTTCCCAAGAAACAAGACCATCCAGCCCGGTTCGGTCAGCCATCGAGTCAGTCACATCATGGATCTTCTGGCGTCAGCGACCCCATCCGGCGTCATCGCGAACCACCAAACGCACACGGACAGCCGTTCTGTCCTGAGAGTCAACTCCTCCGATCGCCCTCTCGGCTGGGAGCACGAGGGAAATCGCGCCTTCCGCATGGGCAAGTGGAAGATCGTCTCTGAATTTCCGGGGACATGGACGACGATGTATCCTTATGAAAAGGAAGGTCGCTGGGAACTGTACAATCTCCGGAAAGACCGCACCGAACTCAACGACCTGTCAGAAATTCATCCGGATCGCCTTCAATCCATGATTAGCGCCTACGAAGACTGGGCCGAACGGATCGGAGTCATCGAGTGGTCGGAACTCGAGGGCAAGAAGGAATAGACGCGCCCTCGCAGAGCAGCTTAGCAGTGAGGTGTCAGATCCCGCGATAACCACCGCGGTCTCCACGATCACCACGGTCACGGTCGCGGTATCCGCCACCTCCGCGATCACCACGGTCACGGTAACCGCCGCCACCGCCACCGCCTCGGCCACCACCGCCGCCGCCGCCGCCACGGAAGTCGCGACGACCGCCGCCACCACCTCCGCCGCCGCCTCGCTCACCACGAGGGCGGTCTTCGGCTTCGTTGACGCGCAGGGGACGACCTTCGAAGTCGGCACCGTTCAGCGCTTCTAGCGCTTTTTCACCGGTTTCCCGATCAGCAAATGTCACAAAGGCAAATCCACGGGGCTGTCCGCTGAACTTGTCGAGCGGGAAATACATGTCGACGATCGGTTCGAATTCCGAGAGGCGGTCGCGCAAATCAGATTCCGTCGCGGAGTACGGAATGTTTCCAATATATAACTTCATTCTTCTATTCTTTGTCTGCGGCCTGCTTGTTCTCCCCGACTCTGATCGCTGAAACTGTCGTTCTCCCGAAACTTGGAAGGCTAAGCACTGACGAAAAAGGCCACGGACAGACCTTGGGTAGAGTCGGGGCCAGCCGCGCTATGTCAATCGGTTTCTAGGGAGAACGCTATTTCTTCCGGTAAAACTCGAGGTTCAGTTTTCCCTCCGTCAGGTAGAGATCGACCATGTCCCGGTAGCGCATGAGAATCCAGGGGCGCGCCGGATGCTGCCCGTTTTTCGTGAAAACGATTTCCTCCGCCACGTAGGAAGCGGCGTGCAGGGTGTTTCCGGTTTCGGTGTGCTTGATGACGACGATATCCCCAAGTTGCAGGGGCTGCCCGACCTGGACGTATTCCGCGGCCAGCCTTTCTTCAAACTGATGCACATCCAGAAAATCCTCCCGCGGAACGAAATTGAAAAAGTTCAGCGCCGTCCAGTAGCAATCGGGCATCTCACCTGTCTTACGGCCCTCAGGCATCGGATAGGTGTAGAGCAACTTGCGCGGCAATGGCGGCATGAGGTGCACGATGTCCAGCAACTCCACTTCGCCGCTCTCCATCACTCCCTCAAGGATGGAGACCACGTCCTCACGACGGTGATTGGATGACCAGTAATTGGAGATCTGTTCCACGTCACTTCCCGCCCCCATCCTCAATCGCAAAACCAGAGTCTTCTGCTTTCCGATCACGCGGGTGAAGGCCGTCCTCTCTTCCTCGGATTCTGTTTTCGAAAGCACCAGCGGAATATCACTGAAGACGAGCAATTTCCCACGGAGGTAGGAAAGGCTCGCCGCGAGGGACGCCGTCTTCTCCGAAATTCCAGCCCCGGAAAACCAACCCTTCGGATCACTGGTGGAAACTATGATCGGGTCCCAGTGGATGAAGTTCTGCGGCCACCGGCTCAGAAGACTGGCGGCACGGGCCCTCATGAACGGTGACATACCGAGGAGAAAGTTCTCCGGCGGGAAGAGAAAACAGCCACCCTCGACCACTTGACTCCCTCCAGGGCTTTCGATCCAACCCAGGGAATCCTCGGGCAATGTGACCTCCATCAAGGCCTGCTTCGCTTGAGCGGGCGTCAATCCTGGAAAGATCCAACGCGTCGTGTCTCTCGGCCACTGGAGGCTGTCCAACAGCCATTCGGGCGGCTTCAAGTAGGTCTCGTAATACTCCAGGTTTCCCCACGGTCCCGGTTTCACCTTGAACAACTGCTTCGTCTTCGGTCGAGCGGAAGCCTCGCTGCCCGATTCGTCACCGTTCAAATTGGCGACAAATAGTCCCGGAAACAGGAAAATGGCGAGGAGGGAAATCGAACTTTTCAAGTAGCAAACGCACCCGGTGAAACGGCCCCATGCCAGAGCCTCGAGCACCCGGGATGATACCGCGACAAGTCCCGTTTGTTTCGGGAAACGGACTCGAAGAAAAAAAAGCGGATAGCAGTTCAGTTTGTTAGACTTGGATCGGGACGGACGCCGACCGGAGGCAAATATTTCGCCGAAAAACCACTCACATCTCCATTTGGCTGCATCGATCCGGCATAGGTTGGACTTCCAATCTGAAAACTTTACACCCAAGCCGGGGTTCATTCCCCGGACCCCATGAAGTACGGCATCGCTCTCCCCGTTTTCTTCGCGATCTGCTGCCTCACCTCCGTGATGGCCCGCACCTGGACCTCCACCGACGGCAAAACCATCGAGGCGGAGTTCGTGGAATCCGACGGCGAGAGTGTCAC
>JBCDLR010000300.1:0-5004 GCA_038745205.1 Verrucomicrobiota bacterium
CCCTGGTTCCATGAATAAGTATGGACCCGGCTCACGGGCACGACCTCGCCTAGGTCGAGCAGAATGAGCCCTTCCGGTATGTCCCGTTGGAAGAAAAACGAGTGACGGAAATCGGACGGGTTCGCTTGCCCTTTTCCGTCGAGAAGGACTCCCGGCGGCCCTGTTCTCGCACCGAGGTAGGCCCCCTTTTCGGATTTGTCCGGACGCCACCAATCCGCACGGGCCCGTCCCAGTTGTTGATCCGCGAAGTCCTCGGCGGAAGGCGCGGGAATGGACGGAAAGCGAAACTCCGGCGTGTCCTCGCCGGCTTCGATGCGGATGCTCACTGGGCCACGATCCGGGGATAACCCCCATCCATCACCTTGTGAAAGGAACTTGCGGTCGCCGTCCTTGGTCATGGCTTCCACTTTCCCCTCAAAGACCTGGACTTCACTGTGCCCGTCGACCGTCGCCGTCGTGAGGAACTCCGTCCCGAGATCAATGAACTCACCGGCCGCCGTCCGTATGGTGAACCCTTTCGCGGCGGGACTCTCTACCGTTGAATAAACCTCACCGTGATGCAGCACTCCGCTATTCGCGGACTCGATTTCAAACAGGGCGGGACCTCGCAGCTGGGCGATAGCGCTGCTTTCAAACCGGATGGAAACTTCGCCTTCCGCGATTTCGATCCGTGCCCCCGGTCGCAACTTCGAGCCGATCGCGAGCCGCGAGGAAATCCACTCTCCGCCATCATCCTCCAAAATTTTCGCCACCGGAGGCGAATAATTTGCGAGGTTGTTCAAGACAAGGATGCCTGCGAAAACGAGAACCGAAGCGGCCATCGCCGCCGCGATAAGTGGTCGCGCGACCTTTCGATCCGACGCCGGCAAGACCCGAGGCGCAGGCATTGGTCGCAATTCCGAGCCAGCCGCGATCTCGCTCAGGAGTGAATCGGTCCGAGCCAGCCTCAAATAACGGAGACGGACTTCCTCATGATCGCGTAGCGCAACTTCGAGTTCCGCCACTTCTTCCGGCGTCGCCCGGTCATCCAGACAAGCGCCGATGAGTTCGTCCCATCGCGCTTTTTCTTTCGATGATTCTTCGCTCATATCGCCACCCTCCCCTGTGCGAGATAACGTTCCGTGCACTCCTGCAACTTGAAGCGCAAGCGGTGAAGCACCTTGTAAATCGACATGGGCGTCCGCCCCAGTTCCTCCGCCAACGCGTCAATCCGCGTTTCTCCATTGTAAGCACGCCTCACCAGCAACCGCTTCTCATCAGGCAGTTTTTCGAGGCATTTTTCCAAGGCTTCCCGTTGTTGTTCGCGTTGCTCCTTCTCGTGAAAAACGGCAGAGTCATCGGCAAGCAACTCCCATACATCCTCTTGAAAAACGTGGCGGTCCCGTGCCAGATCACGACGCCAGGTCAGCACCTGGATGCGTGCGACCTTGAAGGCCCATTTCTGAAAGTTGTCAGGAGAATCGAGTTCGCCCCACTTCCGCCAGAGCACGACCGCGACGTCCTGCAGGACGTCGAGAGCATCATCTCGCGACGGCACGAGGGACCGAATGAATCCCCGCAAGGAGGGTTCATGCCGCGTGTAAAGCCGCAGAAATGTGTCGTATTGGCTTTGGCCCGGAACTTCCACGGCTTGCAACTCCGGCGAACGGGCCGGTTTGCCGGGAATAGTGACATTCTTTCTGTTTTCGCCGGCCAATTCACCGTCAGTCGGCAGCTTCGACCTGCGTACGGAAGAAACTCGGCTCGCTTCTGGGCGCGAAGTGGAGGTGCTGGATTTCGTAGTTGGCATTGAGTGGTGTCGATGACGTGCTGGTCGGCCGGTAGGGCGTGAGAAGATCCTCCACGTCGCCCCAGTCCACAAGATCGCCCGACGTCATATTGATGTATTCGAAGACGTTCTGGGAGAGGTGCCGGACATGACTGTAGGTGAAAGTGCCGTCCAACTCACGCGTCAGCACCGGAAGCCCGGAGGCTGGGCTCCCGCCGGGATTGAGACGAAAGACGTCTTTGGAACTCGGGTCACCGAGGTCGAAGAGGAAATAGAAAATGTTGGCAACCCCGTTGTCCGACCAATCAAGAAAGTCCTCCGCACCACTCGCATCCAGCTCATAGAATTCGCGGAAAACCTGCTCGGGCGGAGCCACCATTTCCGGCGTGCCGTCAATTTGCTCAAGATAGGCGATCAGATGGTTTTTCTCGGACGAGGAGAGGTTGTAACCGGTCGGGGACAAATCGTGCGCGGAGCCCGGCTGCCCCAGCGGCGCGCTTGCTACAAACTGATCAAAAACGGCGGCCAATGTCGCGGCAGACCCGTCGTGCAAGTAGGGCGCGGCCGCATGAAGGCCGAGCAGCGTGGGAGTATCAATGCCGGAGAGCGAACTCGAACCCCCTCCGAGCCGCTCTCCGGACGCGGGCTTGATCGTGCCCAAATCATGAAGCGTGACCGCACCAACGGAGTTATTGCCGATGGTGCTGTCCGTAAAATTGGTCGAGGGATCATGGCAGGACCCGCAACTGAGCACGTTCCCTGACAAAGTTATCCGCGTGCCCTCGAAGAGTTCTTTTCCAATCGTGGCCGACGCGGTGAGCGATCCATTGGCGCTGCGAAAAGGACTGACCTCTACGGAGCTTGTTCCAAGTGACGCGACGTAGGCAGCCATTGCATCCAGTTCAGCGCTGCGACCCGCGTTCGGAGTATCCAGCGAAGCATGAGGTCCTCCATCCCCCTCCAGAAAGCCGGTGCCACCGAAGGCTTCGACCATGTCGATTTCAAAATCCTGAATCTCGTCAAAGTTCGCGCTCCAGTGCACGTTTCCGTGAGCCATACCGCCGCGGCCCCGCAGGTTGGTCGTGTTGCGCAGGCCCTCGCCACGGTCCGTGAAGTCCCAGACTTGTCCATCATCGTCGCCGTCCTGATGACAGACCGCACAGCTAATGTAGCCGAAACCCATGCGCGGGTCGGCAGCGTTGTAGAAGACTTGTTTCCCCAGCAAAACTTCTGACGAAAAGCTTTCAGACGCCACCGTGCTCACGGTCGCAGCAGTGGTTTCGTTAAAATCCCCTTCCCGAAGTCCGTCCGTAAGATCGTGCACGGTCACGCTTCGATCGGTCAGGTTTTTCACGAAGAGCCGATTCGTTGTCGTATCGAAGCACAAACCTTGCGGCGCCAGCCCGGTCGGCAGAGACGCCACGATGCCGTCGGTGAAAGTATCGATGACCTTGATTTCGTTGTTCCCCTGCATGGCCACGAAGAGATAATCGCCCAGAGGAGAAAATGTCAGAGCAGTCGGCTGCGAACGGTCGTCAATATCGATCCGCGCCGCGAAGTCTTCGGTGTTCGTCATCAGATTGATCTTCGAAACGATGGCTCGCACTGTCGTGTCGGCGCCGAGAGAAAGACCGTCACGAAATCCCCCGCGCAGGATATTGTCCTTTTTCGAACTCACATACGCAAATTGACCGAGAGGGTCGATGGCCACGTCGGCGAGATAGTTCGGCAGGCCGCGCCCGCTCACACCGTCATCGGCGGCTGTCGTGTCGATGGCGAGAGGGAGAATTTGATCAAAGTTCATGCTGGCGTCGTCAGCATTTGCAAACGACCGGACCTCTCCCTGCGTTTCCGGGGAGATGAAGCGGTTGACGAGCACCCGTTCACCGCTCCCGCTGACCGCGACAGCTGCAGGATTGGACCCCGCCTCGAATTCCTCGAACAGCAACGTGTCGGGGCCGATGCGAACGAGCTTCCGGCTCCCTTTCAGACTAACAAAAGCATAGGTTTTCTGCCGGTTGAACACAACATCGTGAGGACGGGAGCCTCGATGGAAACTGACGGCATCGAGAAGCGCACCCGTCGTTCCATTCCTGATTTCCAGCACATCCTCATCAAGACAAGTGATCCAAAGATTTCCATCGGCGTCCTGCGCAATGCTTCGCGGGTCTCTTCCCACCGGCACCTCCACGATCTTGGCAAGAGTATCGGCGTGAAGGGCGGTGATGGTGTCGTTGTCGGGATTCACACACCAGACCCGGCGGTTGATCTCGTCGCAGAGAATCTGCGTGGCTTTGGTAGGCGTCGCACCACTGGGAGCGGTTGTCACCGTGACGACAAACGAGTTGGAAGCGAGGTTCGGCGTGGCACTGCTGTCGCGGATCTGCACGATCACCGGATAGTGACCTGCCGATGCGTAGGTGTGCGAGACGGTGTCAGCCGTCGTGCTCCAGTCCGTCACCGGTGTGCCGTCACCAAAGTCCCATCGGTATTCCAACGGCGCGAGTCCACCCGTCGCCGTCACCGAAAGAGTGGCCGTTCCGTTGACCGGCGCGGGATACGGTGAGGAACCAACATCGGAAATCGAGATTGGATCGGGCGCTCCGGAACCAGCCGTCGTGAAGTCGAAGGAATACGCGGGCATGATGTTTCCGACGGCGTCCTGAATTCCATCCAAGGTCACCCGGTAAGTTGTTCCCTCCATCAGATCGGCGTCTGGCGTGAAGACAATGATGTCCTTGTCCGTGACGTTGAGCGTTCCCGGCAAATCGGCACCTCCGGCCACCGGGAAAACGCGAAAAGTCGAGGGATTGATGCTGTCGTAAACGAGTGTCTCGTGAATGACGACACCGACCCGAGTTTTGACGTGCTGGTTCGTCGCCCCGTCCGCAGGCAGATGGTATCCGACAGAGGGCGGAGTCGTGTCCGGCGCGGCCTGATGCGCGAATATCCTCGTTCGGTAAGGTCCCGCGAAGTCCGGAATGGAACCCTGGCTCGTATTCTCCGCACTCACACAAAGATTGCCAAGTGGCAGCATGTATTCGCTGTCATGCACATGCACGTCGAGCAAGGTCGGCTCGGTGTCACTATCAAGAGGCGTCATGTCGTAGATGCCGCAGCCGAGAAACATTTTGTTGTCCTGGAATTGCGCGTAGCGGGTTCTCCCTGGCAACCCCGTTCCATAGGTCCCATCCCCGTTCATGTAGAGGACATGTCGCAGGTTTGCCGGGTCCGAG
>JBCDLR010000301.1:0-4977 GCA_038745205.1 Verrucomicrobiota bacterium
CTCAAGCTGGGTCAGTTTTCCCGGCGCGGCCTTTCCCGGTGGAACGTTGGAAACGGCTCCCTTTTTTAGCTTCCCCAACGATTTCATGATTCGGGCGACCGCGATTCCCGAGCCCACCACCGCGCTCCTCGGCATCGTCGCCCTTCCGCTCGCCCTTCGCCGGCGGAGGTAGCCTTCGGAGGAGTTTCCTCCGGAAGGAACCCCTATTTTGCGAAAGCCGCCCCTTTCCGAGGGACGGCTTTTTTCGTCGGAATGCAGATCGCTCTGGTTCGGGACATAAAAGGAAAACATCCATCTCCCCCATGAAGCCTGATTTGACTCCCAATCCCCGCAACGCCATCGCAAGACCATTTTCACGGCGCAGATTCCTCGCGACGACTGCCTCCGCCGCCCTGGCCGCGCCGATGATCTTGCCGGGCAGTGCCCGGGGTGCCAACTCGCGGCTTCAAATCGGGATCATCGGAACCGGCGCCAAGGGGAAACACCATGTCCAGCGGATATCCGATCACGTCGCGGCACTTTGTGACGTCGATGCCCACCACCTCGCCGCGGCGACCAAACTGCTCGGTCGAGAGGTGCCGGTCTTCACCGACTACCGGAAATTACTCGAACGGAAAGACATCGACGGCGTGGTCATCGCCACTCCCGGCCATTGGCACCCGCTCATGACCATCCACGCCTGCCAGACGGGCAAGGATGTTTACGTGGAAAAACCCGCGTCCAATTTCGTCCGGGACGGACGCGCGATGGTCGATGTCGCTGCGAACACCCAGCGCGTCGTCCAGGTCGGTTCCCAGGGACGTTGCCATCCCGGCGGCGCGGCTTTGCGCGAATTCATCCAATCCGGCGCCCTCGGAAAAATCACCCGCGTCGAGTGTTGGCACAATGACAACCACATGGGCGGCAACCTCGCGAACATGATGGCGCCGCCGTCCCACCTCGATTGGAACCTGTGGCTCGGCCCGCTCTCCAACCGCTCCTACAATCCCGACTACTGCCACCGCGACTTCCGATGGATGTTCGACATCGGTGGCGGGCAGATTTACGACCGCGGGGCGCACGTCTTCAACCTCATCTCCTGGATCCTCGATCTCGACCGCACCGGCCCCTCGCGTGTTACGGCTTCGGGAAATCCACCGACGGAAGGCCTCTGGGATTGCCCGTTGAATTTCGAAGTGACCTACGAATTTGAAAACCCGAAACTCACCATTCACTGGGCCCAACCGGGCGTGAAGGCCGGCGACTTCGAATTCGGCGCGGTCTACCACGGCACGCGTGGCAAAACGATCGTCCTCGGTGGCGATGGTCGCGTGTTCCTCGACGAGCAGGTCATCGACTTCGCCAAGGCCGAAGGTATCCCCCACGCTCTGGCCAAGGGAGAACGCGCCGACGCCACCAACCTGCAGAACTGGCTGGCATGCATGCAATCCCGCAAGGAACCCCTCATGGACATCGAGTCCGGCCACCGCGTCTCCTCCATGTGCTCCCTCGCCAACGTCGCGTGGCAAGTCGATCGTCCCCTCCAATGGAACCCCACCAGCGAGCAGATCGAAAACGACCCCGGCGCCAACCTCCTCCTCGCGAGCCCCGGTCGAGGGGAGTTCCGAATCTGATCCGCCAGGTATCAAGTGAAACGGGCTTCCCCCGTTTCGCGGAGCCCTTGTGCCCCGGGAAATCGGGCAAGGAGTCATTGAAAACTCAATTGACGAAACGGACTCTGCGACCGAGGACGTCCGGAAACCCTGCCCATGGAGTCGGAAGGGAAAACGGGGCTTGACGAGCCGCGCCCTCTTCGAAAAGATCGGGAGTTGCTTTCCATTTTCAAACACTCACCAACACCATGAATCTTGGCTCCATTTGTTCTGCGGGTATCACGAACATCGCCAGTTTGATCCTGGCCTGGAACGTCACTGTTTCCGGCGGGTCTGCGGCTACCATCTACAACGCGGTTACCGACTTTTCCGAAACCGTGAATTCGGACACCTCCACATGGTCCTACCGCATTTCTTCCGGCTCACTCGTTCGGGACGGAGACTACCAGCTTTTCGACGAGTTCAGCATCGACAGTGCCACTTGGGATCCCGACACTGGTATTTGGAGGCCGAATGGGGTAACATCATCTTTTCCTGCGATCGGAGCGAACAACACCGGGGGAAACATCCTCTTCAACCTGTTCGGATCCGTGAACAACTTCAACTGGCCGGACGAAACCATCTTCCTTCATCCGTCCAATAACTCCCTCGTCGTCCTCAGCTGGCTTGCTCCCGGCGACGGTGTCATCGATGTCGAGTTTCAAATCTCGGATATGGACAACAACGGCGGAATCAATGGTGTGGGCTGGTTCGTGGACCTGGGAGATGCCTCAGGGAATCTCGCCAGCGGAACGGTCGGCACCGGCGGGTCTTCCGGCCCGCAAACCCTCAACGGGGTCGCCGTTTCCCAGGGCGATCGCCTGCATTTCATCATCGACTCCCTTGGAGACATCGGATTCGACGCCACCGAAATGACCGCCTCCATCTCCTTCATCCCCGAGCCCACCACCGCGCTCCTTGGCCTCGTCGCCCGCCCGCTCGCCCTTCGCCGGCGGAGGAAGTAAAGCGCGAGCAATTCTTAGCGCTGCCTTTTTCTCGATGCCCTCCCAACAAAGGGCGCGCCGTTTTCAATTTACAGAAATACAGGTTTTCAGTTCACGCCGTCCGGCGGCGACGAGACAACACCATTCCAATGGCGCTAATCAAGAGAAGCGAGACGGAGGGCTCAGGAGCATATGTCAGCCCGTTAATCGTGGTGGTGAAGGAGGGTTCGGAGAGAATGGCCCCGGTGGCCGCATCAAGCGTGAAGAGTCGCCGTCCTTCGCCCGACCGGTTCCCGGCAAATGTGAACGCGTTGTCCACCGGGTCATAACTCCCGGAACCCACGACGGAACCAAATCCCGCGATTCCGGACCCGATATCGGTCACAACCGCAGTTGCCGGATCGATCGCGACCAATCGCTCCGTCCCACTATCAAAACGAAGCCCGAGGATCCTACCGCTGTTGTCGTAGTTCCAGAATCCCACACTGGAAGGCGGAGAGTATAGAGGGGATCCAATGAGGGCGCCGGTCGAGGCATTCAAGGAAAATATGCGGAGCCCCATCCCATCATTGAGCGTGCCAAGGAAACTGTAGACATCATTGACCGGGTCATAAGTTGCTTGCCCGTTGAAGACTCCGATATTCGGAATACCTAGCCCAATCGTCGAAATGGAACCCGTTACCGGATCAACGGAGAGCAATTCTTCGGTTCCAGCGTTGAAGCGAAGCCCCAAAATGCTACCTCCGGCGCCATACCGCATGCCCCCGATATTGGTCGGGAATGCCGGCATATTCACGATCGCCCCCGATGCCACGTCGAAGGAGTAGAGCCCGGCCGACTGTCCACTCGGCTGGGCTCGGATTGAATAGAACCCTCCCAATGCCAAGCCTTCCGCGGTGGCGCTTATCGCAGGTGAGCCGGTGACACCAGGACCGACCGGCGTAATCGCTCCCGTCACCCTGTCGATATGGACGAACTCCTGCGTACCGGTGGCCGAATTAAACCGGTTACCCATCAAAATGGAAGAAGCGCTCAGCGGAATGCATTGACCGAAAAAGACCAACGAAAAAAGGGCGGCAAGTTTTGAAAGATGAACGATACCCCTCATGACGGAGAAAATACTACGGGCCACCCGGAGATCCGCCAATGATATCTCCACCATTCCAATGACCACATTTTTATAAAATTCACGAACAGGCATCTGGTTTGGGCGATTAACTGCTTTGGATAGTTCGCAAGGGTTCCCCGCTCCTTCGTAGCATGAGATCATTGAACAGTGTTCGAAAGACCGTTAATTAGTGGCCAATCTGGTTCATTCCAAGGAAACGCTTGGATCATAGAAATACTCTGTCTCCACTTCCGAACGCTTTGACTTCTATGGGCAATGAGCGGAACTTTGCGCTGATCATTCGGAGGTAACCATGAAAAACTCAATTCTCATTCTCTTCATCACGACATCAATCGCTTCGCCATCTTTCGGGGCGGCATTCAATCTCGACTTTGTCTTCACCGGTGGCACTATCCCCGCTTCGACCTTTGGCGGCGACGCCGGACAGGTCGGAATCTGGTCCACTGAAACCGCAGGCGGTACCGGAAATATGACCGACATACTCGGTGTAGTTACCTCGACCACCTTTAACGGGGGCGGATTTACTGAGTTCGTTGGAGGTGGAGACCCTCTTTATGAGGACCTCTTCCGAGACCGCGACGCCTTTGGTCAGGTCTGGCAGTTCGAAATCCTCAATCTAGATCCCGGCGAATACAACTTTTGGCTCTACGCCGGTCCGTCGGGCTCCGGAGAATTCAGCGTCGAGTCTGACGGCGTCACGACGAACTACAGCTCGATCTCCGCGCTCTCGTCCTCCCCGATCCCGGTAACGGTCACAGCGGGAAACCGTGTTTTCTTCCTGAGCGGTTCTTCCGCCGGCGATGAGGGAGTCGCTGCCTTGCAGATTGTTCCCGTCCCCGAGCCCACCACCGCACTCCTTGGCTTCGTCGCCCTCCCGCTCGCGCTGCGCCGACGGCGGAGGTAGGAGAAGGTGCGAGGTCAGGCCATTCAGGCTTTCGGCTTGACCGACGATCGCGATTCCCGGTAAGAGATCGTCAATTGAACCGGAAAACTCCGTGCTTCCGGAAACAGATCGGCGGGACGGTGCGTAACTTCTATTGTTCCCATTTTGATGGCGAATGCTCGATACAAATTTACCGCAAAGATCACGAAGCGAGATTTCGGACGTATGTTCTATACGGTGGTTTTTGCCCCCAAGAAGACCGAACGCGTACTTGATCTCGCCGCACACCCCCGCCTTCGAATCAAAGGAACGATAGCAAACGTTCCGTTTTCGGGAGCATTTCAGCCAAATGGCGGAGAATGGTATCTAATTCTTTCGAAGCATTTTCTC